>JALWJX010000044.1:6614-59700 GCA_026996895.1 Candidatus Kapaibacterium sp.
TAAATTTGTTTCCATTATTAACAGCGAACGTATGCCCAACAAACTCAGGCAGGATGGTGGAAGCTCGCGACCAGGTTTTAATCACCTTCTTCTCATTGCGCTCATTGAGCTGCTGCACCTTCTTCAGCAGCTTGTAATACACATACGGTCCTTTTTTGAGCGAGCGTGCCATACCGCTCCTTTAGCTTTTCCGTTCAACTTACTTCTTTTTCTTTACCCGTCGGCGCAGAATAAATTTATCCGACGGTTTATTCCGCTTTCGTGTCTTCAATCCCTTGGCTAATTGCCCCCACGGAGAGCGCGGATGCTGCCGCCCTCCCCCGGATTTGGAGCGACCTTCTCCACCACCATTGGGGTGATCGATCGGATTCATTGCCATTCCCCGGGTCTGGGGTCGTACCCCCAGCCACCGCATTCGTCCAGCTTTCCCGTACAAAATATTTTCGTGATCGCTGTTGCCAACTTCGCCAATGGTTGCCATACACGTATTGAGAATACGCCGAATCTCACCGGACGGCAACTTCAGATGCACGTAACGCTCTTCCCGTCCCACAATCTGCGCTGAAGTACCAGCGCTTCGCGCTAATTGTCCTCCTTTACCGGGTTTGAGCTCGATGTTATGAACCACTGTTCCAACCGGAATCTTACCCAATGGCAGAGCATTTCCCACTTTGATCTCTGCGTCAGGACCTGATCGGATAACATCACCGACTTTTAAACCATCGGGCGCTAAGATATAGCGCAATTCGCCATCTTCATACTTTACCAGCGCAATACGTGCTGAACGGTTGGGATCATATTCGATCGCTTCAACCGTTGCATTCATCCCGATTTTATTGCGCTTGAAATCAATAATCCGATATCGTCGCTTATGCCGCCCCCCGCGATGCCGGGAAGTAATGCGCCCTAAGTTGTTTCGCCCTCCCGTGCTTTTCAGCGGAGTCAACAAAGATTTTTCCGGCTCCGTTTTCGTAATCTCCTCGAAGGTTGGCACGCTATAAAACCGCGTGCCTGGCGTAATGGGTTTTAACATTCGGATGCCCATTGCTCTCTATGCCTTTCTATTCCTCAACTCCGACACTAAAGATGTCAATTTCATAGCCCGGCTGCAACGTCACATATGCCTTTTTCATATGCGATCGCCGTCCTTCCAGCACACCGTGACGGGTAAACATTCGACGATGTTTCCCCCGAATTCGAACGATCCGCACTTTCTTGACTTTCACATTAAAAATATGCTCCACAGCGTGTTTAATCAACGCTTTATTTGCCCGAGGATCGACTTCAAACACATAGCACCGCTGTGTTTCCTGCAAATGTGTCGCCTTCTCTGTCAAGATGGGGCGCTTTAACACATCCCAGATTGTCATACCAATTGCCCCTCTGCTAATTGTTCGACCAAAACCTGAATAGCGCCCTGGTGCAACAGCACCTTATGATGGCTGAGAATATCGTATGCTGACACCATAAAAGCCGGCATCGTGGTCAACTTCGGCAAATTGCGACCTGATAACATCACATTTGGCTTCGGCTCTGGTAACAATTGCAGCGTCTTGAGCTCTCTGAGTCCCAGTGCCTCCAGCACTGCGAGCATCTGCTTTGTTTTCGGACGCTCGAAATCAAAGTCTTCGACCACGATTAAATTGTTTTCCCTGGCACGGGCAGATAGTGCGGATTTCCGAGCCAGCCGTTTCAGCTTACGCGGCAAGTTCATTGAATAATCCCGGGGGCGTGGACCGTGAACTTTGCCACCACCTATCCACAGAGGCGAGCGGATCGAGCCAGCCCGTGCTACTCCACGTCCTTTCTGTGGCCACGGTTTGCGCCCGCCGCCGGAAACTTCTGCCCGTGTTTTGACTTTATGTGTCCCCTGGCGACGATTATTCAAGTAGGCCCGGACTGCCATATACATTGCATATTCGTGGGGCTCAATATTAAACACTTCATCTGGCAATTCCACCTGCCCCTTCACCTGACCATCACTGGTATAGAGATCTACCACCATCGTCTATCCCTCACTGTTCCATCTTCACAATTTCCACCAGGGAATTCGGTGCACCGGGCACACTGCCTTTGACCACCAGCAAATTTGCATCGGGGAAGATCGCAACGATTTCCAGATTCCGCACCGTCACTCTGTGTCCGCCCATCCGCCCCGCCATACGCAAACCTTTCCAGACTCGAGAAGGAAAGGACGAAGCACCAATTGATCCCGGATGCCGCTGCCGATTATGTTGCCCGTGAGTAGCACCACCAACACCAGCAAATCGATGACGCTTCACCACTCCCTGAAATCCGCGGCCCTTACTCAACCCGGAAATCTTGACCCGATCTCCAACCGCAAAATCGCTGACGGTAATAACATCACCAACCTGATAGTCTCCTGCGACGTTGCGGAACTCTCGCAAATATCGAGTGGGTTCCACACCGGCTTTCGCAAAATGCCCTTGCAAGGGTTTATTCAACTTGCGGCGCGGCATTTTTCCCCATCCAATCTGGAGCGCTTCATAACCATCCCGCTCCCTGGTCCGCCGCATGACGACCGGGCACGGACCGGCCTCAATGACCGTACAACCAACATATTCGCCGGTTGGTAGGTACAGACTGGTCATCCCCACTTTCTTGCCTAACAACACGCTCATTTTCAAACTCACACTTTAATTTCAACATCGACCCCGGCGGGCAATTCCAGCCGCATCAATGAATCAACCGTCTTCGGCGTCGCGTTGTAAATGTCAATCAACCGCTTGTGAATTCGGATTTCAAAATGTTCCATTGACGTCTTATTAACGTGCGGCGATCGCAGCACGGTAAAAACGCTCCGCCGCGTCGGTAATGGAATCGGACCGGCAACGACAGCCCCCGTTGCCTGAACCGTTTTGACAATTCGCTCCGCCGACTTATCCACCAGATTGTGATCGTAGGACTTCAACTTAATCCGAATTTTCTGTGTTGCCGCCACCGCTCTCTTCTCACTTTTGTGAAACAAACAAAAAGGGGATGCCAGCAGCACCCCCTTTTTATCGTTCTGCTGATTATTCGATAATCTTCGTTACAACGCCTGCACCAACGGTTCGGCCACCTTCCCGGATAGCGAATCGCAATCCTTCTTCCATTGCTACCGGTGAAATCAGCTCAATTTCCAGATCATCCACATTATCGCCTGGCATCACCATCTCAACACCCGGCGGCAACTGCACCACACCCGTGACGTCCGTCGTACGGAAGTAGAATTGCGGACGATAGCCGGAGAAAAAGGGCGTATGGCGACCCCCTTCTTCTTTGGTCAGCACGTACACCTGTGCCTTAAACTTATGGTGAGGCGTAATGCTGCCGGGTTTGGCAATGACCATTCCGCGCTCAACTTCATCCTTGGCAATACCCCGCAGCAACAATCCCACATTATCACCAGCTTGCCCTTCATCCAGCAACTTTCGGAACATTTCAATTCCTGTTACCACCGTCTTCTTTTGCATTCCAAAACCAACGATCTCCACCTCATCATTCAGCCGGATAACGCCACGCTCGATCCGCCCTGTCGCAACCGTTCCGCGACCGGTAATGCTGAACACGTCTTCAACAGGCATCAAGAATGGCTTATCAATATCACGCTGTGGCGTTGGGATGTATTCATCAATCGCATCCAGCAGTTCCCAGATCGGCTGAAATCGGGGATCATCGGCTGTGGTGTTCGGATCCAGTGCCGCTTCCAGTGCCTGGAGTGCTGATCCTCGAATGACCGGGGCATCATCCCCAGGAAACTCGTACTTATTCAGCAATTCCCGAACTTCCAGTTCCACCAGATCGATCAGCTCAGGATCTGCAATATCCACCTTGTTTAAGAACACAACGATATAGGGTACACCAACCTGACGTGCTAACAAGATATGCTCCCGCGTCTGCGGCATTGGACCATCCGTGGCAGCAACCACCAGAATTGCCCCATCCATTTGTGCTGCACCAGTGATCATATTCTTGACGTAATCTGCGTGACCGGGACAATCGACGTGCGCATAGTGCCGCTTGTCAGTCTGGTACTCCACGTGTGCCGTTGCAATGGTGATTCCCCGCGCTTTTTCCTCCGGTGCCTTATCGATAGCATCGAATGGTGTAAACTCCGCCAACCCTTTCTTTGCTAACGCACCAGTAATAGCAGCAGTCAACGTCGTTTTCCCGTGGTCAACGTGACCGATGGTTCCAATGTTCACGTGCGGTTTGGTTCGCTCGAACTTTTCCTTTGCCATTGTTCAACTCCTTTTAATGAAACTTGTTTATCACGACTGAGATCAAAAAAATTTATACCAAAATTGCTTTTGCAACTTCTGCTGGCACTTCTTCGTAATGTGAAAACTTCATTGTGTATACCGCTCGTCCTTGGGTAATCGACCGCAACCGCGTCACATAGCCAAACATTTCTGACAATGGAACCTTCGCAACAATCACCTGTGCATTCCCCCGTGGCTCGATTTTTTCAATCTTCCCCCGTCGAGCATTGAGATCGCCAATCACTTCACCCATATATTCTTCCGGCGTAATTACTTCCACCTCCATAATGGGCTCCAGCAACACCGGATCTGCTTTTTTTGCCGCCTCCTGAAATGCCATAGAAGCAGCAATTTTGAAAGCCAGTTCCGAAGAGTCGACCGGGTGGAACGATCCATCAAAGAGTTTTACTTTAATATCGACCATTGGATAGCCACCCAGAGGACCGGTCTGCATCGCTTCCCGAATCCCCTGCTCCACCGCAGGAATATACTCGCGAGGGATCACACCACCAACAATGGCATTTTCAAACTCAAACCCCGAACCTTTGGGCAATGGCGACACCTCAATCCACACATGCCCATACTGCCCGCGCCCACCAGTCTGCCGAATGAACTTCCCTTCCTGCGTCACCGTCTTCCGAATCGTCTCCCGATAAGCAACCTGCGGCTTCCCGGTATTGACTTCGACGCCAAACTCTCGCTTGAGCCGGTCAATCATAATTTCCAGATGCAGTTCGCCAACCCCACTAATAATGGTTTGTCCTGTTTCTTCATCGATCCGATAATGGAACGTGGGATCTTCATCTGCCAGCTTTTGCAATGCCTGCCCCAACTTCTCCTGATCGGCGCGAGTCTTGGGCTCAATGGCTAACTCAATCACCGGCTCTGCAAAAGCAATTTTTTCCAGAATAATCGGATGATTCGGATCGCTCAGCGTATCTCCTGTCTTGGTGTTCTTCAATCCTACAATCCCCACGATCGCACCGGTATAGGCATCAGGGATTTCTTCTCGACGGTCGGCGTGGATCCGGAGAATTCGAGCAATTCGTTCTTTCTTCCCTGTTGTGGTATTCAGCACATAACTGCCGCTTTCCAGCCGTCCTGAGTAAATCCGGATGTAGGTCAGGCGTCCGACATACTGATCCGTAATAACCTTAAATGCGAGTGCGCAGAATGGTTCATCGTCAGAGGGTTTGCGGCTGACAATATTTCCTTCTAAATCCTCGCCGGTAATTTCGCCAATATCGATGGGAGAAGGCAGATACCACACAATGCCATCCAGCAACTGCTGAATTCCCTTATTCTTGAAAGCAGAACCACAGAACACTGGCGTGATTTGATTTGCAATGGTTCCTTTGCGCAATGCCCGCCGAATTTCCTCCTCGGTCAGTTCCTCGCCATCCAGATATTTCATCAGCAACTCTTCGTCCAGCTCCGCTGCATGCTCCACCAACTGATGGCGCCAATGTTCTGCCGCTTCCTGATACTCTGCAGGAATCTCCTGTTCAAAAAACCGCAATCCCTGCGTTTCCTCATCATACGTGATCAGCTTCCGGGTGATCAGATCAATAACGCCCTGGAACTGATCTTCCTTCCCATACGGAATCTGCACAGGAACGGGTTTTGCGCCCAATCGTTCTTTCATCATTTCCAGCACATTAAAGAAGTCGGCGCCGACCCGATCCATTTTATTGACAAAAGCAATCCGCGGGACATTGTATTCATCCGCCTGCCGCCACACGGTTTCAGATTGTGGCTCCACCCCTTCGACGGCGGAAAACAGTGCTACGGCACCGTCCAACACCCGTAAAGACCGTTGTACTTCCGCTGTAAAATCGACGTGTCCTGGCGTGTCGATGATATTGATCTGATGATCCTTCCATTCGCACGTCGTCGCTGCAGAAGTAATTGTAATTCCCCGTTCTCGCTCCTGCTCCATATAATCCATCACCGCCGTTCCAGAGTCGACCTCCCCAATGCGATGCACGACTCCGGTATAAAACAGAATCCGCTCTGTTGTTGTGGTCTTTCCGGCGTCAATATGCGCCATAATCCCAATATTTCGGACCCGTTCTAAAGGAAACGCTCTACTCATAGTCGCTAACCCTTATTCTCTGATTTTTGTTCAACATCTTTTTAGCACTTATCCGCATCTACCTTTTACAGCAATTACCATCGGAAATGAGCAAATGCCCGATTTGCTTCCGCCATTCGATGCGTATCATCCCGCTTTTTCACCGCTGCGCCCTCACCTTTTGCTGCATCCATTAGTTCTGCTGCTAATTTCTCCGCCATACTTTTGCCCCGCCGATTGCGTGCCGCCAGTTTGATCCATCGAATTGCCAGGGCAATGCGCCGATCCTGCGGTACCTCCATCGGTACCTGATACGTTGCCCCTCCAATACGACGCGGGCGCACTTCCACCAGCGGCGCCACATTCTCGATGGCTTTATGAAAAATTTTCAGCTCATCTTCTTTGGTTTTTTGCTTGATGATTTCCAGCGCCTTGTACATTATCTTTCGCGCAACGGTCTTTTTACCACCTCGCATAATGTTATTGATAAAGCGTTCTACCGTGACATCCTGATAAACCGGATCCGGTTTACGCTCTCGTTTTTCAGCTCGCCGACGTCGCATGCTTCCCTACACCATTTATTTCTTTGGTCGTTTCGTTCCGTACTTTGAGCGCCCCTGCCGACGCCCTTCCACGCCCTGGGCATCCAGCGCTCCTCGAATAATGTGATACCGAACGCCCGGCAGATCTTTCACCCGTCCACCCCGGACTAAAACAATGGAGTGTTCCTGTAAATTGTGTCCCTCGCCCGGAATATACGCCGTTACTTCAATACCATTGGTCAAACGTACCCGGGCAACTTTCCGCATAGCAGAATTCGGCTTTTTGGGAGTCGTTGTATAGACCCGAACGCAAACGCCTCGCCGTTGTGGACATCCCTGCAAAGCCGGCGATTTGCTCTTGTACCGGACTTTCTGCCGCCCTTTCCGTATCAACTGGTTAATTGTTGGCACTTTAATCTCTGCTTTTTATGACACTTTTCCACTTTTAAAAAGTCTTCTAAATTACGAAATTTTACGCTTATAACCAAACTCCATACTGCTCTGGCTACCAGGCTTTACTGAAAAAAGCACGAAAAAAAGCGCCTTATCAGCGCTTTTCCTCCACCAGACAGCTACTTTCCTGATCAACTCGGGGGTAGCTGTCTGTTTCCGCAGGCGCTATAACGAGCAGATCGCTGAAAAATTGGATAACGAAACCCGGAACAAAAAAGGCTTCTCAAGAACCTGTCTTGAGAAGCCCTTGTAATGGAGACTCTGGAGAATCGCAGAAAGATCAATGCGCAGCCGGTGGCGCTCCGGCACCCCGAGGAATGCGGACATGGTCGACAATTTCCTGCACTTCCGGTGGCGGAGGCGGAGTCATTCGTGAAACCACATACGCAACAACAAAGCTCAGCAACATCCCGATTGTTCCAATGCCCTCTGGGGAAATTCCAAACCACCAGTGATCGGGATTATTGGCTGCGGGATTCACAAACTTGAAGTAGATGATATACGCAGCCGTAAAGATAATTCCTACCAACATTCCCGCAATAGCACCTTCTTTGTTCATCCGTCGCGAGAACACCCCCATAATAATGATGGGGAAGAAGCTGGAAGCCGCCAATCCGAAAGCAAAAGCCACCACCTGGGCAACGAATGCTGGCGGATTGATACCGAAGTATCCAGCAACCATTACAGCAAACGCTGCGGCGATCCGTGCATACAACAGCTCTTCTTTCTCTGTCGTCTGTGGTCGAAAGACTCGTTTGATCAGGTCGTGTGAAATCGCTGTTGAGATCACCAACAACAACCCTGCTGCGGTCGACAACGCTGCTGCTAAGCCACCAGCAGCTACCAAACCTACAACCCAGGCGGGTAAATTTGCAATTTCAGGATTTGCCAATACAATGATATCACGGTCCACATAGAGTTCATTCTCAGAATCTGTTGGCTGATTCGCCACCACGCGCTGCCCGTACTTGCCTACCTGGTCGGTGAACTGAGGTTTACCTACAAACGCCTTTCCTGGTCGGAACTGAATAATTCCATCATCATTCTTATCAACCCACGCAATCAATCCTGAATGCTCCCAGGTCTTAAACCATTGAGGCACTTCCTGATATGGTTTATCATTCACCGTCAGGATCAGATTCGTTCGGGCAAATGCTGCCACTGCCGGAGCCGTTGTATAGAGCAATCCAATAAAGACCAGCGCCCACCCAGCAGACAAGCGGGCATCCCGCACTTTCGGCACCGTGTAGAAACGGATAATCACGTGCGGCAATCCCGCCGTACCAACCATCAAGGAAAATGTAATGGCGAACACATCAATCATTGACTTGATTCCACTGGTATATGGTGCAAATCCCAACTCTTTATGCAATTGATCCAGCTTATCCAGCAAATAAACCCCTGGTTCATTGGCTAACGTATCTCCGAATGCTAATTGGGGAATGGGATTTCCAGTCATCAAAATAGCGATAAAGATCGCCGGCATCAAGTAAGCAATAATCAGCACACAATATTGCGCCACCTGAGTATAGGTAATCCCCTTCATTCCCCCAAGAACAGCATAGATAAAGACAATAGCCATTCCAATGATCACCCCCAGATTCACATCGACCTCCAGAAAGCGGGCAAAGACAATTCCAACTCCTCGCATTTGCCCAGCTACGTAGGTCAAGGAAACAAAGATAGCACAGATCACTGCCACAACTCGTGCTGCCTGAGAATAGTAGCGGTCTCCCACAAAGTCCGGGACAGTGAATTTACCAAACTTCCGCAGATATGGTGCTAAAAGTAAAGCCAGCAACACATAACCCCCGGTCCATCCCATCAAATAGACTGCACCATCCCGTCCGATAAACGAAATCAATCCCGCCATTGAAATAAACGAAGCAGCCGACATCCAATCTGCCGCTGTTGCCATTCCGTTTGCCACGGGGGGGACACGAGTTCCAGCAACGTAGAACTCTTTCGTACTGGCTGCTTTCGACCAAATAGCTATTCCAATGTACAGAGCAAAGCTCAACCCAACAATTATCAATGTCCATAACTGTACCGATTCCATCTATGTTCCCCTTGTTTAGTGAAACATTCTCTTGTGTTGTCAATCTTCGTGTACGTCGTATTCGCGGTCCAGCTTATTCATCAGCGAGACATACACAAAGATCAAAATAATAAACACAATGATCGATCCTTGCTGTGCAAACCAAAAACCCAGCTTAAAACCAGCGATTTTAATGTTGTCAAGTTGATTCACAAAGAAGATGCTCAATACATATCCAACAAAAAACCACACCGCTAATAGTGACAACACATATCGAATATTTTTCTTCCAGTACTCTTCCAAACGACTGTTATTGTTGCTCATCCGAGAACTCCCGATTTATGAAACATGACTTTTACTGACTTTCCAAAATGAAGGGAAGGGGAGCCCTCTGGAGGCTCTCCCTTCTGCGTTGCTTTGTTTGACAAATGCAAGTCATTGACTGTTCTCAGAAAAAGAGGTATCCGGCAAACAATAGGCGGATATTCGAGACAGGATCTTTGGTCTGATCCGGTTTGCCCTTGGTGTCCCAGGTTTCGGCGTAAGTTGCTTGCGTATACTCAAGTTCCACAGCTAACCACGTCTTTCCTGACTTAAATACAACTCGCGGGGAAACTCGCATCACGCTGGCAATATTTGCCCCTCGAGCATAGACCTTACTGCCAATATCATCAGCAGCACCCAGATTCTGGGTGTAACCAGCGAAGAGCCCAAATTCTGTATTGCCACCGTAAATCAGCTCGAACCACGCAGAAAGCGTTTGATACGGTGTGTAGGCAGTCGAATCATCCTTTTTCGTCGCATAGCCTCCCAGCATCAACCCATCGTATACATTCTGCCCATACAGTCCCCACAATTTCACAGTCACTGGCTTCAGATTCAGGCGTACATATCCCAACCCGGACACACCACTCACCATATTATCCGATTCCAGCGTAGGTCGGAGTGATTTGTACCCTCCTCCCAATCCTATCAGATGATCCCCAACGTGAAGCTGCACCTGTCCCTGAAGGTCGGGGATCACGGCATTGCGAAGATAAATGGAGCTGGCTCCCTGAGGACCAGGGCTGGCAAAGTCCCGTTGCGCACACGCGGCTAAGATCACATTGGCAGGTCCCATCTTCGTTGTCAGCCGAATCTGTGGATTCCGGGAGAAAAACTGGATTGGTACACCAGTATTAAACGATATGACTCCAGGAAATGCCTGCGTCACAAAGAAAGGATGCCAATACTGCCCCAAGATCAAATTGGTCTTTCCCCAGTCCAGCTTCAAGAACGCATGCCGAAGACGAAAGCCATTGATGTCAGCATTGGTATGCCCAAAAAAGGCTCCTTCAATCACTCCACTGACCTTTGCCCCAAACGCATCGGGTGCAGAAATGACCCCGGTCAAGCGAGTTTGAATTGCCAAAATGTTGAAACTTGGATTGGCGTTCAAATCTTTCCCATCAGCATCCAGCACCTCTGGCTTTGGATATAGCAAGAAATGCCCTTCACGCGCAGCTACAACCTGGCGAGAGTCGAAAAAGTAATCTGCCTTGACAAAGCCCTTAAACTTAATGCCCCATTCCTGAGCATAGCTCAAGGAAAGCAGGAAAAATGCACTGAAGAAAAACAGAAGCCCTCTTCTCATTCGGGTACTCCCCATTTTGTGAAACAAATACCGGCATACTTCACCCCACACCCAGATCAAAATCACTGCAATTCTACACAAAAATTTTCAACAGTGCAATATTGCATAAAATTAAAATTTGTGCTATATTTGTAATTCTTTTTTGAATCGACGGAGGAAAGAGAGTGATTCTGCACGCACTTCTACAGAAAATAAAAATTTTTACAACCACTACTTCCGCCCTCTTTGTTCTGATCAATGTACTGATTGTTGCCCTGAACGTATTGCTCCGCTATGTTTTCGATATTGGAATTGTTGCCTTGCAAGAACTGGAATGGTGGAGTTATTCCTTGATTTTCCTGTTAGGGGCTACTGCAACATTCCTTGAAGATCGGCACGTTCGAATTGATATCCTCATCCAGCGTCTTTCGCCTTCGATCAGAGAAAAAATAACCCTGTATGGAACACTAATTTTTCTTCTCCCTTTCTGCCTTGCGCTCCTGCCTCCTGCCTTTCGCTTTGCCTGGAATTCTTTCCTCATCAGCGAACAATCCAGCGATCCCGGAGGAATGCCTGCTGTGTACCTGATTAAAGCAGCAATACCGCTCAGTTTTGTGCTTCTGATCATTGCAGGCATTGGCACGTTCGTGCAAACAAGGATACGCCCTCAGAAAAAGCAATGATCGGGTTACTCCTGTTTGCCTTAGCATTGATCCTGTTGCTTACTGGATACCCTGTTGCCTTCGTTTTAGGCAGCAGTGCGCTGATTATGGCTCTTCTCACGGACAATCTCCACCTGTTTGGAATGATGCCCTATCGCATTTATGCGATTATGACCAACATCACTTTAATGGCAGTGCCATTGTTCATTTACATGGGCGTGGTCTTAGAAAAATCTGGGCTGGCAGAACAGATGTTGGTCTCAATGGGGAAATTGTTTGGAAAACTTCGTGGCGGACTGGCAATTGCCACGATTCTGGTGGGAACTTTAATGGCGGCTGCTACCGGTGTTGTCGGAGCTTCCGTTGTCGCTATGGCAATTATCTCCTTGCCGGTAATGCTCAAACGTCGCTATAATCCAGCGCTGGCTGCCGGAACAATCTGTGCAGCAGGCACACTTGGACAAATTATACCACCATCCATTGTCCTCATCATTCTGGGCGAAGTTCTGCAAATATCTGTTGGTGATCTCTTTCAGGCGGCTCTTTTGCCTGGTCTCTTATTGTCCGGCAGCTACATTGCCTACATTGTTTTCCGCGTGCTCTTTTCCCCACAACAAGCGCCAGCACTGCCGGAAACCGAAGGATTTTCCCTCCGCTTATTTCTGCATACCGCCGGGACTCTCCTTCCAACTCTCCTTTTAATCGTTCTGGTACTGGGATCGATCTTTGCCGGCATTGCGACTCCTACTGAATCAGCAGCCGTGGGTGCAGTTGGAAGTGTCTTGCTCAGCTTTGTTTATCGTCGCGGCTCGTGGCACCTCATCTGGACAGCCGCTAAGGAAACCGCTCACATTACCTCGATGGTTTTCTTGGTACTCATCGGTACGACCGCTTTTTCAATGATGTTCTCCTATACCGGCGGCGAAGCGCTCGTTAAAAATTTCTTCTTAAACGCTCCTGGTGGAATTTGGGGCTTCTTGTTTCTGTCAATGTTGCTCATTTTTTTACTCGGCTTCTTTCTGGACTTTGTGGAAATCTCAACAATCGTTGTACCAATTCTCTTTGCCGTGGCTCAGCAATATGGTCTCGATCCCTTGTGGTTTGGTATTCTTATCGCTTTGAATCTGCAAAGCTCCTTCCTCACGCCTCCCTTCGGCTTCAGTCTTTTCTATCTCAAAGGGGTTGCAAAAGATCTGCCCACATCTACTATTTACCGTGGAGTCATGCCTTTTATCATCTTACAACTGGCGGTACTGGCCACCTTTCTGCTCCTTCCACAATGGTTCGGTTTTGCCCCGCCTGGATAAACCATCCGCTATAAACGATCTGCTGCACACTTGCGCGCTGGAAAATGAAATGGAATGACACTCGTTGCTTGTAAATCCTGTCTGTGAGTCAAGAGAAACAATAATGACAACGCAACGCGTTCTGCCTGGCTACTGGATTCTGGTCGGAATTTTTTTATGGCTACCGATCGCACATGCGCAACATTTTACCGAAAACCAGTTGCTCCAACATCCGGCAATGCATACTGTTGCACTCTTTACAACCTCCGGACAAACCCTGCGATACCAGGCTGTTCGATTGCAGCAGTTGCTCCCTTCTCCGACCCCACACAGTTTGGTCCTTTATCTCCACACGAAGGACACGATCCAGTTTCCCTGGCAATCCCTGCAACACAGCCAACTGTTACTGCTATGCATCCGACCTCTGGACCGTGCAGCCCGGCACGATACCCTGAAACTACGATTTAATCATCAGGACACCCTCTCTCTGGGTCTATTCATCGTCGAATTTAATCGCGCAGTGGTCGAAGATATTTATCTGCCAGCTGATCAATTTCCCTCGTGCTTAACGCTTATGCCCGGTATGTGGCTACTTCGAGTAACTGCTGGTGGCAAAATCCGCTGCTACGCTCGTATACAAAGCTTTGAATTTCGGGAAGTCCAACAAACGTCAGAAGAACAATGAAGAAAATTCCACTTTCCAAAATCGCCCATGCTCGAAGCGGTGATAAAGGAAATGCCGCAAACTGCGGCGTTATTGCCTACCGCAAGGAGTGGTATCCTATCTTGGCGGAATACCTAACAGCGGAACGTGTTAAAAAGCACTTTGAAGGAATCTGCCTGGGACCGGTGGAGCGATACGAACTGCCGAACTTGTGGGCTTTAAATTTCATTCTGCACGATACACTGGGCGGCGGGGGCACGGTTTCCCTCAAATTAGATGCGCAGGGCAAAACCATTGCCTCCGCAATGCTGCTGATGAAAATCGAGGTTCCCGATGATTTCCCAGTTGATTAGTCCCCTTACGGCGCCAGGCGTTCGATGATCCACCGTCCATTTTCTTTACGGTACCGGATCCGATCGTGCAGGCGTGCCTGTCGTCCCTGCCAGAATTCAAACTGGGTTGGAATGATCCGGAAGCCGCCCCAGTGGGGCGGAACGGGTACATTACCATTGGCATAACGAGCGGCAAGTTTTGCAAAAGCTTTTTCAATTTCAAAGCGACTGGCGATCGGTTGGCTCTGTGGTGAAACCCACGCTCCAATGCGGCTTGCAAAAGGACGGGTCTGGAAATACGCCTCCACGATCTCCCGTTCCAGCTCTTCCGCTACCCCTTCAATCCGAACCTGTCGCTCCAGTTCGGGCCAAAAAAAGACGACAGCCGTATGAGGATTCTGCCGCAACTGCTGCGCTTTTGGACTGTTCAGATTCGTGTAAAACCGCAAACCGTGATCAACGCCTTTAAGCAACACCATCCGGACAGCAGGCGTTCCATCCCGTTTGACCGTTGCCAGTGCCATCGCATTGGGCTCCCATACCTGTGCCTGTATCGCTTCATCCAGCCAGCGCAAAAACTGCTTCAGTGGATCTGGATCAACCTCCTTTTCGCTCAATCTGGCTTTTTTGTACTCCCGTCGCATCCGCTCTAATCGCTGTGCCATCGCTGCCGGATCAACCCGATCTTTCTTGCGACGCCAAAATTTCCACATCTGCTGCTCCTTACCGCTCAGTATAACACGCGAACACGAATTGTCGCCTTCACTCGATGGAGTTCTTCCAGCAATGATGGTTGATAATCCCGATCCACATCCGTGATCACATAGCCAATATCTTCGTTGGTGCGCAGGTACTGTGACAAAATGTTCACGTTATTGCGTGCGAACACAGTGTTCAATTCGGACAAAACGCCCGGAATATTCCGGTGGATATGGATCAGGCGATGGGCATTCTGAACTGGAGGAAGCTGTACATTAGGAAAGTTCACGCTGAGCGTTGTTGTCCCGGTTCGGTAATAATCCAACAACTTCTGCGCCACAAACCGTCCGATGTTTTCCTGCGCTTCTTCTGTACTCCCACCGATGTGTGGTGTTAAGATCACGTTTGGTAATCCCTGGAGTGGAGTCTGAAAAGTATCACTGGAATTGCGGGGCTCTTGCGGAAATACGTCAATTCCTGCCCCCGCCAGCTTCCCCGACACCAGTGCATCATAGAGTGCTTCCAGGTCTACCACATAACCCCGACTCAAGTTCAAAAAGATTGCTCCATCTTTCATCTTTGCAAATTCCTCACGTCCAATTAGATTACGATTCTCAGACCGCCCATCAACGTGAACTGTCACTACATCAGCGAGGGCGAGAAGTTCATCCAGCGATGCAACCGGCTTTGCATTACCCAAGCTCAGTTTATCAGCAATATCGTAGTAATACACTTCCATCCCTAAATCTTCTGCCAGATGTCCTACCTGTGAGCCAATATTGCCATAACCAATGATTCCCAGCTTCTTGCCCCGGGTTTCGTGGCTACTACGGCTACTTTTTTCCCAGCGCCCCTGATGCATCTTCAAAATTTTGTCAATAACATTGCGAAGCAACAATACAATTTCTGCAACTGTCAACTCAGCAACACTCCGTGCACTACTATACGGAGCATTAAACACGGGAATGCCCCGCAGCATTGCTTCTTTCAGGGCAATGTTATTGGTGCCAATGGAAAATGCACCGATTGCCAGCAGCAATGGTGCCTGTTCCAGCACAGCGTCCGATAGCTGCGTTCGAGATCGGACGCCGACAAACACAGCGTCGTGGATTTCCTCTGCTAATTCCTCTGGCTCTAACGCTGACGGGAATCGCTTGACCGTAAATCCTTCCTGTTGTAGGATTTCAGCAGCCGCTGCGTGAATGTTTTCCAGCAACAAAACTTTCATTGACTTTCTTCAGCACATTGTTGCACAACTTCCATCAGGTGATCAAACGACTCAACAACCCAATCCGCAACGGCAACGACAGAGGGACGACGAACATTTTCAACAAACGCCGCAAAGCATTGGGCAATCTGTGCTTTCCGCAGCTCATAATCATTATACCCATCTCCAACAACCAAAATTGGGGTATGTAAACTGAGCCGCTGTGCCAGCCGCACTTTCCCTTCATCAGCAGCAAGAGGGACAGACGGATCCACTCCGATAATTTTGCCCCGCGCATTGGCGACAAATCGATTCGCAAAAATACGATCGGGCGCAAAACCCAGAGGATGGAGCACCGGAACGATAAACTCAACGAACCCCCCAGAAAACACATAAACCTCCCAGTCGGACTCCAGCAACTGGGGAAGATTACGGAGGAGCGATGGCGTATAAAGCCGTCGCAATTGATCGATCAACACTGGCAAGTGATGGGCATACGCCTGGAGCAACTGGATGCGCTTCTCCAGTGCTTCGGCAAAAGAAATCTTGCCCTCCATTGCCGCCTCAGTCAATGCTTTAATCTGCTGATACCGTTCCTGCCGGTTGGGCACTGTTGCCAGAGAAATTTGCGCCAGCAACTCCAGAGACTCTACCTGCACCAACGTGCTGTCAAAATCCAAAATCAGCGTACGGAAATGCATAGATCCGAGCGATCCATTCCCACTCTATGGCATCCGAAACACAATATCCTGTCGGTTCGGACTGGTAGAAATCATCCGAACCGGCACCTGCAAGAATTCCTCGATAAAGCCCACATACCGTTGCGCCTGCACCGGTAGTTGATCAAACCGCCGAACGCCCTCGAGGGAAGTTTTCCATCCCGGTAAAGTGGTGTACTCCGGTACCACTCGCTCCAGCGTCGGTGGATCAACAGGGAAACTCTTTAAAATCTCTCCATCGACCTGATAAGCCGTTGCTACAGGGATTTCTGAAAAAGTGCTCAGAACATCCAACTTCGTCAATGCGATGCTCGTAAACCCATTCACCATTGCTGAATATCGCAGGGCAACCAGATCCAGCCAGCCACAGCGGCGCGGTCGCCCTGTGGTTGCTCCAAACTCCTGCCCCTGCCTCCGCAACTGATCTCCAACTGCTCCTGTCTGCTCAGTTGGGAAGGGACCATTGCCAACCCGGGTTGTGTACGCTTTGACAATGCCGATAATCTCGGTAATGACCGTTGGGGGAATCCCGACCCCCGTACACGCTCCGCCGCTGGTAGGATTGGAGCTGGTCACGTACGGATAAGTTCCGTGATCCACATCTAACAACGCACCTTGAGCGCCTTCCAGTAGAATATTTTTCCCATCTGCTATTGCCTGATGCAATAACCCGGTAACGTCCCGGACATACGGATCGATCTTTTTATCAAACGCCAGGTACTCCTGCACCATCGCTTCAACATCAAAATTGGGCGTAATGCCATAGTATTGCTGTAGCAATGCTGTTTTTTCAGCAATATTTTTTCGCAACTTTTGTTCCAGATGATGAGGATCCAGAAGATCCACGATGCGAATGCCTGTGCGATTAATTTTATCTGCATAGGCAGGTCCAATCCCACGGCCAGTTGTACCAATACTCTGCCGCCGCTCATTCGCCGCATCCAGTGCTTTATGGTAGGGCATAATAACGTGGGCTTTGTGGCTGATATAAAGGCGGCCTTCAATTGGTATCCCGTGTTCCTGCAGCATTGCAATTTCTTCCAGCAGCGCAACGGGATCCACCACCACCCCATTGCCAATGATGCAAATAGGTTTAGCGTGCAAAATACCTGCTGGAATTAAATGCAAAATATACTGCTGGTTTCCCACAACGATAGTATGTCCTGCATTAGCGCCCCCCTGATAGCGAGCAACAATATCAGCATCTTCACTGAGCACATCCACAATTTTGCCCTTGCCTTCATCTCCCCATTGGGCACCGACAACAACGGTGACAGCCATTCGGATGTCTGTTTATTGCTCCTGTTGGCTGAAATACTTGAGTGCTTCCTCCACTGAAGGAAATTGTTGAAAGACGCGATCCAAGTGGGTAATGACCAGAAGCCGCTGTATTTTCTCTGGAACGGCTGCCAGCACCAGCTCTGCCCCGAACTTGCGAACTGTCGTCAAACTGCTCACCAACATTCCCAATCCGGAACTATTCATTACTTCCACAGCGGACAAATCAACAATGAAGCCTCGCTTCCCCTGCCCAACGAAGTCTCGAATTCTGGTTGTAAACTCTACTGCTTGGACACCTCCAAAAACGTGCGGTTCCAAGGTAATAACCAGAACGGCTGGTTGATCCTTGACTTCTGCAAACTTCACGGTATTGCCCTTACGTTGCTGTTGCTGCGACAACTTTTTTCTGCCCTTTGCGCCGTTCAATGTACCAGATGGTCAGCGCACTGGCAACATAAATGGATGAATACGTTCCGATCACAATCCCCAACAACATAATAAAGGCAAAACCCTGGAGAACCGCTCCGCCGAACAACGTCAGCACCAGCAAGACCAGAAACGTTGTCAATGAGGTATTAACTGTTCGGCTGAGGGTTTGATTAATGCTCATATTCATCAATTCCACCAGTGGTATTCCCCGGTGGATTTCCCGGTTCTCCCGAATTCGATCAAAAATAACAACGGTATCATTAATCGAAAATCCCAGGACTGTGAGCACAGCCGCAATGGTACTTTGATTGACTTCTAAGGAAACAAGTCCCAACTGTCCAGCGATGACCGCCCAGGTAAAAGCGATAATAACATCATGCACCAGCGCCAGCACTGCTCCCAGCGCAAAGGCAAATTCAAACCGCAATGAAACATAGAGCAAAATTGCCAGTACTGCCAGAATCAGGGCAATGAGTGCATCAGTCCGCAATTCTTTTCCTACTTTAGGACCAATAACATCGGCTTTGAGCACAGTCACCGTCAGGTCTGGAAACTGCTTTTGAAATGCTTCTTTCAACTTTGCAGCAATTTCCCCTGCTCCTTTCGTTTGCTGCACCCGAATGAGAAACTGATTAGGAGCACCATAGGTTTTAATCTCACTGCGGGCAAATTCCGTTTGTGCTACTACTGCCCGCACCTGCGCAATATCCAGCGGTTTTGAGAGTCGCAAAGCGATTTCTGTTCCACCTGTAAAGTCAATGCCAAAGGGAATGCCCAAGATCGCCACGCCCAAAATGCCAACTGCTATCAATACAAATGAGACATATTTGAAGAAATGCCGTTTTCCCAGAAAATCAATTTTCGGATTACGAAAAAATTCCATCCTTTGTACCCTTCAATTTACTTTGCGGCTGCAATTTTTGGTTGTCCCAGGTTAATCGTTTGAACACCCCGCGCCAGCAAAATCTGGAAGATGGAGCGTCCAACAACCAGCACGGTAAAGAGCGTCATTACAATACCAATCATCAGGGTAACGGCAAATCCCTGAATAGGACCCGATCCAAAGTAAAACAGGATCAAGCCACTGATAAAGGTTGTAATGTTGGAATCCAGAATTGCGCTCAACGCTTTCCGGAAACCTTCATCAATAGCAGCTCGAATGGTTCGCCCTTTATAGAGTTCTTCTCGCGCCCGTTCGTAAATTAGAATATTCGCATCCACCGCCATACCAATCGTTAGAATAAGTCCTGCGATGCCCGGCAACGTCAGGGTTCCACCGAAAGCTGCTAACATCGCAAGAACCAATAGCAGGTTCAAAAAGAGCATCAAATCAGCAATCACTCCCGCAAATGCATAGTACACGACCATAAACACCACGACAATCGCCAATGCAAGCAAACTGGCAGTCAACCCGCGCTGGATCGAATCTTCACCCAGGGATGGTCCTACCACTCGTTCCTCAATGATTTTCACCGGTGCTTTCAATGCCCCTGCTTTTAACACAATCTCCAGCAGTCGGGCTTCCTGAATCGACGCTAATCCGGTAATCTGAGACCGCCCACCCGTAATGCGAGTCTGCACTACCGGAGCAGAATACACCCGCCCATCCAGAACAATTGCTATGCGCTTGCCAACATTGGCACCCGTGATCCGTGCCCAGCGCTCCGCGCCATCTGCATTCATCGTCATCAACACAATCGGCGAGTTCGTAGTAGGATCGAATGTTGCGCGAGCGTCAACAATAACTTCCCCCGTAAGCTCTGGCTCTGCTTTGAGCACGTAGAACGGGTACACTCGCTGTGGCGATCCTTCTGTCTCCGCCCGTGGTTTAGCTGCCAGAGCTATCATATAATCTGTACCGATAATCCGCATCACATCGGGGCGCTGGAGGATTGCTTCAAACTGCGGAATGTTCGACTCCAGGATTTCAAAATAGTACTCTCCTTCGGGGAAATTCTTCCGCACATAATCAATCGGTACATACTGGTTGTTTTCCCGATCGATATAATAGGTCACAAACAGGGAAGTAAAGGGATGGTCTCGCCGATACGCTTCCCGCGCTTCTTCGTCGGACAGCCCTGCATATGGATTTGTTGTATCGCTTTGAACCGTTGTATCAGCTTTTGCAGTGTCCGCCTGCTGTCCAGTAGTATCTATTGGATTCTGCGCCGTGACCGTTGCCCTCGGCGAACCCGTATCGGCTGATTCTTTTGCCCTTTGTTCCTGGCGCAACAATTCATCAACCTGAGCAAATGCCTGGACAATTTCAACATTCTGGCGCAGCAAATGGAATTCCAGCCGGGCTGTGGTCTGGAGCAACTGTCGTACTTCCTTTTCATTCGTTACGCCCGGAAGCTCCAGCACGATGCGTCGCCCTCCTTGCTTTTGAATCGACGGCTCACTCACCCCATATTTATCGATCCGCTGGCGGATGATTTCCATTGCCTGATCCACTGCATCCTCGATGTTTTGCTCCAGCCGATCGATGATATCTTCTTCAGTAAGATCCCGCACATCGCCAAACTCAAAGTAGGAAAAGAGCGTTCGCCCCTTCGGGCGAGCGATCTGGTCAAAGTAGCGCAGGAAAATATCCAGTACTGCCTCATCACTCTGTTCAGCCTCCTGCCGGGTCTTGTTCATTACTTCCTGAAACACCTCATCGATAGCATCCCGCTGCGCCGATTCCTCCAGAAGGCGAATCACATCTACCTCGAGGGTAATGTACATACCACCACGCAGATCCAATCCTAACTTCAGCCGGCGGAGTTTCAACTCTCGCAACGTCTCGCCATACTCTTTCTCAAATTGCGCCAGTGCTGCACTATCCTGTGCCAACTGTTCCTTTTCTTTCTCCAATTCCCACGCCCGATACGTCGGATATAGCAACCAGATTGCTGCAATGATTGGAAAGATTATCACCACGTATGTCCCAAAACCTATCTTCCGCAAGAGAGTCCCCTTCTCGCTGAATTTACAGACTTGCAAATTTACGAAAAGATTTGCAATTTACAGAATTTTGTGGAAAGAAGACACAGAAATAGCCCGGCGAAACTCCTCTGTCTACAAGGTATTTGTTCGCTATTCAGACCGCTTCCCGGAAAGGCTTCGTCGCCGTGCGGAACGCTGTCCTCCTGGTGCTCGCTGATTGACTGAGTCTTTTGGCGCCCAGCATCCGAACCCTGCGGAATTTTTCTCTCCCAATCCACAGTCATAGGCAACCTGAATCAATTCAGGACTTCCTTCCAGATGGATCGGTGCCCGGAAACCCTTTATTGCGATCACCTGATAAGTGCCATCTGGCTGTCGATCAAAAAACCGCCGAAGGACGGTCACAGCTGGAGATTCCGCTCCCCCCTTTCGCTCTACATACTCGCGGTCCACGGTAATGGTAATATCCAGATCGGTTGATTCCCGTTGATGAAGGGTGCTGTACTTGTACTGCAGATTCTTGCGCAACTGTTCGGGAACCCGTGGGTCCAGCGCTCGAAGATATTCGGTACTGCCATCGGGTCGGAGCAGCGAAACCACCACCGGCGAAAGCAAGATCGCTGTTGCGCTGCCAGCGCTGAAGTCTTCCGGTTTCAAAACCTCAATTCTCTGAATTCTGAACTCTGCCTTAGCCGCTTCCGGGATTACGATTGGGAGTTTGTTGTTCTTTTTAAAAAACCCGGTGACCAGCAATGTTAACAGCCGGTCCTCCAGCGGCGAACTGAAGTACAGATACAACCGCTGTCGCCTGCGGATAACGTATCCAATATCAGTTTGATCCCGTTTGCGCAGCGGACGCAAATCCGAAAAGACAAAAAATTTATATCGTCGATTGTGATGCGCCTGATACCCATCTTCGTGCAAGAACGTTGCATACCCCGGATCTGCTTCCTGGAGGCAACGATAAAACGCCGCCTGCAAGGCGTACTGATAATTCCACGGCAGAATCTGATCTCGAACCGATTCGAGGGTAATCCGAAACCGCATCAATCGTTCCTCCCGCCAAAGATGGTTCCTACCTGATCCCGCCCTAACAATTCCTCACAGGCTTGGAGAATCGCCGGATACTGCTGCATCACATCCTCAACCTGGACATATCTGCCCTCTGCGTGGGCAACGACGTTTCGCATCCTCTGCAACTGTCGCACCTGTTGGAGGAACTGCCGCCACATTTCTGGCAGTTCGGGTGAAGGATAGGCTTTCGCAATCCGCTCAGTAATCTGCTGATACGTTTTACTCCGATTCGGATCCAGTCCCCAGCGTTCACCCAATCGTTCCACAACCGCCTCCCAGAGCGCTAAGACTGAAAGCCCAGGACGACCATGTTCCCAGTGGTAGCGGGCAACCAGTAGCATTGCTTTCCATTTCGGAACATCCTTATCAGCCAATGCCATCGGGAGATCCAGAAATTCCTTTTTGAGAAACCGCAGGGGGCGTGGAAACAACGGATCGATTTCCGCATCAGCGTAGGCATTCAGGAGTTGCTGGCTATCTTCCTGAACGGTTCCCAACAGGTTGGTCTGAAGACTGCTGGTAAACTTTCCAGCCGTCTCTTTCAGTTGCTCTAAGGCTTCACTGGAAATCTCCTTCGGTAGCAGTTCCAGCACAGGCTGAGCATCGCCGTAGTTCACGAAACTGTATACTGCCAGTATCCACTGGGTCATTTCCAGAAACTCACGGAGATTGAAAATCGGTGTCCGCCCATTCTGCGTTAATTCCAGCGCGCCGTAATACACACCATCGATGTTCAAATTTCTGGATAATGCCTGGTAGTACAGCAATGCCTGGTACAGGAAAAACGGCTGATGCCGCAGTCCGTGGGTAATATCAATCGAAACCCTGCCGGCTGGCAGATTCAATCGCATCAGAGTCCGGAAGATTCCCCAGATTTCCTCGCGATTCTGCCCCACCGGGATCAAATAGCAATGCGCTTTCCGCCCCAGCAACTCGTTCAGGGCTTGCCCAACCCATTGCAATTCTTCTGCCGCTGGCTCCAGCGTTCCGGACGCAATTTTGCTCCGCAACTTCTCGTAGGTCTCAATCCAGAACCGATCCTCGTGCAAAGCCGTGTGCTGCAAACAATGCGCCAGCAGGACATCCCACATCGACTCCGCAGTGCCGAAGACGTATACCTGCGTAAAACGATGGGGCAACAACCGCACCAATGCTTCACCAACAAACGGCGTCCGCACCGTTTGCCCCGGCAACTCTGCCAGTTCGTATTCTGCCACTCGGTACCCCGTATCGTTCCAGTTGGTTAAGACCTTTTGTCCCTTACCCAACAACAAAAGAAGAGAATGCTGTTGTTGCTCACTCATTGTCACCTCCGCTTTGACATTCCTGCAATTGTTTTATCAACGGCTGGAGTTCTTCCAGAACTTCATCCAGCAACCGCTGCCACCGCCGCAACCGTCGGGGATAGAAATCACGCTTTCCCATTCCGATATGGGCAATTTCATTCCGCAAATTGGGCACTTTTCTCCAGAGTGTTATCCACTCTGAGGAAAGCAACTTGTTCTCCAGCACTTGTCTCTGATGCTGCCGCTTCACCGCCTCATTAAGTTGACCAGCAACTGCTTTCCGTTCCTCCCGATCCCAGACATCTTCTTTCCCTAATTGAAGAGCAACAGCCGTAATAAGAAATTCTCGCACCGCTAACGCTAACTGAGGATACAACTGTGCCTGGCGCAACAGGTGTAGAAAATTCAATTGCTGTGCAAGAGTATTTTGTAACGCCTCATTCCTGCGATCCCATTGCGTTGCATTGGCGTATCGCAATTGGTCAAAATCCCGCTGCAGCTCATCAAATACCAGCATTAACGGAAGTAACTGGGAATGTTGTCCCAGTATTTGCTGGACTTCTGTGCCCGTTTGCCACAGATCCTCCGCCTTTTCCATTACCAACAACGGCTGCGCAAACTGGAATGCCAGCCCAAATTCCTGTGCCTTTCTGCCAAATGTCTCCAGTTGCTGTCGGATTTTCCCCTTTCCTTTCTGCCGCAATCCCTGACTACGGCGTGCAATGTATTGCAACGTCTGCACCAGCAAGTCAAACCGGTAGGTGTCCCGGACCTTCTGCAATGCCGCTGTCCATTCCAGCATATACCAGAAACTACTAACATCGATCACCGGAGTGTTCCCATCCACAGAAGCATCGAAAGCGCCATACACAATTTGCACATCTCCCAATGTTTCTGACACACCTTTCTGCCGCAGCAACTCCTGAAAATACGTCACCGTTCCCAGTGCAATCACCGGTAACATCCGGAAGCCGTGGGTAATATCAAGGACCAGGCGCTGGGGAGCTTGCTTTGATGCATCCACGATCGCTCCCAGCTTCTCGACAAGACGTCGGAAAATCTCCCATAGCTCCTCTTCGGACTTCCCATCCGGTATCATTACCCAATGCAACTGTGCTTTGCCAGTCAATGCCTGTTCCAGCCTGTGCCGATACTTCTGCTGCGCTCCCTCAGTGATGCACAACACCAGATGCTGCGGCTGGAAAAACTGCTGAACAGCGACAGGAAAAAGATTCGTCTGGCAACGCTGTTCTTTCCACTGATAAACGGTTGATTGGTAATTTCCTGTTCCGACAAAAGACAAAGCAACAGTCATCGAATGTTCGCTACCCGAATTTTTCCTGCTTCACACGCAGCAAAAGAACGCACAATGGTTCTCATCCCCAACGTTGAAACGCATTTTGAGAAGCTTCTCAAAGTTTCGGTAATCTCCCTCAATGAAAACCGCTTTGGACACAGGGCTTTCAGCATACGAATTGCACTGTCAACAGCACCAGCAGCACACGGCACAGCCTGTTCCATCGTCCACAGAGCAGGTGCAGTGGAACAAGGGCATCAACGAACTTCGCGCACAGCGGAGTGCATACAGCACGATAAGCGAACAATGGAACATCGCAACCGACAGGATCCAATGCCCGTACTACCATCAATCGCTGCCCAGCCACATTGGCTGGACTTTGATTTTTCCCGCCACCAACAAATTCTTGCTGAACTGGGAGAACCATCCTACCGTGCAAAGCAGATTGCTCGCTGGATCTTTGAACGATTCGTTCTGGATTTTACCGCTATGACAGATCTCCCCAAAGCGCTCCGGACCACCCTGGCTGAGCGTTACCGCCTGGGGTCGTTGCAACTTCGCCATCGCCAACTGGCATCGGATGGAACGCAGAAATTTCTTTTTGAGCTATTGGATGGGGAGCACATCGAATCGGTTCTGATCCCGGCGGAATTTCAATCTGGTGGTACACCGAAGCGGTTGACCCTCTGTATCTCCACACAAGCGGGATGTCCACTGCAATGCCAGTTCTGCGCAACCGGCACTTTGCGCTTGCGCCGCAACCTTTCTGCTGCCGAAATCATTGAGCAATTTCTGATTGTGCAACAGCACACCGAGCGCCGCATTACGAACGTGGTATTGATGGGAATGGGCGAACCCCTGCTCAATTATTCGGCAGTTCGGCAGGCATTGCAGCACTTTCTCAACCCCTGGTTCCCGCTGTTGGGTGCCCGGCGACTGACGCTTTCCACTGCCGGGATCGTGCCTCGCATTCTTCGGCTGGCAGATGAGCCGTTCCGGATTAAGCTGGCGCTCTCGCTCCACGCAACAACCGACGCCCTTCGTTCCCAGTTGATGCCTATCAACCGGAAATGGAACATTGCGCAACTGCTGCAAGCAGCCGAACAGTACTATCGCAAAACCCGGGTACCGATCACATTCGAATACATTTTGTTCGATCAGCTCAACGATTCCCGACAGGATGCTCGACGTTTAGCCCGTTTTACCCGACGCTTCCCCTCCAAGGTCAACATTATCCCCTTCCATCCCATCGACTTTGTCCACCCACAGGGACTGGCTGCGCAGCTTCGTCCCTCCACACCGGAACGCTTCAATCAATTTGTGCAATGGCTTCGATCAGAAAATGTGGTGGTTATGGTGCGCAGTTCCAGCGGCAAAGAGATCTATGCTGCTTGCGGGCAGTTGGCGCTTTCTTCTGTGGCTGCTGCTGTTCGCTAAACTCGAAGCCCAACCGTGCTGGGATCCGTCACTGGCTGTTGGCGATGTGGTCATCGTGCTTTTGCAGAACGGTGATCGCCTCTCCGGTGAAATTCAGGACATTGCTGATTCTTCTTTGTTTCTCCAGACGGACATTGGCACAGCAGAACTCCGTTGCAACGAAGTACTGCGCATCATTCCGCAACCTGCCTTCTATCGCTTCTCCCACCAGCTTTTGTGGATGCCTTCCGCAGTGCCGATTGGATCGAACCACTTCATTGGAATGACTGGCTGGCTGCTGGCGCACGCCGGTGCTGGCATCACACCCTGGTTCTCAGTTGTCGCTGCCCGCAGCCTCCTGCCTGCCATCGCAGCACGGGAGCAGGTGTCGGTGCTGTACGGGAAAATCTCTTCTCCGAAACCTTTCACTCTGGGCACCCTTGCCAATCTCTACCTTGCTGGGGGTATCGCGCTCGGCTGGCTCAATGCCAGCAATCCCGTCCACCACGTGTTCATTGCCGGAACGGTGCATCGCATTCGATCTCGCATCTCGGCGTTGTTTTTTTACCGATCCGGCGGTCCGGAACTCTTCACGGTGCGATTCGGGAACTTCTTCTCTACAAACGTCCGATATGGTAGAGGCACGGTTGGTTTTGCCCTCGGCGTCGACACGCAGCTTCCAGCAACGCCAACGATTCACATTCTCAGCGAACTCTGGAATCTCAACCTGGCAAAGCCAACGCAGACAGCGCTGACCTTAGGCATCCGATTCACCTACCACCGCGTCACCGGCGATTTTGGCTTCGCTCTCTTCCCCCGTCCCCTGCTTCTCCCATTTGCCTCCCTGTGGTGGACTCCCTTTTAGTCAGCAATTCAATGTGCAGTTCAACAGGAGTGCACACTCTCAGTACTTATTGCCCCTGGTAGGACAATCCTTCGAGTTATCCAGAGAAAGCCAGCGGCTTGTTCTGCTCTATTTTTGCCGGCGCAAGCCAGTGCTTTCCAGCGTCGACGCTTGCAACGTTAGTGTTCCCAACGACCGGGAGCGCACGCTTCAGCGTGCATTTACTGGGAGCGCACGCTCTTAGGGCACATCTACCGGGAGCGCACCCTTTAGGGTGCATTTTTAATTCTTTGCCGACTGAAGTCGGCGCTCCCGGTTTGCTGGAAGCACATGCTCCTAGGCGTGTATTTCTTGCCGACGAAATCTGGCACTTCCAGCCAGCGCTCCTGGTTAGCGCCACTGGTTCGGAACGCCATTGCGCTACCGTACCACCGGAACCACCACTATGTGTTGCACACCGTTCTGCAACTGGACGACAAGGTAGTAGTCTCCTGCCGCTAATTCCCGTATATCCACACTCTCGACTGCTCCCCGATACTGCCTGACAAGCTGCCCATCTGCCGTGTACAGTGACACCGAGGCAACCATCCCGCGAATCTGCGTGCTGTACTGCAAAAACAGTTTTTCGGCTGCCGGCACTGGATAAGCGGTGATGCCATCATCCCGAACTGCCTGCTGCGCTTCCTCCACCCCGGTTGTCCCGAAATGGATGAGCAGAAGCTGATGGGGAACGACATTAAATTCTACGAGAAGGTTACCACCTCGCCATACGATGGCACAATGACCATTATAGTCTAATACAAACCGCGCTTCCCCGGGTTGTGGCAATTCCAGAGCCCGCCATTGTCCATTCCGTAAGTAGACTAGCCGTCCCGAAGAATATGACTCATCGGTAAGACTGATTATCTTGTTCCTAAAATCCTTAGCCGCAAAGCCAATTAATGGGGTACTTCGAGCTCCTGGGAACCAATAGGTCTGCCACCACTCCTGCTTCCAACTATTGCCCCCATCGCTACTGGAAAGCAGCACAACATCCCAGAATGGTCCATCCGTAACCAACATTCCCACAACAATGTCTATATGCTGCTCATCATAAAATTTCACTGCTTCAATATTCAACAACCGCGTCGGGCGTTCTGCGTAATGCTTCATAGCATCTGCCAGCGAATATTTTTCCCACGTATGACCACCATCGCTGGTTTTCCAAAATTCTTTCTCATCCTCCCGCTCAATAACAGCATAGCCACGGTTATCTCCAAAAAAGTGAACGGCAACTATTCTTCCTTCACCTCTTTTGAGCCGAAAGAGTTTCTGCCACGGTTGTCCCACCTGCGCTGCCACTACGCACGCGTACTCATTGCTACTTTTACCTGAATCTATCACTGGTCCAACTATCGCAAATCCTTCATCCCCATAGGGCATAACATTCCTTATCCGGAGTGAATCAAAGTGCACTACATCCCACGTCTTCCCTTCATCAGAGGACCACCAACCATTTTCATAGGATGTGAGCACAAACACTGACTGCCCGTTCCACACCCATCGAGTCGGGCGCTCTCCATAGTACTTGAACTGCGCATACACCGTATCCCGCCACACATCAATGACCGGCAATAGCGACACGGTATCCCACACTCCCGCGCTGCTCCGATGCCGCACCACCTGCGGCGCTGATGGATAACCGATGAGCGCCAGAAACTCATCGCATTCCTCAAGCTTTGCTCCAGCAACGGTCGACAGTGGCACAATTCGATCCCACACTCGCCGTTGCCATTCTTTCCCACCTTCAACTGGCTCTACCCCAACTATCGTGTACTGCTGCCGTTCTCCGTACACTATGCGTTGTCCTCCAATACGGAGCATTCCCCACCATCGGATGGGATACTCCAACCACCATTTCCCCGAAACTGTATCAATCCGAAATTTCACTTTCCGCCACGTTGCTCCACCATCGGTCGTCTCCCACACTGGCTGCCATAATGCCGATGATCCTTCCCCTACTATCCACCCGTACTGCCCATTCCAGAAATCAATATTCCGCAATTTATCCGCATCCGACCCCGGTGGTTCTAATGCTCTCATATTCCAGCTATTTCCTCCATCAGTCGACCATACCATTTGCATCTTCTCTCCGACTGCATACCACTGGTCAGCACCGGCTGTCGCAATACCGTACAGCGTGCGCTTCAAAGGTAGTTCTTTCACAACCTCCCACTCATACCCTCCATCCGTTGATCGCACGATCACGCCATCTTCACCGACCGCCATCGCCACATCCCCCTGCCACGCTACCGACCACAAGTCCTTCGCTGTCCCACTTGCCCGCCGCTGCCACGTCCACCCCTGATCACTCGATCGCACAATTTCTCCCTCTTCCCCAACGGCAATCAATACCCCCTTCCCATTTTTCCTCACCCGATATAACGTCCTTTCCGTCGGCATCCCAATCGTTTCCCAGCTCTTTCCCCCATCTCCACTCCGATAGCACAACCCTCTTTCGCCAACAACCACCCACACATCCGGCGTCACCTGTGCGATCGAATAAATCGTCCGATCCTCTCCTTCGGCGATGCGCTGCCGCTGCCAGGTCTGAAATCCATCCCGACTCCGCAGTATCATCCCCTCCCCTCCAACCAACACCACTTCGCCATCCACCACGATCCCGTCACACATCTTACTCCCATCCGGATACAATGGCGCAACGGTGATCGGCTCAAACCGCACCTGGGCAGCAGCACCTGCCACAATAACAACTGCCAGCAGCGTCACCGCCTGCTTCATCTTTCTTCCCAGAACTTTATGAAACTTCTCTCATAAATGCCAGATGGAATGAGCATTAAGAACACCCGCCTTTCAGTCTGCATTGAACTGAAAAAAATACATTTGCGTACCAACTCCCTTACGCTCTCTTCCTCTCCTACAGGCAGAGAGAAATTTTCCACATTTCTGCAGAATGACTTCCGGTCACCCGTGTGCAGGTATGGAAACCTGCCCTGACCATCATATTGCATCGCACCAGCACCTGTAGGGGCACGGTATACCGTGCCCCTACCAGTTACACACCCTATGCACTCACTGATGCAACAACGCTATGACCTTCACGGAACTGAGAGCATACACTTCAGCGCCCATCATCTTCAATCCTTACCTTCTCCAGAAGCGAGAAGGTATGCTCTGTTAGTGTCTCAGCCGGTATCCCAGTACCACAGCGCGCCTTGTGAATATACCCTGTCAATCACACATTGCTGGAATGCACTCTCTTCCCGGCTCATCCTGACAACGGTCTAATGTCAATGGCTGGCTCCAATGAGATACTACTTCCACTCCTCCGGTGGCATCGATGCACAAAATGTAAACCTCTTCACAACAATTGCCAAATTTGCACCAGACTATTGGACGGTTTACCACTTCTATAGAGTTCAGATCCACACAAGCTCTCCAATAAATACGAAAAGTTGTAGCAGAAATGTTAGGTATTCCCTCTGGATTGCAGTTCACATTTACCCCCTGAGCAGCCATTTGATATAGCTCCCCAACAGAGATTTTGTAAAACAATTCCCGCATAAACTGTTCCCAATGCCCTATCGTATCTTGTAGCCATTGCTGAAAGGACTGACAATCAGGATCGCTGGTATTGAAATAATATGCATTTATCCAGACTTTTCTCGATCCATCTGGGCATTCAGTAATATCATATTCCACCCGCACGTGACACCCCGGGCAACAACTTGGTACCACCCATAAGGTTTTGGAAGTCGTAGGGCCATCACACCCCTCACACGGATCCTGGGCAAAACTACTGAGCGGGAACAAAGCGGAAGTGAAAAGGAGTAGAAATGTCACTACGGCAGGAATGAGAAAGACTCCGAAAGACTCCGAAAGACTCCGAAAGACTCCGAGGACTACAGATTTGAACGCAGGCGGAACGCGTCATCATCGCAACCTCTCCCTGATTGTGAAACAACCATTATTGTGAGTTTACTTACCCTTTCGGGCAACGGCAAATTTAAAAAGTCTTCCGGAAAAATGCAAGCGCTGCGCAGTATTTGAGAAGCTTCTCAAAATGTATGCAGAGAGGTGCCGATTGCGGCTGCTCCAGCAGGCTATCAGTACGACAGAAATGGCACGCAGTGGCGTAGTCTTCTGTGTGGAATTTTGTTGAGCGCTCGCGTGCAGTTTTGCACGCTGGCAGTGATGCTATCAGTGCACCGGGAACCGTTCAGAACTGATGGATATGCCTCTACTTTTCAAATCGCACACGCCTTTCCAGCACAGCGTCGCAATACGTTCACACCTGCTCGGCTGCGTGGTAGGAACTGCGAACCAATGGTCCGGACTCCACATACTGGAATCCCATCTCCAGTCCAACGGTGCGATACCACTGAAATTCCTCTGGCGATACGTACCGATCGATCGGCAGGTGATTCTTTGTCGGCTGTAGATACTGTCCCAACGTTAGAATATCAACGCCGATGTCCCGCAGATCCTGCATCACGTCCAGTACTTCTTGCGGCGTCTCACCCAGTCCCAGCATCAAACCGGTTTTCGTCCGCAGTCCCTGCCGCTTGCTCTCTTCCAGAACAAACAAACTCCAGTGATAGCGCGCCTGCGGACGCACCATTTTGTACAGCCGAGGGACAGTTTCAATGTTATGGTTCAAAATATCGGGTCGAGCATCGATAACGATCTGAAGCGAGGATTTTTTTCCTTGAAAGTCCGGGATGAGCACTTCCACCGTAACGCCGGGATTCAGCCGCCGAATTTCCTGAATGGTCTGCGCAAACATTGTTGCGCCCCCATCCGGCAACTCATCGCGATTGACAGACGTCACCACAGCGTGCCGAACTCCCATTGCCTGCACTGCTTCGGCGACGTGGCGCGGCTCCTGCGGATCCAGCTCCAGCGGCTTCCCCGTTTTGATTGCACAGAAACCGCAGGAGCGTGTGCAGGTATCTCCCAGAATCATAAACGTCGCGGTCCCTGCGTTCCAGCACTCGGCGATATTCGGACACAAGGCTTCCTCACAGACCGTGTGCAGCCGCTTGGACCGCATCATTTCGTAAAGCCAGGAATACGTTTCGCCACCGGGGGCACGCACTTTCAACCACGGAGGACGGCGCACGGTGGATGAAGGCGTGATAACCGGCAATTCAATGGCGGCAAGATCTGACATTCACTACGCACCCAGGTAGGTTCGAAGAATTTTCACCCGGCTGATGTGTCGCAGCCGCCGAATTGCTTTTTCCTTAATCTGTCGTACCCGCTCCCGCGTCAGATTAAATCGTTCGCCTATTTCTTCCAGCGTCATTGGCGACTGTCCATCCAGTCCAAAGTAGAGTCGCAATACTTCTGCTTCCCGCTCGGACAACTGCGACAATGCTCGATTGATCTCCTGACGCAATGACTCCTGAATCAATCCAGCATCCGGCGCAGGCTGGTCATCACTCGGAAGGATATCAATCAGGCTATCGTCATCATCATCCGAAAATGGCGCATCCATTGAAATATGGCGTCCTGCCAGCCGCAACGTTTCTTTAATATCCTCGACCGGCATCCCCAGCGCCTCTGCCAATTCCTCAGAAGTCGGTTCCCGCTCCAGCTTTTGTTCCAGCTCGTTGAACTTTTTACTGATTCGATTCAGCGCTCCGATTCGATTCAAAGGAAGCCGAATGATTCGGGACTGCTCTGCCAGTGCTTGCAGAATGGACTGTCGAATCCACCACACAGCGTAAGAAATAAATTTGAATCCTCGTGTTTCATCGAAACGCTTTGCCGCTTTGATCAGCCCGATGTTGCCTTCATTGATCAGATCGCCCAGGGAAAGTCCCTGATTCTGATACTGCTTCGCCACACTGACCACAAAGCGGAGATTTGCCTCCACCAGGCGTTTGAGCGCTTTTTCTCCTTCCTCGCCACCCTGCTTAATCTTCCGTGCCAGCTCGATCTCTTCTTCCGGCGTGAGGAGCTCCAGACGACCGATTTCCTGGAGGTACTTGTCTAAGGATTGGCTTTCGCGGTTGGTATACTGTTTCGTAATGCGCATAGGCACTACTCCTTTGTGGAACCGACTCCCAACTAAGGGAATTTTGTGACGTTACTTGGAATACGGTATTGTGCCACACGGTGCCACGGCAATCGGTGGATTGTCTGGAAAATTATGCAGCAACCGTGTTTTAATCCTGCGTTTCTCCCCCCGTTCCCGATGCCGACTGCTGCCCCGCTTCGTAATCGGTCAACAACCGAAATGCCTCAATGGCAAAGGGAATCGGCACATACAATCGCACCAGCGCCAGATGCCCAACGGTCAACTGCCGCGAAGAATCCCGCTGCGAAAGCACGACGACTGGAATGCCGTGGGCTTCCAGCATCCCCTGTAGCAGTGTTGCCTCCCATTCCGTCGAAACTGTGTAAATGTGCAGCCATTCCGCTGCGTGGATCAGTTCAGCACCACAATGGGGACATCGTTCGGCAGGCGTAATGGGCAGTGCACAGTGGGGGCACGGATAGTGCTCAGTTGCCATTGAGACTATTCGTCTTCGCGATAAAACAAAATGGATTTAAGGCACAACAGGATGCCAACGGCATAGCAGGTAACAGCAGGAAGTGCGAACCAATCCACTTTCGCTTTAATAGCCGCTAAGGGCATTGCCGGTCCGGCATAGTACAGCAACGTGAGATTGGCAAGCAAATACAGAAAAGCACCACCGCCGGCACACCACGCTCCCAGTTGTACCTGTCGCACGTGCGGGTTGAGCACTATGAGCAACAGAATCATTAACCATGCTCCAATTGCCAGGACGATGACGTACAACGGAAATTCCTGAATTTGCTTCCACAACAACACAGGATCTGCCGACTGCACCGGTTCTGTCCCGGACGAAGGCGCGGCGGCTGTTTCCTGCCAGAACAACTGTGCGTAAAGCTGCTCGCTGTGATACGCTACCCACTGTTGGACAAGCAGTCCCCCAAGAAATGCCAGCGTTGCCAGCAGCAAACCCGCTTTAACAAAGTGAAACGACCGCATCACTCTCCTGCATCATTCCATTGGATCGTGCCCGCTACCACGCGCAACATCCGGCGGGACGCCTGCACCTGCGGGAATCGCTGGCGATGATCTTGTTGCAATGCTGGTGCAAACTCCTGCTGATACCGTTTCCACGCCGCAGGTGACGGGAGCGCATACCATATCGTACACGCTCTGAATCCCTCAGCAGCATCCAAGGACTCAGCCATCATAAATCCGGCAAAACACCCTGTTGCCAGCACATCCGGGATATGAACCGATTCCATCCAGCGTTGCCACTCCGGGAAAATTGCTTCCGGGATTTGTAATTGCACTTCGTACAGCAGCATCAGCCTCCGATGATTCCTTCCAATACGACGCCGACGTAATAGGCAACAATAGCGGCAATACCTCCAAGCGCTAAGGTTTCCAATGAGCTCCGCAGCTTCGGCGTTTGTGTCACATAACCTTTTAACAAACCAATACCTGCGAAAGCAGCAGCCGTCACGATTGAAGAAATCGGAAACAATGCTGAGCGCTCGATCGGGATCAAATAGTACAACACGTACACAAACAGGGGCACAAATCCCACGAATACAAAAGACAAAAACGTTGTAATTGCCGTACTTAACGGCGAACGGGACGGCGGTGCCATTTCCAGCTCTTCTTTCATCATCACATCCACCCACCGCTCCTTATCGGAGGTGATCACTTCGACAATCTTTTCCAGCAATTCTCCTTCAAATCCTTTGGCTCGGTAAATCTGCCGGATTTCTTCTTTCTCAAACTCCGGCAGATGTTCTACTTCCCACTGCTCGATCCGGCGATTTTTTTCATAATTTTCGATTTCGCTTTTAGTCGACAAATAGTTACCGATAGACATCGACAATCCATCAGCAAACAAATTTGCAAAGCCCAGAATGAGCACCACCGATGGCTCTAATTGTGCCCCGGCAGAACCGGCAATGACAGCAAAGGTAGTGACACTCCCATCGATTGCTCCATAGACAAATTCGGGAAGATACTCACCCCATTTCCCTACCAACCGATGCTGATGCAAAGCGATCTCATCGTGCATATGCTGTTTGTCAACAAAATTTCCGTCCATCCCTATCCTCGCTTTCGTAAGGACTCTATTTGTTTCCGCTTTTCCAATCGGTGTCGTCTTCGGATTTCCGCTTCCTGATAGCGGCGCTGTTCGATCGCTGTCTGCGGAATAATGGGTGGCACCTCGACCGGTTTCCCGTTTTCATCAATGGCAACAAATGTCAGATAGGCGCTGTTGGTATGAATCGTTTCCTGGCTCAATGGATCAAAGCGCTCTGCCCGAACGCCAACTTCCATCGAGGTTCGGAATGCCCGATTCACCGTCGCGTACAACGTTACGATCTGCCCCAGCTTAACGGGTGCCAGAAAGCTGAGTTCATCGACCGAGACAGTGACACATACCCGTCCGCTATGCTTCATCGCTGCCATCGCCGCAGCCATATCGATCCACTTCATCAACTCGCCGCCGTACAGATTGCCCAGGTAATTGGTATGGTTCGGCTGCACCAGTTGAGTGACAACGACCGTCGATGCTGATGGCGGCTTGCCTACGGCTTGCGCTGACTGTGCTGATTTCTCCATTGCTCAATCTCGTGCTTGATTGCTTCAAACATTGTACGCTGGTCAGGAAACCGTTGCTGGAACAACTGCAATTTCTCAAAGGCTTCCGCATACCGTTGTTGCTCCACCAGCACTTCTAAGGTTCGGCGGGCAGCTAATGCTGCAAAACGCGTATCCGGATACCGGCGGATAACCTGATCGAAATAAATCAATGCCGCCTGAGGATCTGCCATTTTGAGATAGAGCTCGGCAGTTTCATAATCTTTTTCTGCCAGCTTCTCCCGCAACCGGGCAATGTACGTACGGGCAGAATCTGCCAGGGAATCATCAGGATAAAAAGCCACAAATTCGTTAAATGCCCGAATTGCTTCAAGCGTATATCGTTGATCCCGATAATACTCTGGCGAGAGGCGATAATAACACAACGCCGCTTTATACGCTGATAACCGCACCCACGGACTTTGCGGATAGTTCCGAACAACCACCTGATAGTTGTATGCTGCCATAATGTACTCTCCTCTGGCGAAGTATGTTTCGCCAAGATAAAACTGGGCATCATCGGCGTATTCGCTGGCAGGATACTGGAGCCGGATAATATCGAAATACCGCTGAGCGGTTGGATAATCCTCATCAGCTAAAGCAGCTTTGCCCCGTTCCAGCAATGCCGCCGGTCCTAAATCCCGCTCAATCACTGCTTCAGAAGCATCACACCCCCACAGCAGCCCGATTCCCAATACCACCAGTGCTATCGGCAAAATATCCAGAGGCTGTCGCATTGAAAAACTTTTCGCTTTGTCTATGGATTCGGCAGAATCTTCATTTGACGCAAGAGGATAGCTACAATTGAACACGCCAGCCGACGTTGTTCCATCGGAACAAAGCAGGTAAGAATCTCAGCCAGAATCAATGAGTAACTTCTCCCACAACCCACCAAAAGCACAGCAGCTTACAGGATGGCTGCTGGATGGTGCTGGAAATCGCTTCGTCGCTCTGGAACGCTCAGCGATTGTCCCGTGGCTCGACCAGATTCCCCTGCTGGCACCCTCCCTCTGCCACCTCTGGGATCCTCCCGCTGAAGGAATTATTGTCGTTGATGCTGTAGATGATTCGCATATTGTGATGGATTTCTGGAATCCCGATGGATCAACCGGTATGATGTGCGGTAACGGGGGCCGCTGCGCCGCGCTGTTTGCTATCCACCAGCAACTGCTTCCCTCTGCACAGTCGCAATTCACGTTGCAGGTTAATCAAATTTCTTATCCGATCGAGCGACTGGCAACCAACACTTTTCGCCTTCAATTTCCCCCGATCACCCAACTCCAGTATCCATTGCCTCTGCCGCTTTTGGGTCTCTCCGTACCAGCAGGTTTTGTGGACAACGGATCGGAGCACCTGGTTCTGTGGTATCCGGATGTTGCGCCACTCTTTCCGAAGGCTGTATCCTTCGAGGCTTTTCCACTCGATCAACTCGTTCCTCCTATCTGGGCTCATCCACTTTTTCAGGAGCGGAAAGTCAACGTCAATCTTGTGCTACCGCTGGACGCCACAACGCTGCGGATTCGAACTTTCGAACGCGGAGTCAATGCAGAAACCGCCGCCTGTGGAACCGGGGCTGTTGCAGTCGCTGCTGTAACAGCCTTCCAGTATGGTGAGCGCAAAGAAAAACGTTATACAGTGATTCCTCCTTCCGGGGATCCATTGATCGTGGATTTGCAGATCCAGAACCATACAATGATCCCAGCACTGGCTGGCTCAGCAACCCTTGTGGCAGCCGTAGAATTCACAATTGAGAACGGAACAGTTCATCCTGTTCGTTTTATTCCGTCGAATACAGCGTAAGTCAACTCAAATGACCAGATCAACGATGCGGCGATTCTCGAAAAAAGCGCTTGCAATACTCAGCATCTTGCTGCTAAGCACCGGTTTTATGATGGTTCGCCACCCTGAATTGCTGTTTGCCATCAACAAATCGCTAACCATTTTTGGTGAGGTCTTCCGATTGGTCTCCCTCTACTACGTGGACGAGATCGATCCAGAAAAATTCATCCAGGTGGGACTGGAGGAAATGCTGAATTATCTGGATCCCTACACGCAGTACGTTACCGAAGATGAAAGCGGCACTATCGATATGCTAACAACCGGGCGCTATGGAGGTTTTGGGATTTCCGTGGGTCGTCTGGACAGTATGCTGGTCATTCTCAATGTGATGGAAGGATACGGTGCAGACAAAGCGGGACTGCAACGCGGGGACTTTCTGTATAAAGTCGACTCTGTAATCGTGCTGCATCTGCCTCCCGGCAAGCTCCGAAGTTATACTTACGGTAAACCAGGGACAGAGGCAACGGTCGTCGTGCTGCGAGGTCCACGTCCGGATACCTTAACCTTCCGTGTACGCCGAGAAGAAATCCATCTGGAAAATGTATCGTATTTCGGAATGGTCGATACGGGAATCGGTTACATCCGGCTGGAGCGTTTCTCCCAGAAAGCACCACGTGAAGTCAAAGAAGCGCTGGAGCAATTGAAGGCGCAGGATTCTTTGCGGGGACTTATCCTGGATCTGCGGAATAATCCCGGTGGTTTGCTGGAATCAGCCGTGGCTATCACGGAATTTTTTGTTCCTCTGGGCAGCACCATTGTTTCGACCATTGGACGCGATAGTAGCGAGCGTCGGGTGTACATTTCCGACTCCACTCCACTGGATACTACACTGCCGTTAGTCGTATTGATCAACGAGCAGAGTGCCAGTGCCAGCGAAATCGTGGCGGGGGCATTGCAGGATTTAGACCGTGCTGTGATCGTTGGACGCCGCTCCTTTGGTAAGGGACTGGTTCAGAGCATTTTTTCCCTGCCCTACGAAGGAACGCTCAAGATGACCACCGCGCGTTATTACACCCCGTCGGGTCGCTGCATCCAGAAAATTGACTACTCAGCGAAACGAATGCACATTTTGAAAAAAGCTGATTCTTTGCGCAAAATTTTCTATACCCATCACGGACGGCCGGTTGAAGAATCCAACGGAATTCTCCCGGACTCTGTAGTACCGCGCCCGCAGTTTCCAAAATTTGTCCAGGTACTCCGCAAGCATCGAATGTTCTTCCGCTTCGCCAATTTTTACCTCGCAACTCATTCCATCGATTCGGCGCATCCTGTGAACGCCACCACGCTTCAGGCTTTTACACAATTCCTGATGCAGGAACGCTTTTTCGACAAACAGTCCTTACCAGCAATGCTCAGCCAGGCACGACACGTTGCGGAAGAGGAAAAATATTCGGACTCGCTCCTTACACTCCTCAACGCAGCCCGCCGCTTAGCACAGGCAGAACTGCGCCGACTGGTTACCATCAACCAGGCCATTATCCAAAAACAACTCCAGCGCGAGTTTGCACTGCGGCTTTACCCAAAGCGCATCCGCACTGAACGAAGTCTTACAGAAGACCCAGACCTCCGGGCTGCTACTGCGATTCTCCATTCCCCAGCGCGGTACAGTGAAATTCTGGCAGGCTCCCTGCATTGAGAGCGATCGATCCGGCTGTTCAACGCCAGAATCACCGGTCATACAGCACAGCGTGATTCCACACGGTCGCTCCGCTCAACGCAGAGACAGCGACCAGCAGCAGAACCCAAATGACAGGAGAGTGTTCTGATTCCAGTAGCTACCCATTATGGGAATAGGCACAGCCTGCTACCCTTCGTACCGAAAGTGCTTAATCGGTTCTCCCTTTTCTCCAATCTCCATCATTGCTTCGATGCCAATCTGAAGATGCAAATCGGCATATTGTTCCGTCACCTGCCGATCCGATTCTTCGGTCTTAACTCCCTCCGGGACCATCGGGAGATCAGACACCAGCAGCAATGCTCCTCGAGGAATGGAGTTCACGTGCCCAACGATGAAGATCGTCGCTGTTTCCATATCAATACCGATCGCTGAGACGCGTCGCAAGTACCGTTTGAACTCATCATCCCACTCCCAGACTCGCCGGTTGGTTGTATAAACCACCCCGGTTCGATAATCGTGCCCATACTTGAGAATTTTGTCCGACACGAATTTGTGCAGCTTAAACGACGGCAGAGCCGGTACTTCCGGCGGCATATAATCATTGCTGGTTCCTTCTCCTCGAATTGCTGCAATAGGCAGAATGAAATGTCCAATCTCGGTAGACCGCTTCAACCCGCCGCACTTTCCCAGAAATAGCACTCCTTTCGGGGATCGAGCAACCAGCAAATCCATAATCGTTGCAGCGTTTGCTGATCCCATCCCGTAGTTCACAATAGTCAGTCCGGCGGTGTTGGTTGCCGTCTGCATTGGGCGCCCAATGCCCCGAATCTCGCAATGAAACTGTTGAGCAAACCGCTCCAGATAATCAAAAAAATTGGTCAGCAAAATGTAATCCCCAAATTCATCAACGGGTGTTCCTGTGTACCGCGGCAACCATTCCTTTGCCAGCTCATACTTTGTCATTTGAGTTTTCTCCCATTTGATCCCACTTTAACGCTGCTATTCCCCCCCGAACATTCCAGACATTGTGCCAGCCTCGCTGTCGGAGCAACATAACCAGACGAGCACTGCGATTGCCAGCAGCACAGTAAATGTACACGGGACGATCGCGAGGTATCTGCTCCCACTGCATCTGCGACAATGGCAGATGTCGCCCTCCCGCTGAACACTGCTGCCGCTCCCACCACTCTCGAATATCGATCAACTCACCCTCGTTGTTCCATACCTCCTCCCATCCAACTTCTGGAATATCGCAACAAACAGGCTGATACTGCGCCGGATCGAACCTCCAATCCGGTTGATATAGCGGATTCTCAGGATTCTTCGCAAGCTGAAATCGCTCCCACCGCTGTTGCCGAAGATCTATTCGGACGATAGCACCAACCAGCGGCGTCCCGATCCTGGCAATCCATTTGACCAGTTCCGTTGCCTGAAGCGCCCCAACGATGTTTGGCAATGGTCCCCACACGCCAATTTCCCGGCAGGACGGTACCAACGACGCCGCTGGTAGAGAAGGATAGAGATCTCGATAATTCGGCGAGAGCTCCTGCGCGCCAAGGGGAACATTGAGCAGTCCATATTCTCCTTCATACTGGTACACCGCTGCATACGCTACTGGTTTACCGAGCATATAGGCAACATCATTGATCAGGTAACGAGCAGCCAGGCTATCTGTCGCATCCACAACGCAGTCGTATCCCTGCAGGATCTGCTCCGCATTTTGTGGTGTTAAGAACTCCGGATGCAAATGATACGCAATGAAAGGATTGCGCTCGCGCAAATGCCGCTCTGCAACAACGGCTTTGTTCTGCCCCACATCCTCAAGGGTATACAGCCACTGGCGGTGCAGATTGGTGACTTCGACCACATCACCATCGACAATACCGACAGTGCCAACACCTGCCATTGCCAACGTTAGCAGTGCCGGCAGTCCCAGGCCCCCAGCTCCTACGACAACAACACGGACTGTGCTAAGACGCTGCCGCTGATCTTCAGAAAAATCGGGCAGCAACCAGTGGCGATGGTACAACTGCTGGAAATCCCCGTATTGCGTGGTCATTTCAGTTTCCATCGCTGTCGAACCAATCGCCAAAATCGCTTCAATTTCGCCCACCAAAACCGTACAACCATTCCGAGTGAAATTTTCCGCATCACACCCCACACAGGTTTCAGCAGTTGTTTTAACTGCTTCTGCTCCCACCACTGAAATTGCGCCATTCGTTCCTCCGCAATGCCGGTGGCAGGATGAAGGTAGACCTGCAGTTGCTCCTCCAACTGCTGCGCCACCTGTGCCAGCGCCTGTTGATGCTCTTCATTGAACGGCATCAGAAACAACAGATGATCGTAGAGCAACGCTGCCTGCTTTAATAGTTCTGCATCCGTGAACTCTGCGATACGCTGCTGCAGCAGTGCAACCGTTTGCTGCAACGCAGCAATGCGCTCCGGTGTAAGTCGGAAAATCGTGTGTGGATCTATATCATCCACTTCGACAAACACGGTGGACAACTGTTCAATTTCTCTGCCGTAAGTCTCAGCCAGTTTCTGGCGCAACCGCTCCAGATGTGAAGACAACTGCCGTCGGGCACTTTGCAACTGCCGCTGGAGTTGCCGCCGCCGCTGATCACTGGACACGGTGCGTAACTGGATTTCCAGGTCGCGAATCCGATCCTGCAGCTTGCGCAGCAACTTCGCTTCCTCGCTGTTATCTGTCAACGCTAAATCCTGGAGATGGGCTTCGGTCAATTCAATGTGTGCTCGACCAATTTTAATCGTATTGAGGACAATATCCTCACCCAACCACTGCTGGACTTCCTCCGGATCCAGATGTACCGCACCATCTGTAATCACCAGAATCTCGGCTCCTGCGATGACAGGTTTTTTGTGAATATCCTCACACGCTATACGAAGGGCTTTTGCCAGCAGCGTACCCCGCCCCAATTTTTGCCATCGAACAATTCGGCTCAGCAATTCGCGAAAAGACCGCTGGTCCCGGGCAACAAACAGGGGACCAACTTCGATATCGAAATTGCGGAAATAGATCTCACCCAGCTCGCGCATATTGCGCCGCAGAAAAATATAGGCAATCGCTTTCGCCAAAAAGAATCGGTAATGCATGCGCATTGATGCTGAGGTATCCAGCAACAAATACACTTTCTGCTTGCGGGGATCCGGAGCATACTGATCAGCTTCGCTGTGAAAACCTCGCACTTTGGGTGTTGCCGTCCGCGGGACAAAGAAGCTTCGCTCTGCAAGCCGCCGATCAAACACTTCCGGCGGTGCTAAAAATTGATAGGGAAAGATGCGCTGGATCTCGTGGTAAAATCGCATCCGGTTCGGCTCATAATCGACGGTATCCCGGATGATCGGAACATAATAGTGCTGAACCGCTTCCGTTTCCGGCAGCGGCGTTTCAACTGGCGTTAATTCGAGCGCTGGCGCTAAGGACCGGGCTAATGGATGGTCGGGATCTTCTAAGATCCGGGCGATTTCGTAAACCAGTGTAAACTCCGGGGGCAAATCCTCCTCGACTTGATCAAAAAATCCCAGCTCTTCAATGCGCTGAAAAAAATCCTCTGTCCATTGTTCCCTCGTCATCGCCTTTGCCCACCGACAGCTGGAATCACTGTGTTTATTGCACCCCGGTTGTCCAATTTCACGGTTTGGGACAAGGAAAATTGTGAGTTCAATAAAGACTGCCGGTAGATAGGAACCAGGAGCGCTGGCATCTCGTAATGTGTTGCATATGCTGACACACTGGCACCGCTTGCCACTGAAAACGTTTCTGCAAACGGTAAGTTCAGCGTATGCTTATTGCGGAGGAACAAAGTCTCCCATCACTTCATACACCGGAAGCTGCCGCTTGCAGCAATGGCAGCTCTCCTCAAACCTGTGCCATCCATCCTGTAGATTCAGAATGCCGATGTCAGTGCCCGACTTTTACTGGTAGAATCGATACCGGTAATCCCGGATATCGGCGTTGTTCTTCAACTTGGTAAACCACTCATAAAAAATTGTCGTTTTCAACCGTTTGCGTTCCTGCTCCAGATAGGAATTCAAAGGAAACTTCGTGGTATCCGGCAGCGCACGGGAAAGCACCTGCAGAATATAATACCCATTTTCACCCCGGATTGGTCCTGCTACCTTGTTCACCGGTACCTGAAACACCGCAGCAGTAAACCCAAAATCCTGTCCAATATTCGGCACAGAGCCATTATCGTGAATGGACCCTGCTTCGTGGACAACCAACTGGGGATCAATAGCACTAACTGCTTCCTGTGTGAGCTCCGGAATCCCTTGCAGCTTTTGATAGACTTCCTGCGCTTTCTTCCCCACCACATTCAACTTTTTCTGATGAACCAGCCGACGCTGGATTTCTTCTTTGACATCTTCAAAGGGACGAATGCCTTTGGTTCGAATGCCAATGATTTGTGCTACCACAATGCCCATATTTTGCACCTCAACCGGCGGCGACACAGCACCCAAGTTTTCGTTGAAAGCAAAGGATGTCAAAGTTCTGGAGCCAAAAATCGGAGTTGTTTGGGGGAAAAAGCCCGTCTCTGATGGTGTTACCCCCAGCCGCTTTGCAGCCGTGTCAAAAGGAATGCCTTCTTCTTCTACCCACTGCCGCAGCGTATACGCTTTGCGCATAATAGCATTCCGGGTTGCAGGGCTCACCGTTGGGACTATGCGGATTTCGCTGTAGGCAATTTCTTCCCAGACTTTATCCTCCACCTTGATGAGATGGAAACCAAACTGCGTCTCGATTGGTCCGACTACCTGTCCAACTTTTGCCTTAAAGGCTGCTTCCTCAAATTCCGGCACCATCCGTCCACGTCCAAAGTATCCCAGATCCCCACCTCGAGGAGCAGATCCCGGATCCTTAGAATACTGCATTGCCAGCGCAGCAAAATCTTCACCTTTCCGAATACGCCGCAAGAGATCCAGCGCCACTTTCCGTGCACTATCCTTACTCTGCTGTGACGGTCCTGCCTTGATCAAAATATGCCGGGCTCGCACCACGGTATCCGTCCCCCGACGACGTCCATCTAAGCGGAAAAAGTAGGTTCCATCGTACAATTCGACAGGACCGCGAACTTCCCCCACTTTCAAGGGACGTAAAATCTCCAGCCGATCTGGCGGGATCGAAGAAACATTGGTATAGTCGTGCTTCGTTCCCCCATACTCTGCCATAAAAACCGAAAATATGGAATCCTGAGCTTCCAGCGTCTTTGCCTGCTGCAGGGCATTCGTTATCCGCTGAATCTTCCGCCGTGCCCGCTGCGTGTCTAAATCACTGGGAACAAGGGGAAAAGTTACGTACTTCAATTTCCGCATCGGACGCTGGGTGAAAGTAGATTTGTAGCGATTGTAGTAAGCACGCATTTCTGGCTCTGATACCGTCACCTCATCATCAGACACGGTGTTGATGGGGAAAGCAATGAAGCGCACAACTGCACTGGCTTGATCCACGAAATACTTCGTTTTCAAAAAGGTGGGACTTGCCAGCGCATAACTGGCAGTCACAACACTCTGGATGCGCTCCTTCAGCTTGGTTTTTCGGAGAAAATCTTCGACCTCCAGCAAGTAGTTCAGAAATTCCTGGATTTGCTGCGGCGCAACATTGCGCTGTCGAAGGAATCCTTCTGGATCGGTCATAATCTGCACATACAACTGACGATTGAAATTCCCCACGCTATCCGTTGCTATACGTCGAAGATACTCCGGAGGATCATCCAGCATAATATCGCGGATTTCATCATCGGTAATCTCAATGCCCATTTCTTCTGCTACCTGCTGGAGCAGAATCTCTTCTACCATCTGATTCCATACCGCCTCTCGGATCGCATCATAGTTGATCTCAGCCTGCTCTCCCTGCTGCTGCCGCTGGCGATCCACCTGTTCCTGAACTCGACGCTCAAATTCTTGATAAAAAATCTCTACTCCATTCACCTCTCCGATCGGCTCATTCCGACGAATCGTGGACACGACCGTCCCCAGATCCATATCGGAAATGACCATAAACAACACGAATAGAATCGCAAATGCCGCCAGCAGGTACGGCGACATTTGTCGAATCCGCTCCATCGTTGCCATAGGCTGCTCGTCCTCCCGTCGTTCGGTTTGACTCCACAAAACAAACTGCAAAGTTAGTAATATTTGTGCTGATAGCCAGCACAAGCAGAAGGAAGAAAACGATCAATCAGCGATGCATCATACAGCAACGTGCCGCAACAAGCGCTCGACCACCATTTCAGGCGTGATATTTTCTGCCTCAGCATTGAAATTTAAAATGATCCGATGCCGCAATACGGGCAAAGCAACTGCCTGAATATCTTCCACATCCGGCGCATATTTGCCATAGAGCGCTGCTCGGGCTTTTGCGCCCAATACCAGATATTGCGATGCCCGGGGACCTGCCCCATACCGCAGGTAATCCCGAACAAAATTCGGACTTTCCGGTCCCGGTCTGGTTGCTCTGACCAACTGGACTGCATAACGCACTACATTGTCCGGCACTGGTACCCGCCGAACCAATTGCTGAAAATGCAGGATTTCTTCAGCTCTCATCACAGCTTCCAGTTGAGGCTCGATTTCACCCGTTGTGCTCTGCACAATTTCCACCTCTTCTTCAAAAGAGGGATAGTCTATCCACAGGTTAAACATAAATCGATCCAGTTGCGCTTCCGGCAGCGGATATGTTCCTTCCTGCTCAATTGGATTTTGCGTTGCTAAAACAAAGAATGGTTCTTCCAGAACATACGTCTGTCCTGCCACCGTCACGCTGTGCTCTTGCATCGCTTCCAGCAATGCTGCCTGCGTCTTTGGCGGGGTTCGGTTAATCTCATCTGCCAGCACCACGTTCGCAAAGATGGGCCCTTTCACAAAGCGAAAATGCTTCTTACCCGTCCCGCTGATTTCCTCGATAATCTCAGTGCCGGTAATATCACTGGGCATCAAATCCGGGGTAAACTGAATACGACTGAACCTTAGCTGCAGTACCTGTGCTAACACTTTGATCAACAGGGTTTTTGCCAATCCCGGTACGCCAACAATCAGGCAATGACCGCGGGAAAAAAGCGAAATCAGGAGATTTTCAATGATGGCTTTTTGCCCAATAATGACCTTGCCAATTTCTTTCTGAATATGCTCAAAGCCCTGCGCTAAACGCTCCACACTTTTGACATCATTTTGTGCACGATCAGGTGTCATTTCACCGTATCTCCATTGATTGCTCCAACCACTGCTTCCATTGGAAAATGCTGTATGTGCAGATCGGGAAACGCAGTAAATGCTTTTTCAACCACAACCGGACTTCCCGATACACCAATTGCTACGTGAAGGTTTTGAAAAAATCGACGCTGCACTTCTGCCACCTGCTGCTCACCAACCGTCCGCAACCGCTGGTAAAGATGCTGATAAAACTTCGGCGGTAAATGATATAACTCCTGCGTCGCCAGCAAGGCTAAAATCGTGTTGACAGATTCCAGGCGAACCGCAATTTGTCCTAACAAATACCGCCGGGCTAATTCCTGTTCTCCAGAATCGACTGGCTGCTCACCAAACCGCTGCAATTCATTGTATAGCGTCTGGACTGCTTCGGGTAGCACCTCATTCCCAATCCCCGTGCGAATCACCAGCATATGCAGAAAACGGCGATGGGTAACCGAGCCAAAAATACCATAGGTATACCCTCTCTCCTCCCGCAAGACACGGTTCAGCCGCGCCAGAAAATACCCACTCAGCATCGTTTGAGTCAGTACAAAGGCTGGATACAACGAATCCGTGTAAGCAGGCGCAGGAAGCGTGAGCATCAACTCTGCCTGGACCGCCTGTGGATTATCGACAATGCCTAATCGATTCTCCAACGGGAAGAAAACGGGGGGAATTTCCAGTGTTTCCTTCGTCGCTGGCGATTGGCTCCAGCTTCCAAAGTATCGCTCCACCAGCTCACGAAATACTGCAACAGGATAGGGACCAGCAGCCACAACAAATACATTGTCCGGAAAGAACGTTCGTGCATAAAACTGCTGGCAGTCATCTCGGCCAATCTGCGGCAAGCTCTGGAGCGTCCCATTGAGAGAATGGCGATAAGGATGCTGCGGCTCAAACAACACCTGAGCAAGCGCAAAGGAAGCCTGATAGCCGGGGTCAAATTTTGACTGAAGCAAATCCGAGAGCAATTGTTTCCGTAACCGATCAATTTCTTCCTCTGGGAATGTCGGATGCTGTATCACATCTGCCAGAACGGACAATGCTGCATCTCCAAACTCCGGCAAGACCAGTAAGGAAACCGCACACTGATCCCAGCTTGCCGAACTCCCCAACGAAGCCCCAAGAAACTCCAGCTCTTCTGCAATCTGCTGAGCAGAGCGCGAAGCAGTTCCTTTCGTCATCACCCCCATTGTCAGCCGTGCCAATCCAGGAATTGACTCCCGATCAGCTCCGCTTCGACTGACCATCCGAACCCGCAGCAACTGAAGCGATGGATTTTCCACATAGTACACCTTGATGCCATTGCTCAACTCAAATTGCTGATATTCTGGCAGGAAAATCTGCGGAAGAACATCAGCAATCGGAGCATCCGTTCCAGCTTTCATTTGTCCATACACTTGTCCAACTGATTGACAGATAACAGCACAAACAGCGACTAACAAGGCAAAATCAGTCAGTTTCATCTTCGCCATCAGAAGCTGCGCGCTGCTGTTGCTGAAAAAGCTGCTTGCCCAGTGCAATAGCCCCATCGAGCGCTCCACCGGCTGGCTGGCGAAAGACAGCACCGGCTATAGTCGAAAGCCCAGCCTTCAACTGGCGGGTCAGCACCGTGTCTGCCTCAGCAATGCCGCCCAGGAAACTCACCATTACCGTAGACACATCTTGAAAGTATTTTTCCCGAATAACCCGAATCATCAGGAGCAGATGCTCGACTGCCCGCTGGATAATAGCAGAAGCGACGGGATCCTCGGCTTCTGCGCATTCCTGCACCAATGGTGCCAGTGTTTGATAATCAAACTCTCGCTCATAAAATGCTGCCACCAATGAGCGAGGTTCGTCAGGATGAAACATCGGAAAAAGTTCCGCCATTTTCTGCACCAGTACCGTCTGCGGTCCTCGTCCGTCCAGTGCCCGCGCTACTGCTGCCAATCCTTCCTTGCCAATCCACGCCCCGCTACCTTCATCATCTATCTCGATACCCCAGCCGCCGCACCGAACAATGGCTCCATCGGGACACTTTGCGATCGCAATAGTACCAGTTCCAACGATCAAGACGATGCCCGGAGATCCTTCCAGCGCCCCTTCCAGCGCAATGGCAGCATCGCTGGTAATATTCAGATATTGCAGAGAAACCTGGCGTTCCCGGCCAATCATTCGCAATAAGTGTTCAAAACGCTTGCCTTCGTACTCCAACCACACGCCGGCTAAACCAATGGTCGTTGCAGCAACATCTGCCGGCGCAATATTCGCTTTATCACACAACTCCTCGATAATGTTCAGCAAACGCTCCGTTGCTTCTCCATATCCGACAACTCCAAGCCGGGTGCTCCCGGTTTCTGCCCGACTCAGCACCTTCTCTCCCCGTACTAAGATTCCGCGTGTTCGGGTTCCTCCACCATCAATACCGATCAGATACAGATCTGTGACTTTGACCATCGTTTACCTTAAACTTTATTCAACCGCTTTCGGGGGCTGCCATCCATCACGATGCCACTGGACCAACTCGATATCCACCGACCCCAGGTAGACTTTCATCTGTGCGTAGATAGGCACGGATGCATCATCATCGCTAAACCAGCCTCGAAAATCGCCACTTAATCCATAGATGCCTTTCCACAATGCTTTACCTTCAAAATAGCGAGTGCGAACAGGATAGGGAATCGATTCAACCTCGACTGGTTCCACTCGGTTGTAAAAGAAAAACAATGTTTTCGTTGTATCGAAATCGATCACTGTAGGTACAGCAACGCTTTTGCCCAAACGGATGTACTTCCGTGCCAGAAAAAACAGGGAAAAGCCATCATTCCACCGCTTCGTTGATTGATATTCTTCGTGGCGCCAGATGGTATCCCGAATGCCATGTTCAATGACCATCTGCTGATGCGGATAATCGAAAATAATAAAGTTATACGCCCAGGTGCTATCTCGCATCTTTGTTTTCCCTTGAAAACGCCAGCTAAAAGCCAGACTGCGATCAATCCAGGAATCAAAAATGGTGTGAAGCGCCACAAAGGGGATACCCGGATGGGAATCGATGTACGCTGTCGCCCGGACAACCGCCCGCCCGTTCAGCGTATCCCATCCATACGTTACCACCCGAATCGTACCCAGTGGAATTCCCAGATAGGAAACCTCGTACAGCAGTTCCTCACCTGGCTGAACCACGTGCTGTGGATACCTGGCTTTTCCACCATAGAGTGGACAAACAAAACTGCTTAGCAAGAATCCTCCAAGAATCAGCAACCATTTTTTCATTCGCACACTCGTCCGGCAACTCTACTGCAATCCTGCAATCTGAGCTGCTTCGTCAAACAGCGTCAGTGCCTTCTGCACCTGCCGATCTACCGTAATTTGAATCGCTACCGACTCATTGACGTGCCAGATCATTCGTGCAATCATTGCTTTGACCTCAGCAGCGATAAATTTTTTATCCCTCTGGAATTGTTCTTCATCCCATTCAATTTTTTCCTGCTCCGCTCGCTTTCGAATTGTCTCCCACATCTGGTCTGTAAGCTGAAAGTCCCGGTAAAATTTCCGGAAATCATCTTTATACTGCTGCCGCAAGTGCTGGCCTTCCGCCTGCATATACGCATCCACAAAGAGCCGGATGATCCGCTTATTCCGTAATTGGCGATACAGAGGTGTAATCGTATCTGACTTTACCACGTAATCTGGAACAATGCCACCACCGCCATATACCGTTCTGCCCAAACGCAAAGTTTTGTAACGGGGTCTTGTTGTATCCTCCTCCCCAGTATGCTCAATATTTTCCCCTTCCTTCAACTCCGGACGTCCCTTCAACTGGTAATACTCCTTTTTGTCTTTATAGTACGGTCTCTGGATCAGTCGGCCCGAAGGGGTATAGTATTTCGCCGTGGTAATACGAAAAGCCGACCCATCAGGCAGTTCGTACTGCTGCTGTACCAGACCTTTCCCAAAAGAAGTCTCGCCAACGATTAGCCCACGATCCAGATCCTGAATGGCTCCAGAAACAATCTCGCTGGCAGAAGCACTGCCTGCATTAATTAAAACGACCACGGGAATATCTTCAACGTCTCCCTCAGCCGTTGCAAAAAAGTCCTGGTTAAACTCAGGACGCCGACCCCGGGTATAAACAATGCGATTCCCTTCTGCAATGAACTGATCAGCAATGGCAAACGCCTGCTGGAGATAACCGCCGGGATTCCACCGTAAATCAAGCAGGATTTTTTTCATTCCCTGCTGTTTCAATCGGTGAACTGCATCCAGAAATTCTCGCAGTGTCGTGGCAGCAAAGCGGTTAATCCGGATATATCCAATGTCGGTTCCTTCGATGATAAATGCTGCATCCACGCTGTACAGCGGAATTTTGTCTCGTATAATGGTAAATTCCAGCAGTTCCGGTACCCCTGCCCGCTTAATATGAACGGTTACCTTCGTTCCTTTCGGACCTTTCAGCTTCTTGGGCACTTCTTCAAGACTCAACCCTACTGCATTTTCTCCATCAATCTTGACAATTTTGTCCCCCGCCATAATGCCAACTTTCTCGCTGGGACCTCCAACTATCGGCGTCACAACCGTGATGGTGTCGTTAATAATGTCAAACTGGATGCCTATGCCTTCAAAACTCCCCTGGAAATCTTCGTCGACCTTTTTCTTCTCTTTCGGCGGGATGTAAACGGAATGCACATCCACTTCTTTCAGCATTCCACGAATGGCTGCCTCGGTTAGCTTCACTGGATCAACTTCCTCTACATAGTTCCGCACAGCCGTTGAAAAAACCTGCCCATATTTGCGAAGCTGGAAAGCAACACTGCTATCGGTCAAAACTGGCTGGATCCACAGTGCCGTTAAAACCCCGGTGAGAACACCAACGAAAATGGCGATTACAGACACTCGCTTCATTCAGTGCAGTTCCTTCGTTGTTCTGGATGGTTCTTAACAAAAGTGGAAAGACACCGACCGAACAGCTCTATTGTGTCATAGACTCCTCTGTCCGCTTTTCAGATTTTTCCCTGCCTGCCCGACAACAAAAGATTTAAGGGCTTCTCACCTGTACCTGGATACATTCTGCGCAGAACCTTAGCAGAGTAGTGCGAATTGAGGCAAAACGCCACCGTTCGTTGCATTCAAAAACTTTGCATCAGGATAGTCGATCGAAAAGAACAGGCAAGAAAGGAAATCGAAAGTTTACTCCGATTACTTTGTTCCATACCGATTCTCTAAGCCCACCAATTGCTCCAACGCTCGCACTTCTGCACGACTCAAATACCGGTACTCACCTCGTTTCAACCCCTGAACAGTCAAGTTGGCAAAAGCCTTACGATGAAGTTTCTTTACCGTATAGCCCAGTTTCCGGAACATTCGCTTAATTTCTCGATTTTTCCCTTCGACCATTTGAAGCCATAAATGCTTCGGATCTTGTGGATCAACAGCAACATCCGCTGGTGCTGTTTTCCCATCTTTGAGTTGCACTCCGCGGGCAATTCTCTGTACATCCTCACTCCGTATCGGGCGATCTAAGGTAACACTGTAGAGCTTGGGAACTTGATATTTTGGATGCGTTAATCGATATGCCAATTCTCCATCGTTGGTGAGGAGAAGTGCGCCGGTGGTGTTCCGATCCAATCGCCCTACTGGAAAAACACGATATTTACTCCGCACCAGTTCCACCACGGTTGTCCGCTGCTTCTCATCTTTCATCGTCGTAATGGTATCCTTCGGCTTATGAAGCAGGATGTAGACATACCGTTGAGCGATGGCGCTGACGGGACGACCATTCACTGTAACGTGGTCGCTGATATGAATCTTTGTTCCCAGCTCAGTTACCACCTTTCCATTCACCTTCACCACCCCAGAGCGAATAAGCTCATCGGCTTTACGGCGGGAACAAACGCCTGCCATCGCCAGATAACGATTTAACCGGACTACCTGCTTCGCCTCCGCAGCATCTCGTGCTACAACTGAAATTTTCTTTTTCAATCTTTGCCTTGCCATCGCTTGTTGTTCTGCCTCCTTCACAACCTCAATTGTCAATGAAAACTTAGGGAACGATCAATGCAGCAAGAAATTTCAGCATTTCAGACGATCAACCGGGGGGCCAGGAGAACACGCGCCCGCCAAGCAAATGCAGATGGATATGGAATACCGTTTGCCCGGCATCCCGATTGCAATTCCACACCAAACGATAGCCCGAATCAGCGATTCCCTTCTGCTCCGCCAACTGCTTCGCCACCAAGGTCATTTTCCCAATCAATGGGATATCTTCTTCGCTCAAATCATTGAGCGTTCGAATGTGTTTCTTCGGAATGATCAAAATGTGCACCGGCGCCTGTGGATTAATGTCTTTGATCGCAATGATTTCATCATCTTCATACTCAATTTCCGCTGGAATTTCCCGCCGAATAATCCGCAAGAAAATGGTTTCCTGATCCATCCTCCTCTCCTCTACTTTTGTTCGCCCCACACCTTTATATTACTCAACAAAAAAACTCCCCGGTGCCGCTGGAGCACCGGGGAGAAGGAAGAGAAATGCAAGATACTGTTTCCTTATCGCACCACGTGCACCGGCTGCACTAAGGTTTCCCGATTCTCCAGCGTCATCTTGCAGAAATACAACCCGCTCGCTACCAATTGCCCCTGCTCATCTCGCCCATCCCAGATCACTACCTGCTCACTCC
>JALWJX010000045.1:0-53266 GCA_026996895.1 Candidatus Kapaibacterium sp.
GGCGAGTATGCGGTGATGGTGGCAGTGGAAAGCAGTGTGGGGGAGGAGCAGGTGGAAGTGCGAGGGAGGCGGGAGCAGGTGGGAATAGGGGTATGGGTCGAGGCAACGGATGAAGCGAAGCTACCGGGTGAGGAGGCGATGGTGCGGGTGGTGTATGCGGATAGCAGTGGGGAAGCGAAGGTGGAGGCATTGCAGATTGAGCTGGAATGGGACGGCAGAGTGCTGGGGTATCGCAGGCTGGAGGCGGTAGAAGGCGAGTGGGAGGTGATAGACGAAGGGATGGGGACGGTGCGGCTTGCGGGACAGCGGTCGGGAGGATTTGGCAGTGGCGAAGTGGTGCGGCTGTGGTATGGGGTGTATGGTGGAACGGACCGGGAAGCGGTCGAGCTCAAGGTGAGCAGTGTAGATGTTGGGAATCGGGCGATATGTGTGGAGGCGGGGACGGGAATGGACACAGTGCACTTAGAGGAGTACTGTTTGCGGGATGTGCGGGAGATTCGGCTGGGGCAGGAATACGGATTGGAGGCAAAGCAGGAAGGGGAGGAGGTGGTAGTGCGGTACGGGATTGGGCTCAGTGGAGCGGTGGAGGTGGTGTTGTACGACAGCTATGGGAGGAAGGAGGTGGTGATAGCGAGAGGGCAGCAGGAGGCGGGGTGGAAGGAAGTACGGCTTGGGACGGAGGGGTTGAGCAGCGGGATCCATTTTGTGCGTTTGCGGAGCGGGCGGTATATGAAAGTGGTACCGGTGTGGGTGGTGAAGTAGGAAAGCGGTTAGAAATTTGATTCGTCGCGCCAGCGGAGAATTTTCCATACGGAGTCCGGATGGGAGCGGATGAGGCGGAAGTTGACCCGACCATCGATCTGGACGATGTCGGCGGGGTTGAAGGTGATGATCAGGTTGAAGCTGCGGGTGACGTCCAGCCGTGTAGAATCGCCGGAGGAGAAGACAATTTCATTCCACGTGAGATCCAGCGACTGTGCGTTGCGGAACAGCCCGGCAGTTGCGCGCATTTCATCGTTGCGTCCCCAGCTTACGTCCACGGATCGCTCATAGTCGCGATAGATGAAGGTGAAATCCGGATGAAGGAGCTGGCTGTACACCAGCGTGTCCCGGAATGTGTAGGCGTATCGAAAATTGCGGAAAAGTCCCTCGACCGTGCGCTGATCGCCCAGAAGCGCTGTCGCCGGGTTGTTTTCTGCCAGTCGCGGCGCAAAGGGGTTGACACAGCTATGCAGCGTGACCGTGATGCCTGTGAGGAGCAGAGTTAATTTTTTCATCGGATCAGCAGGGCTTTGACCACACTAAACGACGGAAAGTCTGAGCGTTGCTGATCGAACCATCGTTGGATGTACCATTGTCCGTTCAGAGCGCGAATGCAGTGCAATTGCATTGTGCCGCTGGAGGTGTCCGGCACGCCACCGGGTGCCGCGGGGAAGACGAACTGATAATCTGCTTGAAAAATGGCTGAGTCCGGACGACTGTGTTCAAATCGGGGCTGGATGAGCACAAGCTGTGCTGTTCTTTGCTGAAGGTAGACGCCAAGATTGGAGATGAACAGTTGCTCGGTAGCGACCGACCACTGACGGAACAGATCGGGAAACTGTGCTGCTGCATCCGCAGCTGGGATAAATTGGTACGGTGTTTCAGCCGTTGCATCTGGCACAAAGCAGTTGACATAGGGTGCAACTGCCGCTTCGGTCAATGATCGCTGGAAGTTGTCAATGAGAATTTGTGGAGTGGTTGCAAGAGGATAGGAAGCCTGCGGTTGCGTCGGAGCTTCCGGTGTGCGGGTTTCAAACAGACCACAACCGCCGAGATATAGCAAGACGGACAGCAGGAAGAACCACGAGTGAAGCAAGCACGTCTTCCCTGAAGTTGACGCGCCAGCAATCAGCGTTTTTCGCCTGCGGTCAATGTTCCTGCGAATCCGCATTGTGTTTGCTCCCGTCCGCTCTGGTTGCTTCCGCTGACGTGTTTTTCTGAGCGACGATGATAACCCGTGGAGAGCGTTCCGGATGGTATGGCGTTCCGTCGTAGTCACCGAAGGTGCGGCGGATGTGGAGACCAACGGCTGCGAAGAGTTGCTGAAAATCGCTGAGGGTGTATAGCCGGACTCGCTCTTCAAACTGATGGTGAGCACCTTCGGAATCGCGGATGTGAATTGTTTTCCGCAGCCATTTGCCATTGACCGACCGGGTTTGAATGATGTGGAGGTTTGCAATGACCCGCTCATCCCGGTGTCGCAACGTGCGGAGCGTGTAGGGGACGTTCAGGTAGTCGAAGAAAAAGATTCCTCCTGGGCGGAGTGCCGCTGCAACGTTTTTGAGTACCTGCAAATCTTCATCGGAAGTCTCGAAGTAGCCGAAGGAAGTGAAGAGGTTGAGAATGGCATCATACGGAGCGTCAGGGAACGGAAGGCGCATATCCTGCTGAACCAATCGCAGGTTGGGCAGCGTAGCACCCTGGTGTTGGGCATACTGCAACAGGGTTGTGGAAATATCCAGTCCGGTAACATTGAAGCCTGCCTGTGCCAGTGGAATAGCGTGGCGACCGGTTCCACAGCATAGATCCAGAATCTTTGCACCGGGCGGTAGCGGACAGGTTTCGAGGAAAAGCTGGACCGCAACCGCCGCCTCTGCCTGATCCCGATGCTGATAGACCAGCGGGTAAAAATGAGAATTAAACCAGTGTTGAAACCACTCTCGTCGTCGTTGCTGCTGTCGCCTCATAGCGGAACTCGCCCCTGGAGTGCTCGAGCGATGGTTTCTTCATCAGCGTATTCCAGCTCACTGCCAATGGGAACGCCTCTGGCAATGCGGGTGACGGTAATGTTCAACGGTTTGATCAGTCGGGAAAGGTATTGCGCCGTCACTTCCCCTTCGACTGTGGGGTTGAGTGCTAAGATGACTTCCTTCACGTTCTCATCGAGGCGTGCCAGCAACTCCTTGATTTTCAAATCTTCCGGCCCAATGCCTTCCAGCGGATTCAGCGTGCCGTGCAGCACGTGGTACAATCCAGAAAATTCGTGGGTGCTTTCGATCACTACCACATCGCTGGGCGATTCCACAACGCAGATCACCGACCGATTGCGGCGCGGGGAGGCACAGATTGCGCAGGGATCGGTGTCCGTGAAGTTGTAGCAGGTGGAGCAGAGTTGGACTTTTTCTGTCAGCGCCAGCAATGCGCTGGCGATTGTTTCAACTGTTTCTTTCGGCTCGCGGAGCAGAAAGAACACCAATCGCTGCGCTGTTTTGCGCCCAATGGTTGGCAGCAGGGTCAGTGCTTCGATCGCTCGCTCGATGGTTTCGGAGGCGAATGTCATCGTTGCCAGACAGCTCAGTTGATCTTTGTTATGCCAGCGGTGGCAGCATTGACCGCAATGGACCCAGAAAGCCAAACTGATCTTCGGACATTTTTTGCACCGCTTCTGCTGTTTTCTGCTGCGTAATGTTCACCGCAGCGATCACCAAATCTTCCAGCATCTTTTTGTTTTCTGGTGACAGCAGAGATGGGTCGATGTCGAGCCGAACCAACTGGAAATTCCCGTTCATTGCCGCTTTTACCATTCCGCCGCCGGCTTCGCCTTCGATCACCAGCGAAGCCAGTTTGCTTTTGAGCTCTTCCAGTTTGCTCTGGAATTGCTCAAACATTCCCATCGGATCCGAAACATTCAGTTGCATTGTTCGTTTCTTTTCCTTTGAATCGACGGACGATTGGTCGTTTCGATTTGTTCAATGTGTGTCGCTTCAGGCTGGCAATTATTGTGTGAGACCAAATAGAAAGGGGTTCCGATGAGCATCTTCAAGCGCATTGCCGACGTGATCAAGGCAAATGTGAATGATCTTCTGGACAAGGCAGAAGATCCGGAGAAAATGATCAAGCAGATGGTCATTGAGATGGAAGAGGCGGTAAACAAGGCGACCTTAGCTTTAGGCAATGCTATAGCGAATGAGCGGTCGCTGGAGCGGAAGATTCAGGCGGCACAGCGGAAGGCGCAGGAATGGGAGCAGAAGGCGATTCAGGCGCTGAATGCGGGAAGGGAAGATCTGGCACGAGCAGCGCTGGAGAAGAAAAAACTCTATGAGCGGCAGGTGCTGGATCTCCAGTCAGCATACGAGCAGGCACGCCAGACGACGATGAAGCTGCGGGAGCAGGTGAATCGGCTCAAAGCAAAACTGGAGGAAGCGCGAACCCGCCAGTCGACCTTGATTGCCCGATCGCAGGCAGCAAAGGCGCAGAAGCAAATTGCGCAAGCCTTCAGCGGTGTTGGGTCGGATGCTTTCTCCAAGTTTGAAAAATTCGAGCAGAAGATCGAAAAACTGGAAGCAGAGGCAGAGGCATTCGAGGAGCTGAGCGGAGAAACGGTCGGCATAGAGGATGAATTTCGCAAGCTGGAGCTGGGCAGTTCCGTTGATGCAGAGTTGTTGGCGTTAAAACAGAAGCTGGGGAAACTACCGCCGTCTGAAACTTCTTCCGAAACAGGTCAATAAAGTCGGAGGAGTGGTGCGATGAGAATCGAAGATCTGCAAAAGACACAAGAGGAGCAAGCGATGGAAACAAAGCAAGAAGTTCTCCAGGCAGCGATCGAGAAGGTTCGATCGATGCTCAATCAGCAATTCCCCGATGTGGTCGACTTCGAAGATGGATCTTTTACGCTCAGCAAGGGATCGGCATCGGTGATGATCATTGTCCGTCCCTTTACTGAAGATGATGCTGTGGTGGAGTGTACCTCCCACGTCGTGACCGATGCGCAGATAACTCCTGAGGTAATGGAGTGGCTGTTGCGGAAGAATGCGGAGCTTCATTTCGGTGCGTTCGGATTGTTGTTTGACCACACCATTATCTACAGCTACAGCCTGCCGGTGAAGAATCTGGATCCCGAAGAGCTGGGGGTGATGGTCTCAGCCGTCGCAACCATTGCGGATTACTATGACGATGAGCTGGCAAAGATGACCGGGGGCAAGCGGGCGCTGGATTTGATCGGACTGGAAGGCTAACAAACCGTTCCGTTGGCGGTCGTTGTACGGTTGTATGGTGAGCTACACGGAATCGGCTATTGTCGACGCCTATAGCCGAGACGCTTCCAATTATCCGGATGGGCGGGCTGAGGCAGTCTGGATTCCCCAGTCGGTTGAAGAGCTCATCGAGGCGGTCCGCGAGTGCATCGATCGGAATCAACCATTGACCCTTTCAGCAGGACGCACCGGGTTGACAGCCGCAGCGGTGCCGGAAGGTGGAGTGCTGATTTCTGTGGAACGGTTGAACCGGTTTGCGCTCCATCAGACCGGGGAAACGGCGTGGGTGTGGAGCGAGCCGGGAGTGGTGCTGCGGGAACTCCAGCAGTCAGTCGAAGCGCAGGGGTGGTTTTATCCCCCGGATCCAACGGAACGCAGCTCTCAGATCGGCGGGAACATTGCAACGAATGCCTCCGGAGCCCGAACGTTCAAATATGGGGCAACCCGTTCCTATGTGTGTCGACTCCGTATGCTGTTGGGCGATGGGGAAATTCTGGATCTGCGGCGCGGGCAGTTTCGGGCGCAGCAGGGAACGCTGCGGATTGAGTCGGAAAGCGGGCGGTGCTATGCCGTCCCCATTCGCCCTATTCCGATGCCGGCTGTGTCGAAACACGCCGCCGGATTGTTTGTACAGCCGGGGATGGATGCGATCGACCTGTTCATTGGCAGTGAAGGGATTTTAGGGGTGATTCTGGAAGCGGAACTTCAGGTGATTCCATTGCCACCGAAAGTGTTCGGATTGGTGGCGTTCTTTGACTCGGTCGAAGGATGCCTGGACTTCGTGGAGCAGGCGCGGCATCGGTCGTACCAGACGCGGCGGTCGGGTGGTGGAGACATTGATGCCCGATTGCTGGAGTTTCTGGATCGTCCGTCGCTGGAGTTGGTACGATCACAGTTCCCGGAATTCCACCCGGAGGCGGAAGCAGCAATCTGGCTGGAGCAGGAGTGTACCGAAGCAACAGCAATGCCATTGCTGGAACAGTGGTATGAGCTCATCGCGCAGCACAGCGCTCTGGCAGATGCGACGTGGGTGGGGCTGGATGCACAGCAGCAGGAGCGTATGCAGCGGCTGCGGCACGCCGTTTCCGAAGCCGTGTATGAGCGCATTTGTGCGCTGAAACAGACAAAAATTGGAACGGATATGGCAGTGCCTGAATCCTATACCCGGCAACTGTACTTCCTGTATCGCCAACTAGCAGACCGCCATAGGCTGGAAGCGGTGATCTATGGGCACATTGGCAATGCGCATCTGCACGCAAATTTTTTTGTTGGCTCAGAGGCAGAACGCCATCGTGCCCGGTGCGCGTACGATGAAGCAGTGGCACAGGTATTGCGGTGGGGTGGTACTATTTCCGCCGAGCACGGGGTGGGCAAATTGAAGAAACGGTACTTGCAGCAGATGTTCGGTACAGAGGTTGTGGATTATTTTCGTCGTATAAAGCGCGTATTCGATCCGAAGTGGTTGATCAATCCTGGCACAATGATAGACAGATAAAGTTTTCCGGCTAAGTGGAGAAAAAACGATGGTTGACCTGAATCAAGCCTACGTCGAGGAGCTGTTTTTTGATTACCTCAAAGATCCCGAATCCGTATCGCCGTCGTGGCGCCGGTACTTTCAGGAGCATCAGCAGGAAATTCAGCAATGGCTGGAGGCAGAGCAGCGACCGCTGTGGCTTCCACAGTTGCAGTCGCCAGAGCCAAAATCTGACGGGGAGCAGCAGGCAACAGCTCCTGCAGTGGCTCCGGTGGAAGTGACGCCGCAGAAAGAGAAGGCAGAGGAGCAGGTGAAAGCGCCTCCAGCGGCTGCAAGGGTCGAGGAAGAATTTCCTCCGGTACCGATCGGACCTGAGGATCAGTTGCTTCCGCTGCGCGGCATTCAGAGCCGGATTGCTGAGAATATGAATACCAGTCTGAAAGTGCCGACGGCAACGTCAGTCCGAACGTTACCAGTGAAAGTGCTGGACGAAAACCGCCAGTTGTTGAACGCTTTCTTGGTACGCAAAGGGCAATCAAAGTTGAGCTTCACCCATTTGATCGGATGGGCGCTGATCAAAGCGCTCAAAAAGTATCCGCGACTCAATGATGCCTTTACGGTTGTGGATGGTAAACCCTATCGGGTCGTCCGTTCATCGATCAATCTGGGATTAGCCGTTGATCTGGTCCGTCCAGATGGGAGTCGAACCTTAGTGGTGCCGAATGTGAAGGGTGCAGAGAAACTCTCGTTCAAGCAATTTGTGGAAGCGTACAATACGCTGATCCGGAAAGCACGGGACAATGCGCTGGAACTGGATAGCTTGCTGGGCACGACCGTGACGTTGACCAATCCGGGAATGATTGGAACGGTGATGTCCATTCCCCGGTTGATGTGGGGTCAGGGGTTGATTTTCGCTACCGGTGCCATCACGTATCCGGCAGAATACAGCGGGGTGACGCAGCGAACCTTAGCGACAATGGCGGTTGGTAAGGTGATGACCGTCACCAGTACCTACGACCATCGGATTATTCAGGGAGCGGAGTCGGGCGAGTTCTTGCAGTACTTTCACCGATTGATTCTGGGCGAAGAAGGATTTTACGAAGAAATTTTTCACGATCTTGGCGTCCCGTTTCGCCCGTGGCGGTGGAGTGAAGATCGGCTAGTGGTGTCGCTGTTTCAGGATTACAAAGAGTTGTCCGAACGTGAAGCACGGGTTCGAGAGTTGATCAATGCTTACCGGGTGCGAGGACATCTGTATGCAGACATCAATCCATTGCGCTATAGTTTTGAGACCCATCCAGAGCTGGAGCCGTCCTCGTACGGTTTCACGATCTGGGATCTGGATCGAGAGTTTAACGCGGGAGACTTAGCGGATCTGGGACGTGCGCCGCTGCGGGACATTCTGGCAGTGCTCCGGGATCGCTACTGCGGTACCCTGGGCATTGAGTACAAGCATATGCAGGAGCCGGAGAAAAAGGAATGGGTGCAGCGACGCATTGAGAATCGGGAGGGAAAATTTACTTTTACGCCGGAAGAGAAGAAGCGCATTTTGCAAAAGTTGATCGATGCGGATAGTCTTGAGCAGTTTCTCCACACGCGATTTATTGGGCATAAGCGATTTTCACTGGAAGGAGGGGAGTCGCTGATTCCACTGCTGGATTTCCTGTTCGACGCTGCGTCAACCAGGGGATTGCAAGAAGTGTATCTGGGGATGGCGCACCGTGGACGGTTGAACGTGATGGTCAACATTATCGGCATGCCAGCCGAGCGGATCTTTCGCGAATTTCAGGGCGATCTGGATCCGGAGTCGTTCTACGGCGCTGGTGATGTGAAATACCATCTGGGTGGGAAAGGAGTCTTTCACGGTCAGGGCGGAGCAGTGCAGATTACCTTAGCAGCCAATCCCAGCCATCTGGAATCGGTTAATCCAGTGGTAGAAGGGATGGCACGGGCACGGATTGATGAGTTGCAGGATCCGTCAGGAAATCACGTGCTGCCCGTGCTGATCCACGGCGATGCTGCCTTTGCCGGACAGGGCGTGGTGGCAGAAACCCTGAATTTGTCGAAAGTTCGTGCCTACCATACCGGCGGAACGATTCACATCATCATCAACAATCAGATTGGGTTTACCACCTCTCCTGAAGAAGCCCGCTCGACGGTGTATGCAACCGATTTAGCGAAGATGTTGCAGGTTCCCATTCTGCACGTCAATGGCAATGATCCGGAAGCAGTGGTTGCCGCAGCCCTCTTTGCCCTGGAGTACCGCCAGACCTTCCACGAGGATGTGGTCATCGATATGTTCTGCTATCGGAAATACGGGCATAACGAAGCGGACGAGCCGAGCTACACGCAGCCACTGCTGTACAAGATCATCAATCAGATGACGCCGGTGTGGAAGTTGTATAGTGGCAAGCTGCAAAGAGAAAAAATTCTGGACGAAGCTGCCATTGCGGCGTTATACAAAGAGGCGCAGCAACGATGGCAGAAAGCGTACGATCAGGTATCTGCCCGGAAAGTGGATGTGCATCAACTGCTCCAGCAGCGGCAGACCGCCGATCTATTCCAGCCGGTATCGACAGCAGTGGATGCGGCAACCCTGCGCTTGATTGCCGAAAAAATCACTACTTTGCCGGAGCATTTCACCCTGCATCCAAAATTGAAGCGTTTTCTGGAGCATCGGCGGCAATCGGTGCTGGACGGTAAGGGGATTGATTGGGCAACGGGTGAGGCGCTGGCTTTTGGATCCCTTCTGCTGGAAAAGCATCGCATTCGGATGTCGGGACAGGATTCGGTTCGTGGAACTTTTAGCCAGCGGCACGCCGCCTTTGTGGACTACGAAACCGGAGAGGAATACATTCCGCTCAACCATATAAAACCCGGAGAGCAGGAGCAGTTGCATATTTATGACAGTACCCTTTCGGAGTTTGCCGTGCTGGGCTTTGAATACGGCTACAGCCTGCAGAATCTGGAAGGTTTGACGTTGTGGGAGGCGCAATTTGGCGACTTTGCCAATGGAGCGCAGGTTGTGTTTGATCAGTACCTGAGCAGTGGAGAGGTTAAGTGGGGAACCAAAACGAATCTGACGGTCCTGTTGCCCCACGGATATGAAGGGCAGGGACCGGAACATTCCAGTGCCCGTTTAGAGCGATTTTTGCAGTTAGCGGCGGAGAACAATATGATCATTGGCAATTTCACCCTTCCGTCGCAATACTTCCACGCACTGCGGCGGCAGGTGCTGGCGCCGTGGCGAAAACCGCTGATCTTGATGACACCCAAAAGTTTGCTTCGCCATCGCCTGGCCAGCTCCACACTGGAAGAGTTTACCAGTGGACGCTTTCAGGAAGTTATTCCTGATCCCGTTGATCCTGCCGGCGTGCGCCGGGTGATCTTCTGCACGGGCAAAGTCTACTACGATCTGTTTGTCCGTCGCCAGGAATTAAAGGCTGAATCGCAGGTTGCGCTGATTCGCATTGAACAGTTGTATCCTTTCCCGGAAGCGATGATTGATCAGATTCTTGAACGCTTTGCCAGAGCATCGGAGATTCTCTGGGTGCAGGAAGAGCCAATCAATATGGGCGCCTGGTGGTATATTGACCAGAAACTTCGGGATAAAATTGGTGCGCACCAGCGGTTCTGGTGTGTCGCCCGCCCGGAAAGTGCCAGTCCAGCAACCGGCTACTCTGTGCTGCACGCAATGGAGCAGGAAGAATTGCTGAAGCAGGCGTTTGCATAACGCACATCCCGCTGGGAGTAATGATCCGAGTGCAGCACGAAAATCGCTTCCGAACGCCGAACGCAAAAATGCCTTGAAAAGGTGAATAATGCAGGCAAAGAAGGTACGTACAAAAAAGAGGAGCGTTGCAATGCGACGACGATGGTTTTTGGGCATCATAAGTGTGTTTCTGATATGGACTGTTGCGCTGTCGGCACAGTCCTCGGTTCGACTGATTCCGGCGAAGCCGAAGCAGGGGAAGTTGGTGACGATTAAGTACAAACCGAACCAGCAGTTGGCGCCGGTGACAAAGCTGTATGCGTACGTGTACCTGTTCACTGAGCCGGATGGGATACCCCGCGTGGAGGTATCTGAGTTGCGCCGTGCTGGCGGGGGAGAATTCGAAGGCACGGTGCAATTGAAGCCATCGGATGTTTTTGGAATGATCAAGATTACCGATGGTGGCGAGCTGGTGGATGACAATCAAAAACGTTTCTGGGATTTTCTGGTCACCGCCGATTTTGTGCATCCGGTCCAGGGGGCGCACTATCGGCGTGGCTACAGCTTTCTGGGCAGTTTGCCGGAGCCCTGCAAGCGGCAGGTGAACTACGATTCTGCACGGGCAGCCTTTCAGCGGGAACTTCAGCAATCGCCGAACTATTTGCCGGCACAGGTGGGTTTGCTGTGGCTCAAGCAGGTGTTGGGCGAAATTTCCCCATCACAGTTTGAGAAAGAATTCCGTGCGCTGCTGGAACAGTTTCAGGATTACAGTCAGCCGCACTTTCTCCTGACGGCGATCCGTGGATGGCAAATGCTCCGGAATCCGGAAAAGGTGAAGGAACTGGAGCAGATTCTTTTAGCGCAGTTTCCGGAAAGTGAGGCGGCAAAGGAGGTGAAATTCCAGCGTCTTATGGCAGTGACCGATCCATCGCAGTTTTTGCGCGAAGCAACGCTGTTCTTGCAGCGATATCCTGCTTATCGACGGGGTGAGGAATTGGAGCGAAACATTGTCACCCGATATCTGCGTCGGGGTGAATATGACACCGTTGCCGCTTTTCTGCAACGCATCCCATCTCCCCATCCGCAGTCGTACATTATGCTGACGCGCTTTTTGCTGGGGCAGTATCAGATGATGACCGATACGATTGAGCAGCGAAAACTCCGGGATCGTCTGGCGGAAGTTGCCAACCTGATGCGGGAGTATGTGGAGCAGGATCTGCTATCGCTCAAACCGCCGTACCTGGCGCCGTCGGAGTGGGAAAAGCAAATGACAACCGTGCGAGCAGAGGCATTTTATACGTATGGGCTGGTGCAGGAAGCCTTTGGCAATCTGGAGCAGGCGATGGAAGCCTATCAGCAGGCACTGATGTGGTACGATATGGAGGATGTTCCTGCTGATCTCTACGATCACCTGATCCCGCTGCTGATCCGCTTCGGACACTCCAAGGACGCATTTCTCTTCATTCAGCAGGCAATCGTGACCGGTAAAGCCTCGGATTCCATCCAGAAGCAGTTGCGTCCATTGTATGACTCTCTGGTTGGCAAGGGAGATGAAGGATTTCGGGAATTAGAGCAGCATCTGGAGCAAGAGAAAAAGAGCTATCGCAAGATGCAACTGTTCAAGAAGCGGTTGAATCAGCCAATGGTCGATGGCGAACTGACCACCTTAGATGGGAAAAAAGTTCGCTTAAGCGACTTTAAGGGGAAAATTTTGATCCTCGATTTCTGGGCAACGTGGTGCGGACCCTGCAAAGCCTCGTTTCCTGTCCTGCAACGGCTGTACGATTCGTTGAAGAACGACAAAGACATTGCGTTTCTGGTAATCAATGTGTGGGAGCGCGTCGACAATCGGGATAGCATTGTCAAAGCATTTCTGAAGCAGACCAACTATACCTTCCCGGTGTATCTGGACAAAAAAGATGCGCTCATCCGCAAGTATGGCATTACGGGCATTCCCACTAAGGTGTACATTGACAAAAAAGGGCGGATCCAGTTTAAGGAGATCGGGTTTATGGGTGCCCAGCGCTCCCGGGAATTCTTCCTGGATGTCCTGGAGTTACTTCGAGATCCAGCCTTCTATCGGCAATGAGCAAATGAAGAGGCGAGACGCCGGGGAGTAGCGAACACGGCTGAAAGACAGCAGATGATGCGGCTGATGCCAGTCGCCGATAGGATTGAAACGAGTTTCCGGCGATCGTGCGAACAGAAACTTCGGTGTCGTGAGGACGCACAATGACAATAGCAGCAAGTTGGATGACAAAAGGCACGGACAACAATGCTCAAGAAGCGGGCGCAAGAGTTGCTGGTAGCAGCTTTCGAGGCGTTACAAATCCCGGTATCGGCTGAAACGATTCGTCTGGAAATTCCACGGCAGGAGTTCGGCGATTTAGCAACGAATGTAGCGCTGACACTGGCGAAGCGTTTGCGGAAACCTCCGCGAGCCATTGCAGAGCAGATTGCTGAAGTGCTTCGGACGATGGCAGAAGACCTGGCACAGGTTGAAGTTGCCGGTCCCGGTTTTATCAATCTGCGATTTACCCCGCAGTTCTATCACCAGATGCTTCGACAGATTGTAGGACAGGGGGCACAATGGGGACGACATCAGGCGGAACATCCGTTGTCAGTGAATGTGGAATTTGTCAGTGCCAATCCCACTGGTCCGCTCCACCTGGGGCACGGGCGGAATGCGGCGATCGGCGATACGCTGGCAAATCTCTACGAGTGGATGGGGCATACAGTGGTGCGGGAGTACTATTTTAACAACGCTGGCAATCAAATGCGGATGCTGGCACTCTCGATTTATGCCCGCTATCGACAGTTGCTCGGCGATGCCGATTACCCGTTGCCCGAAGATGGATATCGGGGAGAGTATATCACCGACATTGCCCGATCGCTGGTGGAGCAATACGGTGATCAGTTGCGGCAGGGAACAGAAGAACAGTTGCAGTTGATTCAAAAGAAAGGCGAGGAGTGGTGCTTCCGTATGATTCGGCAAACGCTGGATCGCATAGGAGTGCAGTTCGATGTCTATTTCAACGAGGATCGATTGTACACTGAGGGGAAAATCGAGGAAGTGATTGCGCTCTTTCGCCAGAAAGGGTTGGTATATGAGAAAGATGGGGCGCTGTGGCTGAAACTTACGGCGGTTGGACGCCCGCAGGATCGGGTGATTGTGAAATCGACCGGAGAGCCGACCTACCGATTGCCGGATATTGCCTATCACCGGGAGAAGTTTGAGCGGGGATACGATGTGCTGATCGATGTCTTTGGTGCTGATCACATTGCAACCGCAGAGGATGTGAAAGCAGCATTAGCGGCGCTGGGATATGATGTGAGCCGCTTGAAGGTGATTCTGTATCAGTTTGTCACGCTGCTGGAGGATGGCAAGCCGGTGAAAATGTCGAAACGGTCAGGGAAAACCTATACCCTGGACACGTTGATTGATGAAGTTGGTGCCGATGTCGTCCGCTTTTTCTTCCTGATGCGCAGTGTGTCGAAACATCTGGAATTCGATCTCAATCTGGCGCGGGAACAGTCGGAAAAAAATCCAGTTTTTTATCTCCAGTATGCCCACGCTCGCATTGCGTCGATTTTCCGAAAGATGGATGAAAGAGGGATTGCGATTTCCGAGGCTGCAATGATGGAAGGGATCGAGCAATTGCAGCAGCCGGAGGAGCTGGCGTTGATCAAGGAACTTGCCCGATTCCCCGAAGTTATCGAAGCAGCCGCTACCGCCGCTGAACCGGTGATACTGGCGGATTACCTGCGAGATGTTGCTACGGCGTTCCATCGATTCTATCATCAACATCCCGTGCTTGGAGCAGATTCTCCGCTTCGGGAGGGGCGAGTTGCGTTATTGCACGCGACCCAAACCACGTTGCGAAACGGTCTGGCAATTCTGGGTGTTTCGGCGCCAGAGAGGATGTAAACCTGGTGGTGTCGGAACGTACTATCCCTATGGACTGCTCTGGCAGTGCATACCATAAGAACCTCTGGTATGGCGTATGCCTGCCGGAGATTTTGTAACTTTGCATCTGAACAGTGAAAAAGGGGTGATGAGGCGACGGCGTAGGCGTAAGCGGCGAGGGATCAAGCGGCAATTGTTGCGCCGCCGTATAGTCATTGCGGTCGTGGTGGCGGTTGTGATGGCATTTATCCTGTTTTTTGCCGATTACAGCCTGTGGACCCGTATCCGCCTGGAAATGGAAAAGCGGGATTTGCAGGAACAAATTGCGCAGCAGCAGCGGCGGCGGGACTCACTGCGAAAATTGATCAAACGATTGCAAACCGATACGCTCTACATTGAAAAGCTGGCGCGGGAGCAGTACGGAATGGTGCGACCGGGAGAAGAAGTGTACATTTTTCGCACGGCAGAATGAGCGACTGGATTGGCGTTGATATTGGTGGAACTCGTATCAAGGCGGGACTGGTGACGTCAGCAGGGCGGGTGCGGAAGGTGGTCGTGCAGGAAACGCGCGGTTCGGTTGAGGAAATTCTTGCGACCGTGGTTGCACTGGTAGAACCATTGCTGGCACAATCAAAAGCGGTGCGGGGGATAGGCGTTGGTGTGCCCGGCATCGTGGATCATCGGGGCGTGGTGTATGATCCCCCCAATCTGCCGGGGTGGCACAAAATACCAGTGCGTCGGTTGTTGCAGCAGCACGTTGCCGTACCGGTATGGGTGGAGAATGATGCCAATGCGGCTGGTATTGCCGAATTGCTCTTTGGCGTCGGACAGCAATTGCCCTCCTTTCTGTACCTGACCTGGGGCACCGGTATCGGCGGGGCACTTATCTTGAATCGATCGCTGTGGAAAGGAGCAGGATGGGCAGGCGAAGTGGGGCATATCGTTCTCAATGCAGCCGTGCCATTTCAAGCGACGTCGGGTTTTCGTACCGGAACCCTGGAACAATGGGTAGGGCGCAAAGGAATCGAAGAAATTGCCCGGTATATCTACTACCAGTTCCACCAGCGGCACCGGTCGATTTCCGGACAGCAGTTGGCGAAAGCGGCGCGCCGGGGTAAACCGTGGGCAACAGCGGCATTGGCACGGATTGCGGAAGTGATGGGCATCGGCATTGCTTCGCTGGTTACAGTGCTGGGTGTGCCAGATGTCGTGATCGGTGGCGGCTTTTCCCATTTTCCAGATGCCGTGTTTGAGCACATCCGGAATGTTGCCCGTATTCGAACATTGCCCTTTGTTGGCAAGAGGCTCCGGATTCATAAAGCGGTGCTGCAGGATAAAACGGGCGTTCTGGGAGCTGCGGCACTGGGAATGCTGCAACAGAGGGAAGTTTCATAAACTGGAGATCGTGGAATGCACATCATTGAAACAGCCAGTGCTCCGAAGCCGATTGGACCCTATTCGCAAGCGCTGTTGACGGATAATGGCTTTTTGTACCTTTCTGGACAGATCCCGCTGGATTCGCAGGGACACATTGTAGGGAGCACCATTGAGGAACAGACGCGACAGGTGTTCCGCAACATTCAAGCAGTGCTGGAAGCAGCCGGCTATCGATTGTCCGATGTCGTAAAGACGACCGTGTTTTTGCAGGATCTGGAGGAATTCGCTGCGATGAATGCCGTGTATGCCGAGGTCTTCGGCGATCATAAACCAGCGCGATCTGCGGTGCAGGTTGCACGATTGCCAAAGGACGTGAAAATTGAAGTGGAAGTGATTGCGTATAAGAAGCCGTGAAGCTTGTGCTGGTCCCATTGTGGTTCGCAGCCATTGTTGGCGTTGTCGCGCAAACCGATGCCGCAGAAGCACCTGATACGACTGCTGGCGTGTCGCCGACGGGAGCAGTTGTGCGTTCGCTGTTACTTCCCGGTTGGGGACAGCTTTACACGGGACATCCGATCAAAGCGGCGGTTATTGCTGCTGCCTTTGGAACCAGTGTCGGCGTGAGTGTGTACTACCATCTGCAGTTTCAACAGCAGCAGCAGTTGATCGAAGCGTATCAGGAGCAATATCAAACGGAGGCGCCATTGTCGATGATTCAGGTGCGGGAATATTACCGCGATCGCCGCGACGAATTTTTGATCTACACGGCGATCATCTATGCTATTGCGGCACTGGATGCGTACGTTGATGCTCACCTGGTGGATTTTGACGTCAGTCCGGATCTTTCGGCTGAACTGCGCCTTCAGCCTGCGCCGTTGTTCCGTATGGCGTCATTGTTGCCGGTGGGATCGCAGCTTCAGGTACAACTCCGGGTGGAGTGGTAGGATGGTTCAGCGGAGGTGGCGATCCGTCGTTCTGGGGTGGTTGTGTCTGGAAGTCCTGCTGTTGTTGATTGGACAGGGCGTTGCCATTGCGCAGGTGCAGCGCGGTGTGCAGGCGCGGCGGGCGATGGTCGTAACTGCGCATCCGCTGGCGTCTCAGGTGGGGATCGACATTCTGCGGCAGGGAGGAAGCGTTGTTGACGCTGCTGTTGCCGTTCAGTTTGCACTGGCAGTCGTCTACCCCAGCGCCGGCAATATCGGCGGCGGCGGGTTTATGGTCATCCGTCAGCGGGATGGTCGCGTCTATACGCTGGATTTTCGTGAAACAGCACCGCTCCGTGCCCATCGGGATATGTACCTGGATTCGCTGGGCAATGTTATTCCCGGTCGCAGTCTCTATGGACACCTGGCAGTTGGTGTACCGGGAACGGTGGATGGGATGGTCAAAGCCCATCAGCGATTCGGACGACTGCCGTGGCATCGCCTGCTGGAGCCTGCTATTCGTCTGGCTTCTGAAGGGTTTCCGCTAACGCAGCGAGAAGCAGCCAAGCTCAATCGATTTCGTGAAAAATTTTTGCAGCACAATCGGAAGCCACCGCCGTATGTACGCCCCGATCGACCCTGGAAAGCGGGAGATACCTTGCGACTGCCAGCACTGGCAGCAACATTGCGACGTATCCAGCAAGAGGGACGAAAAGGATTCTATGAGGGAGAAACTGCTCGCCTGCTGGTCGCAGAAATGCAGCGGGGCAATGGGCTGATCACCCTTGAGGATTTGCAGCAATACGAAGCCCGATGGCGAGAACCGGTCGTAACGGCATATCGGGGGTACCGGGTTATCTCAATGGGTCCGCCGTCCAGCGGCGGAGTCCTCCTGGCGCAGTTGCTCCGTATTGTGGAGGATTATCCCATTGCTCAATGGGGCTGGATGGATTGGCGAACCCTGCACCTGATGATCGAGGCGGAAAAGCGGGTATACGCCGATCGAGCTCGATATCTGGGCGATCCGGACTTTGTAAAAATACCGCTTCGTGGCTTGCTCAGCAGGTCCTATCTTCGGGAACGGATGCAATCATTCCGCTTCGATCGGGCAACACCTTCGGATTCCATTACCTTTGGCAATCCGCATCGATATGAGTCAGAGGAAACCACCCATTTCTCCATTGCCGATAGTGCCGGCAATGCGGTGGCGGTGACCACCACGCTCAATGGACCGTATGGTTCGTTTGTGGTGGTTGAAGGTGCAGGATTTTTACTGAACAACGAGATGGACGACTTTAGTGCGAAGCCGGGCGTGCCCAATGCGTACGGCTTGATTGGTTATGAAGCCAATGCGATCGCGCCCCGCAAACGGATGCTCAGTTCAATGACGCCAACGATTGTGGATCGGGATAGCGTGCTGGTGATGGTACTGGGTACGCCCGGTGGATCCACCATTATTACTTCTGTTTTCCAGACCATCCTGAACGTTCTGGATTTTGGAATGACAATGCAGCAGGCAGTGGCGGCTCCGCGGTTTCATCACCAGTGGCGACCACCCTGGGTGTACTATGAGCCGGGACGGTTCACGCCAGCGATTCGGCGGAAATTAGAAACGCTGGGACACTCACTCCGTCAGCGGCAGCGCATTGGTCGCGTTGACGCGATTTTGCGTCTGCCAAATGGCATCCTGGAAGGTGGTGCCGATCCCCGCGGGGATGATGCGGCCGTGGGGTGGTAGCAGCGCTCTGCTACACACCGCCATTCAAAGCTTTGATACGCTCGCGGGCAAAAGGGACTAAGGGAGAACGGGGATAGCTGAGCAGAATCTTGCTGTATACTTCCACCGCTTTTTCCTTCTGCTTCGTGGATTCGTAAATCTGTCCTTTGAGCCACAAAATGCGGTCTGCAAAAACAGTGTATGGATACTGTTTCAGAATGCGATCCAGCAGCGTCAGTGCTTCATCTAATTGGCGCTGTTCCCGGAACAAATGTGCCAGTTGAAGCTGGATATACGCCGCCAGTTCGCTGGTGCCAGCCCGCTGGAGTGCTTTCTGGTAGAGCGCCTGCGCTTCTTCATACTGTCGTTGTTTCTGGCGGAGCATCCCGGCTGCCAGCAGTTTGATTGCTGCTTGCTCCGCTTCGGAACGATATGTTTCCAGCAGCACAATTTTTTCCAGCGCATCGTTCGCTGCGTCTGCATCTAAGTGAACCGCTACCTTGCCAAAAAGTGCCTTGGCAGAATCCAGATTGCCCTGGTAGAATTCCAGCATTCCCAGTCCATATTCCGCCTGGAGTTGTGCTTCCAGAATGCGGGGATAGGTCTGGAGAACCTGCAGGTAGTAGGAGCGAGCAGAATCGAGCGCATTTCGGCGAAGTGCCAGATCAGCCAGTGCCAGCAACGCCTGGGCAGCAATTTGGTCGAAACGGCGGAAAGCGGCTGCTTTTTTCAGGTATTCCTCTGCCTGCTCCAGATCGTTGCGGTATTGCAGGGCTAAGAGTGCCAGGCGATAGAACGATTGGGCAGCAAAGTGGGTGCCAGGGAATCGCTCGATGATTTCGCGGTACCGATCCTCGATTTCTGATAATTGCTCCGGGTCCAGTTCGGCAGAGTCCAGCAGCAAATGTTCCAGAGAACGGACGGCGCCGTACATTGCAGCCTGGTAGTGGGGAGAGCGTTTGCCTATCTGGAGCACCGCTTCGTATGCCCGCAGTGCCGTCTGGTACTGTCCTTCGCGAAAACAGAGGCGGGCAAAATCGAACAGTGCCATTCCCGGCGATTGGCGATAGCGATCCAGCCGCTTGACCACTTCCAGCGCCTTGTCGTACTGCTTGGTTTCACGCAGGAACCACTCATAGAGCATCAGAAATGCCGGAGAGTCATCGATTGCAGCAGCAGAATCCAGTACGGCGGATACTTCCCGAACACCTTTGTCCGAAATGAGGAAAGCGGCAATACGACCCTGAATCCAACTGAGCGTTTTCTTTCGCTTTAGCAACCCTAAGGCCTCTCGCGTTCCTTCATCATATTGCTGAGTGGCACCGTACAACTGTATGAGATCTTCAGCGAACAGGAAAGGATTATCCAGTTGCTGGCGTCCCCGAAGCAGCGTTTCGATGGCGTACGAATATAAGCGATTCCGTAACTGGGCGGTTGCCACGGTTTGATACGTTTCCGGATTGTTCGGTGCTAAGGCGATCGCAGCATCCCACGCTTTTTTTGCCGTTTCCATCCTGCCCATTTTCCACAGAAGTTCGCCGTGGAGTGCTGCTAAATCGACGCTTGGCTGCTGCTGCAATCGCTGCTGGACGAATTGATCCAGTTCGCTGTAGCGGTGGAGCTGAAGATACGTGCGGACCAGTCCTTCAAAGTATTCCTGTCGAGGATCCTGTCGGTAAAGGGTTTCGTACAATTGGGCAGCTCGCTGCCAGTCACCACTCTCTTCGTACGAGCGGGCATACTCGTACCGGCGATCCAGTTGCTGTGCCACCGCTACCGTTGTCAGGAGGAATGCAATGGTGATGAAAAAGCGCATTTCGTTCTGCTCCATTCTTTTTTGACTCTGGCGGTAAAACGATCAGAAGGACGTTCCATTATGGAACATCATCGCTACTGGGCAGCCTCCTGGTGTCCGAAGTGGCAATGCCGGAAGGGTGCCGGCGAGGGCACTACAGCAGCGTTGCTCAGGGCGATTGCAACGGGAGCACACTACCGTGCAGCCACGACGGAAGGGGAATGTCAAGCAGGTGGAGCAGGGTGGGTACAATATCGATGGGTTCACAGCGGGTGGTGATCCTGCCCTGCTGGACTCCTTTTCCGTAGAAGATCAGGGGAACATAGCGGTCGTATTCATACCACGAGCCGTGCATAGCAGTTCGACGATCAAAGATCCAGAACGGTTGCGGTTGGACCAGAATGTCACCAGTGCGACCGGGATAAACATCATTTCCCAGCCACCGCTTCTGCTGGGGGAGGAGCGGGCATTGGGAATTCAGTAACTCTTCAGGAGTAATGGCTAAGCTGATGCCACGATACCACGAAAGCCATACCAGAACCGAGTCGATAACCTGCTTCCAGTCAGCATCGACCTGCTGAGCGGCAGAGCGATTGAGAAAAAGGGAGGGAGGAATGAAAGCTTCAACCCACGGTGTATCGGGGGTGCCAAAGTGGCGGCGCAGCTTTTGTTCAACAAAGGTGATGATGGAATCTTCCACCAGCCGACCAGCGTTGAGCTCCAGCTTCTGGAGATATTCAGGGATGGGGCAAACGCCGTGATCCGAGGTGAGCACGACAAGGTAATCAGTGACAGTAGAATCCAGGAAGGAGAGGAACTCGCCCAGCCGCCTGTCCAGAAAGAGGAACATTTCAGCAATTTCCCGGCTATCAGGACCGAAACGATGGCCAAGATAGTCGGGTGCCGAAACGCCAAGCAGGAGCAGGTCGGGGATGGTATCACGTCCCAATCCCTCAGCCAGGACGGCAGCTTCTGCGAGGAGGAAGACATCCTCAATCGCTGGGGGAGAGCAGAGATAAGCTTTCAGGAAGGTATTCCGGTTGCTGGTATCCGGCAATGTATGCGGGAACTGTCGATCACCACCGGGAAAAGTACCTTCCCAGTCGACAGAGTCGTCGGTAGCATACATCGCCGGGCTTCCAGCCGGTTTCCATTGCCAGTGCTGCCACCGAGCTGCCGGGAATTGTCGATTCCACCACCGTACCCACGCCGGGATGGAGTCCCCGTAGTATCGGGAATGCCCCCACGTACCAGTGATGCGGTCGAACCATAGCACCAGATCTGCTGAGTGTCCGCCCATTAAGATAGCAACGCGGTCTTTGTGAGCAATGCTCACTACCCGTGCCGACGGTTGGGTTGCTTTCAGCAAATCACCCAGTGCTGGGGTTTTCAGGAATGTTGGAGCGAGAAGATGCTGCCCCTTGCGCCATTCGAGAGAATCGGTAACGCAGTAAAAAATGTGGTGGGTGTTGCGATCGTAGAACGTATTCGTGACAATCGAATGTTGTGCAGGATAAGTCCCTGTGATGAGTGTGGCGTGTCCGGGTCCAGTTTGGGTGTTAGCGTGTTCGTAGAAGCAATTGGTAAAAGAACGTCCCTGGGTCAGGAGCCGCCGGAGACCACCAGTCCAGAAAGAATTCCATCGGTCTGGATAATCGCCGCGCATCTGGTCTACCGAGATAAGGACAATCAGTCGAGGAGAGTTGGTGTACAGTGGTGAAGTGAAAATCAGGATTAGAAAAAGAGCGGTCGTCCAGAGAAGTCGTTGCGTAATCCTGACCATTAGTATAAGTCCCTTTTGTTCGTTTAGCAGGCAGGGAAACGCAAAGCAGCAGCAGCTATTTTAGCCCGATCGCTGGAGAAAATGGAAAATTCCCTCAGTGGATCGGGGATTGGCAAGGGAGATCGTTGTTTGCGAAGAAATTCGTAACTTGTTAAAGATGGAAAACGACGAGGAGGCAAAAGAGCAGAATGCAACGATGGGTCATAGGCGCAATTGCAGTGTTCAGCACTGTCGCTGTGATAGCACAGTCTGACTTCAGCAATCGAGGCAAAGAGTTTTATTTGACGTTCCTCCCGAACTACCACAACAAGCTGCGGGATTGGGACACGCTTGTTCGGATCTATCTTCCCGGTGACTCTTTGATTTTATTCTTTAGCGGTGCTGAGCAGCAGACCAGAGTCTGGATTGATGCGACCGATTTTTGGGGAACTACTTTGCAACTAATGGTAATACTTCAGCCCGGCGAGGTCCATCGGCTGGCGTTTTCTCCGAGACGATACGAGCTGCGAGGAGATAACTGGGATGATCTGCCGTACCTCAATTCCCAGAACCAGCGCATTGTCCGTACGGGATTCCACATTACCGCAGATAACGACATCAGTGTCATTGCAGTCAATCGAGCCCAGTGGACAACGGATGCGTGCCTGGTTTATCCTAAGAAAGTTCTGGGTACTGAGTATATCGTGCTGAGTTATCCCAGCGATGGCCGCACTTTCCAGGATGTGCTGGAGGGGAGTTCGACGCCTTCACAGTTTGCAGTTGTAGCCACAGAGCCGCGCACCCAGGTCGTGATTGAACCCAGCATTCCATCGATGAAAAGGCAGGAAATTACCCTCGATGCGGGTGAAGTATTTTTAGTACAGGCTGATATGAACTGGAGCCTGACAGCTGATCTGACCGGAACCCGGATTCGAAGCGATAAGCCTATTGCCGTGTTCGCCGGACACCAGCGGGCAACAATACCACTATCGCTGCGCAACGAGTTTAATATGCCTTCGCGGGATATGTTGTTCTCGCAACTGTTGCCAGTTTCAGCGTGGGGGGTTGAGGCTCTGCTCTTTCCATTCCCCGATCCTCCGGGGATTCAAAGCGGCGGCGAAGATGTGTATCGCGTCGTAGCAGCTCGAGATAACACCCGACTGTACATTGATGGAACGTTCGCGGCGACATTGCGCGCTGGCCAGGTTTTTGAAGCAGCATTAACTCATCCTGTCCATCTTCGGGCAACGAAGCCGATACAGGTAGCACAGTTTAAAAGTACTGCCAGTATCAATGGCAGCGCAAGTCCAGCCAGCGATCCTTTCTTTCTCATCAGTCCGGATCCCCTGCTGTTTGATCGTTCCTATTTTGTGATCGTGCCACAGTTGTATGAGTGGGATGACCCAACACCAGAGCCGGTGATGGAGGATTTTTATATCACCATTGTCAAGCCGATGGATTTGCAAGCGATTCACTTTGAGCCTGCTGATGTAACACCGATAGGGGCGGCAGAACCCATCGGCGATTCGGATTACGAATTCGTAACGTATCGAGTCCATCCCGGCGTATACCACATCTGGGCAGAACAACCCTTTGGCGTCTATGTTTATGCCTATGGACAGGTTGAGTCCTATGGCTATGTCGGCGGCGGACAGGTGCTGGATTTGATCGATGTTTATCCACCGCAAATTACCACGAAGACAATGTGTTTTGGAGTGCAGGGAACGGTGGCTGATACGGGATTGATTCGCAGTGGAATCGCAACGGTAGCGGCACAGTCTGGATACTGCTCCAATGTTGCACTGACAACGCAAACGATTAGCAGGGATACGGTCACGTTTACCGCCGTGCTGGAAAATCCCTTTCAGGATGGAAGGTGCTATGTAATGGCGGCTGATAGTGCCGGACGAGTCACACAGTGGATGCTGGAAATTCCAGGGATGACGGTACACCTGGATTCCAGTCTGACGGTTGATACAGTCGTTGCTGTTCAATGGTATGTTCCGGGTCAGCAGTTGGCGTGTTATCCCTTTACGCTTGTGAATTATGGCAGATTTCCGCAAACCATTGATAGCATTCGACTCCGACATTTCGATACACTCTTTGGAGTCCCGGACGCTGCAGTTACCCTGGAACCGGGGCAGCAACGGGTGTTTCAACTCTGTGTGCGTCAGCCGATCGCCGTACCAATGGCAGTGCGGGATACCTTGGATATCTATCAGCCGTGCGGGGTGCGACGCATTCTTGCCCTGAACATTGATGTGCAGGTGGATACCGCAGCTCCTGCCATTACCACCACGGCAGATCCGTGTGATACCGCCCTGACCGTGCAGGTTGTGGATCCTCCGCCCTACCGCTCCGGCATTGCCACTTATGAAATCGTCACGCTGGAAAATCTGGAGATCAGGGATGTCAACTGGCGAGGGAAAGATACCGTGCAATGGTCCTTCCGGGTGCTGGATCCTTATCGGGATGCCATTTTTGTCCTCTGGGTGCAGGATTCTTCCGGAAATCGTCAGGAGGTGAGCGATACGATTCAGGGGTTTACGCTCCAATGGAGGACACAGTCGCTGCCAGATACGCTGACGTCTCTGATCGGCGAACGTCGTTGCTTTGAGGTCTGGGTTGAAAACACTGGATTGCTGCCTTTTATCCTGGATCAGAACGTATGGGCGGAAAGTCGACGATGGCTCACAATCCCGCGATCGCAGTTTCCGATCCGGATTGATCCGGGTGCGCAGAAAGCAATTGTAGTGTGTGCTGCTGCTTTCCGGGATACGATCATTTTAGACCGATTGGTGTTGCAATTTCGCTGCTGGGAAAAGACCTTTCCATTGTGGATTCAGGGACAGGAAATCGTCCAGTTGGAGCAAAATCGATGCGGTTTGACACTGCGGCTGCGGGCAACGACGATCATCCCACCGGCTTTTAGTCTTGGTAAGCCATATCCAGTGCCAGCAACGGGTGAAGTTGTGTTGCCATTGACCAGTCCCGAAGCAGATGAGTATACCGTGGCATTGTATACTGCCTTTGGACGTCGGGTTGCCCGCTTTGTCTTTCGGCTGGAAGCAGGGTTCTATGAACTGCGCCTGGATTTATTGGCACTCCCCAGCGGCACATACTTTGGTGTGGTCCAGCGTAGCAATGGATCGATCCATCGGTTTCAGGTGCAACGGGTGCAATAAAGGTGAGCGCAGCAGAAGAGAAGATTCCAGAAAGGTTTGGTGTCAGAGCGGTTTTTATCGGGAAGTCAGTGGTATGGCAGAGAAGGCGGGATTCGGTGTGGAGCGGTGGATGGAAGAGGCTTGTCAGGGTGAGAGCGGCACCAGTTTGTTCAGGAAGGTGTCCAGTACTTCCTCAACCGTGATCCATTGGAGACAGAGGTTGACACCGCGCTCGCAGCGATCGGGATGAATGTATTGTTTGCACGGGCGGCAGTCAATGTCTTTTTTGAGAATCACCACGCGTGCTCCCAGTGGACGGATGCGGGCTTCATCTGCTGGTCCCCAGAGGACTAAGGTGGGGATGTTCATCAGCGCTGCGCAATGAGCGGGTCCCGAATCGTTGCCGATGAAGAAATGCGCATTGCCGAGTGCTTCCAGAAGATCGGCAATGGTGGTTGTCTGTATGATCTGAATCCCTTCGGTTTTGTTGGTCAGGTGGCTTCTGAAAAAGTGAAAAAGGTCGGGTTCAGTTTGATGGATCAGGATGTGAACGGAAAATCCGCGCATTGCCAGCAGACGAGCCAGTTGGAGATAGCGTTCGGGGGACCACCGCCGGGGTTTCCATTTGCCACCGGGATGGAGAAGGACGGTATTGGCTGCTGGCGCGGCAGTTGGTCGAGGCAGGGACAATGGACGAGGTTTGCTCCATTCCGGGTTGATCCATCCGAACAGTTTCCGGAAGCGATCGACCACGTGTTCGGTAGCAGGAGCATCGTATACTTTTGACAGCAGCCACCGGCTTCCGCTAAAAAATCGCCCTGCTTCAATCATCCCATACCGATACGGCGCCAGCGGACAACTGGCAAGGTAAGCTCCCGGTGGTGAAACGCAGGACAGGATAACCACATCGTACTGGCGCGGTCGCAGTTTGTGACACATCTGGCGTAGCGCAGCGGTGTCCCAGCTCCGGGTTGGGAAGGGAAAGACCTGGAGCGTGGGAAAAAAGTGTTGCCAGAAAGGAGCAAGCGATGCCAGACTGCATACGTCGAACTGGTCGGCTGATAAGCCAATGGATCGAAGGTAGGCAACCAGCAGCGCTGTATCCCCCAGTGGATCCAGATGGATGATCAGTATTCTACCTGTACGCACAGTAGCCGGGAGGGAACGCCAGCGGGTTCGGAGACCAGCTACGAAAATGTTCCATTTTTTCTGCATAGAGCGTTTCCACCGCACATTGCGCTGCATTCTCTACTTTGTCCTGTGTTCCGGAAGCGTCGCAAAAGTGACGTTTCTTTCCGTAGCGCAGTACAAAAGAGCGGCGTTTCTCGTCACTAACGGATACTGGAATGAAGCAGGGAAGACGATGGTGCGAAAAATCATAGCGATCGGCATCGTGGGATGCTGTTTCTGGATCGGGATTGCTGCTGCCGCAACGGTGCAATGGGAGGAGCAGCCTGATGGAGGGCGTCTTCTTATCCGCGACGTTGAGCCTTCAATGATTTCCCGCTCCGATGCTCCGTGGCTTGTCAAACGGGACGATACGGTGCGCTATTTCCGATTTTTGATCGCTCTGCCGTCGGAGCAATTTGCCCTCCAGATTGAGCAGTGGTCAGCCGTTCCAGTTCGTGATGAGGTAGTTATTCCGTGGGATATCCAGCAATCAAGTACTCCCATCGTGCATACGACGCCGCTGGGATGGCAACGGGGACGTTTTATTCTTGCCCTCACAGTTGTACCATTTGTTTATGACAGCACGGCATATCAGTGGCAATTGCTCCACACACTGAAGCTCCGGATGCGGTTTTCTTCCCGGCAGCGGACAAAGTTCCCGAAGGCATTGCTGGAAAAACCATTGTTCGCCGGGGTCATCAACGCCGAACAGGCGGTGCGGTTTGAGCCGGCTGCGCAGGTTCTGGATAGTGATTCTTTGCCTCCGCTCCCATTTCCCCGGGGACGTTTAGCAGTGAAATTGAGAACCAGCAAAGATGGTGTTGCTTTTGTGCCTTTTGAAGCGGTTGCTTCCGTCTTACCGGCTTTTCGGAATCAGGATTTTGCCCATCTGCATTTGTACTATCGCGCTCGACCAGTGCCATACACAATCATTGGCGATCAGGATGGACAGTTCAATGAAGGGGATACGCTCATTTTTCAGGGATTCCACCCGTCAGGAGATACGGTCTGGTTCTCTTCGTATGATACGCACACAGCTTTCTTTCTGGTCATCGATTCCTCGCAGGTATCGCAGCGATTTGGAGAATGGGGAAGAGTTGCGATCCAGGATACCGTTCGCAAAATCTGGATTACCGAGCATTTCGAGGAAGACCATTATGTGTCGGTGGGATTCAAGGATCACGTGACCGGTGATGAGGACTGGTCCTGGACAGGTGGAATCCACTGGGGCAAGGGTTTTACCTATCCGGTGCGACTGTATCCTGCCGATAGCCTGATTTTCCGCTGTCAGTACCGGGCAATTTCGGATAATCGGCATTATAAGCCGGATCACTATCCGCAGTTTCTGGTCAATGATACGGTAGTGGCAGAAACGATGTTTGATGGCAGACGGGATGATACCCTGGAAGCTGTGCTGCCAGCAACGCAGGTTCTAATGGGACCCAACCGATTGCGTTTTTATTCGGCTGGAGTGCCAGAGTATCGCGACCGCAAAGATCCACCGTATACGGATCTGATGTATCTGGATTACTTTGAGGTCGAAGGCTGGAGTCTGCCGGTACTGTCGAACGAAATGGTCCGTGGTGAAGTTCGGGGACTCGCAAAGCCAGCCGCACTGGTGCTCTACGGTGCAACAACATTGCCGATCGTGGTATTGGATACGACCCATCAACAGTATGCCGTGGTGCGGGATGCAGAATCGGGCGTGCAGGTTGCCGCCAGTTGCCATCGCCGAACAACCTTAGTGGTCAATGGGGAAGTGTTGGTCGATACGCTCTCCGGGGGATGGGCAGTGGTGGTGTCGGCAGCAGCACCGACCGTTATACAGTTGTTTGACCTTCAACAGCAGGCAGCATCGTTTGAACAGGCTGTGACCAATGCGCCTTCCCATAGCGTGATAGTGGTTGTCTGGAACACCCAGAGTGAGCTTCCAGAAACGGTTCGGACGATGCTGCAAGCGCTGGGAGCAGCTGCAATAACCTCGTATACGGCTGGAGAGCGGTATGCACTCATAGCACAGAAAGACGAAGCGATTGTAGAAGAGCGTCGAAGTGTCGTCCCTTTTGGACTTTCCCAATTTGTTCCGTTGCCCGGTGCTTCCAGTTACCGGGTGATACTGCCGGTTGCTGCCGGTGCAACGTGGTTTGTAGCTGCCTCGCCTCCGGCGTGGGAGGAAGCAAAGGTCGAACCGGTAAAGTTGCATTATTGGCGAGACTATGGTGGGCAGGTGGATTACCTTGTAATCGCTCATTCGAAGTTCTGGTCACAGGCGCAGCAGTTGGCACAGTATCGAGCACAGCGCAGCGGCGTTTCGGCTCTGGTCGTCGATGTGGAAAGTTTGTATGATGAGTTCAGTTACGGGGAAAAGAACCCGTATGCGATTAAATGGTTCTTCAAAGCCGCTTTCCAGCGATGGCAGCGTCCGGCACCGACGTATGCTGTTTTCTTTGGTGATGCCAGTTGGGATCCTCGCAAGGTGTGGAAGAAATCAGTCAAGGAGGATTATGTCCCGTCGTATGGCAAACCAGTCAGCGATTACTGGTATACGCTTCTGGATCCTTCCCCCGATATTTTGCCGGAGTTGCTCACCGGGCGAATTCCTGTTGAAACCGAGGCAGAGGCGCAAGCGGTAGTGGATAAAATCATCGAGTACGAAGGCTTGCCACAGCAGCCGTGGATGCGTCACGCGTTGTTTTTGACCGGCGGAGAAAATCAGAATGAGCGGTTTCTTTTCCGCTTCGATGCAGAGCAAGTCGTTGGGTCGTACCTCTATCAGGCGCCATTGTGTATGACTGCTGAAATTATTTCAAAAGCAAGCGATGGGAATGTGGATAATTCCAACGCAACACTCATTCGGCGGGCAATCGATAAGGGTGTGATGTGGGTGAATTATGTTGGGCACGCTGCACCAACGATTTTTGATATGGATTTCGGCTGGGCAAAGGATTTCACTAACACCGGGAAGTATCCCATTTTGGCAACCTTCTCTTGTCAGACGGGCGCTTTTGCTGAACCAACCGTAGTGGCGAAAAATGAAGATTTTCTCCGGGGTGAGCGTCGGGGAATGATTGCGTGCTATGGAACGACCGGTTTTGGTTACGTTGCGATCGATCGAGAGTTGCTCCGTGGATTCTTTGAAGGATTTCGTGATTCCGTTGCTCACTTTGGCGATTTGCTACAGTATGCGAAAATGTGGACCCTGGTGATTTCGGATACGCTCAATCCGTGGACGATGGGAGAGGAGAAACGGACAACGTTCTGGCAGTATACGCTGCTGGGCGATCCGATGGGCGTTATTGCCTATCGACCCAAAGTAGATCCGTACCTGCTGGAAACAGATTTTACAGTGGTCAATGCGCAGGGGGAGACAACCTTTGCAGAAGAGGACACGGTGGTATTTCTTCGTGGGATGATACGGAATGGAGGGCAATGGTGGCGCGATTCACTCCAGATTCGCATTGTGCATTCTGCGGAACAGTGGCGGGATACGCTGTGGTTTACGGTGCCGGAATTGTGTGCCGATCGCCCGTTTTTCGCGACGATCCCAACATATGGGATTACCGGGGTTCACACGCTGGAAGTTCAGGTGGATCCTGGACACCGAATTGATGAGGCAAATCCGTTGAACAATACGGTGCAATTGAGTTTTACAGTGTTTTCCAATCGGCTCTCTCCTCTCGATCCTCTGCCCTACTGGAACATAGCGTCAGACCGTCCCCGTTTCCGGGTGTTGCGTCCGTTTGGCAAGGCCATCGTTGCTACTGAATGGTTGCTCCGCGACCCATACACCGATAGCATTATTGTAAGCGCTGCTCCTGAAGAAGTGGAAATCGATCCCGATGTTCTGGAGTGGCAGTGTCCGAAGAGACTGGAAAAGGGGAAAAGTTATGTTCTGTGGGTGCGGGCGTGGGAGCAAGGACAGTCGTTGCCGGGTGAATGGTTGACCATTCCTTTCTTTGTCGATTCCTCTGGCGCGCAGCAGCCGGTGGTTCGATGGCGGGTGCAGTCTTCAGCGGAGTGGCGTGCTGTGCAGCGAGGACAGTGGCGATGGCTTCCGGATTCGGCAGGCGTTGCGTTGCGTAATCGCAAAGTGCCGCTGGAAGTATACTCCGACGGACGGGGTAAAACACGGCGGGTGCGAGTTCGCATCGCAGGGCAGGAATATCTGAATTCTCCCTTTAAACGTGGCTTTAATGTCTTTGTCATTCCGCCAGATGATTCGGTGCGCTCTGTCTATCGGCGGTATGATACCTACTTGAAAGAGGCACCGATCCAGAAAGATGTCTATGGCGATAGTGAGGAGTTGGTGCGCTTTCTGGAGGATTCTGTCCGGGCGGAAGATCGTATCTTGATTGCGTTGTGTGATAATTCCGTCCGGGGCATTCTGCAGAAAGGACCAGATGAACCGGGGAATTTTACGGATGTGGTGCGGGCGCTGCAACGCTACGGAGCTGAATACGCCGAATCGCTGCAGTATGGCTCTTCCTACATCCTGCTGGCAAAGCGGGGGCAAAAGCTTCGGGAATTGTGGAAGCGGGAGCAGCCGGAAGGAAACACGGCGGTGGAACTCAATGATTCACTGGAGGTATGGGTGCGGTCTGGAGCATTGACGCTACCGCCGCTGTCACAGGTCAAACAGGTGCAGCAAATTGTGCTGCATACCAATGGTGAGGGACGCTATCGGATGCAGGTGATTCAGCAAAGGGATAGTGATTCACTTCAGGTCCTCTGGGAAGTTGATAGTACCGTTGCAACATTTCCTGAGCTGCCACCCTCGCAAACATACCAATTGCGAATTCAGGTAGACAAGTTTGAGAACGAAACGCCCACGATTTACGGGGTCGAAGTTCGGTATGTGCCGCTGCCAGAGCTCTCGGTTCGAGTGCTTGAGCGCCGAGATTCGATCGTGCAGGGGTTTGTGGGCACCGTTGCAGTGCGCACGCGAAACCTTTCTTTGCGTTCCGCCGCTGATTCGTGTTTGGTGCAGGTGAATGTACACCCGGTGGAAAATGGTGGTGCGGGCGTGGAAGTACAGCATCGCTATGAGAACATTGGACCGAATCAGGAAGTTGTCGATACCTTTGCAATCGCGACGTTGCCGCTGGAATCAGAAAATCGGCTCGAGGTGCAGGGAATAGTACTACCGGCAGAGATGTATTTGTGGAATAATCGAGCCATTGACCGGTTTGTTGTGCAACTCGATACCGTTCCGCCGACCGTCAGGTTATTGGTGGACAGCCTTCGATGGGATTCTTTGCGGGTTGTGCGGCAGCAGCCTCGGATCGCTGTGGAGGTCTGGGATAATTCGCCACAGCCGATTCAACCGGGACAGGTGACCATAGTGCTCAATGGAATACCACTGGAGCAATATCCGGACAGTGTGCTCCAGCGAACGGTTACGACCCAATCTCCTGATCCAGCGCAGGTTGCATCGTCTGTCCATCTGCTGGATTTGCACTTCACGGCTCCGTTGCAGATCGGAGTCAATACGCTGTGGATTGTCGCGGAAGATTATTTTGGAAATCGAGATACGGTTCACTACCAGTTAGTGGTGCCGGAAACATTTCAGGTGACAGAAGCGGTGGTGTATCCCAACCCGGCTTCCGGTCGGGTGACTTTGCGCCTGAAGATTGAAGATCACAGGGTGCCGCAGCAGGCAACGTTGCAGGTGTACGATGTCTTTGGGCAATTGCTTCTGCGTCAATCGATACAGCTCCACGTTGGTGAGAACCTGCTTATGTGGAACGGGCGGGATAGCCGTGGCGCGCTGGTCGCTAATGGCACGTACTTTCTGGTGCTGACGCTGGAGACGTCGCGGGGACAGCAACTGCTGCGTTATCCCGTTCAGATGCTGCGGTAAGAGATGCACAAAGCCTTCTAGAAACACCGTTCGTTGGCTGGCAGCACTGGCTCTCGCGGGCAAAGGTTGGGAGAGCTCACTTTTAGTCGGCAGCAAAAAATGGCAGGATAAGCTCCTGACTTGCTCTGGATGCGCCGGGGTATTTTTCCAATGAGAAAGCACGCTGAAGTGAGTGCTTGGTAGAAGCACGTCTGAGAGCGTAGCCCCGGTGTCCTTCTAACCTCACTTTCAGATAGAGCAGGGAGATCTGTCTGGTAGAGCGGGAAAATAGATGGGGGTGCCGACAGAATGAACTTTCTTTTCCTGCGGAAAGAGGGGTTAGGGGTCGGGGATTTGCACGATGCAACTAACAGGGCGCAGCATGTGCAAATTCTTTGAAAGTTTTTGCCAAAAGTGGCGCGATGGAAAAATTGTGAATTTGCCTTTTTCGTTTAGCAAGTCGTTGTTACCAGCCTTTTGCTCACCGTTTCTTAATTTTGCCGTTTCTGTTAACGATTGAAGACTTTTGTGTGACAATTTGCGCAGGGACAATGGATCGATATCGGCAGTTACTGCAACTGGTACGGTCATTTGAAGAAGATTTCCGAAAGTTCTACGAAAAGCAGAATATTTCCGCTGGCATTCGGTTGCGGAAGCATATGCAGGAGTTGCGCCGCTTTGCGAAAGATGTTCGGGATGAGGTGCAACAATTACGGCGGGAGTGGCGCCAGGAGAAGCAGCAGAAAGGTGAATGAGTTATCAAGTGCGAGAGATACCGAAGAGCTCGCTATCGCTTTCCGCACTGGTTGACAAATTCCGCCGGGCAATGGAATTTGTGGGACGGCGGATGATCAATCGTGAGAAAGTGATTCAGCAGGCGTTCTATGCGCTTCTGACAGGCGATCATCAGCTTCTCCAGAGCCGGACTGGCGCTGGAAAGACGATGCTGGCAGAGCAGATTTTTTCGATGTTTGATCAGGTGAAAATTTTTCGGGTGCAAGCCAGCAAAGAGCAGATGCCCGATACCTATTTTGGGGCTCTGGATATTGAGCAGTTGAAAAAAGGGAGGATCGTGCATAACACCGAGGGATCGCTGGTTGAAAGCGAATTTGGTTTCATTGATGAGATCTTTGATGCCAACGATTACACCTTGCGAGCACTGCTGTCGCTGCTCAATGAGCGGGCACTGGTGCGTGGGTCGCAGTATATGCCAGCAAAAGTGCATACGGTCATTGCAGCAACAAATTATCTGCGGGTGACGGAAGTGACGGAAGCAATTCTGGATCGCTTCATCTACAAAGCAATGGTGCTGCCAGATAAAGATCCGTACATCCAGTACCGAATTGCGAAGGAATATGCCAAATATTCCGGTCGCATAGCGCCGCCGAGGGAAAAAATTCCGTTTTCGGAGTTGCAGTTTGCATACGCGATTGTGACCAATCAGCATCCGGAATACGAGATTACCATCTACCCCGAACTGCTGTACTTTATGAATCTGGTCATTCGACACTATGAGTTTACCCGGAACCGGATGTTGCGACAGCAGAAGGCGAATCAGGACTTCTACATTTCTCCCCGAACACAGGCGAAGGCGCAGGATTTGCTGCGTGCCATAGCCTTTCTTCAGGGACGGCAGAAGGTACAGCCGGAGGACATTGAGCAGTTGAAATATATTTTTGCAACCATTGGGGTGGAAGAAGAGGAACGGGCATTTGAGAAATCTTTTGAGACTTTGTATCGCTCTATGAGCGCTGCTCGGGGCTTTGAGCAATTGCGAACCCTGCTGGGATTTGTGGATATTCTGGAACAGCTTCGTTATCAGCCTGAATTGTGGCATCAACCCCTGCACCAGTTGGAAGGTATTCCTATCCGCCGAACCGTGCTGGAGTGGATCAAAGATACGCTCAGCGGCGGGGAAACGCAGATCGAGCATAATCAGCGGGTGCTGAAGAAGTTTTTAGAAGAGTTTGTTCCTGCGAATGAAGAAATCCGGGAGTTGAAACAGCATTTGGTTGAAGAACTTCGCGAGCTTCTTCGATTGGCGCCAAAGGAGTAAGCAAATCCTTTCTTTGCTTTTTGTCTTCGCAGCCACCGAAGCGCGATGGCTTTTGCCACCCTCCAATCAGCAAGGAGTGTGACGAAAAGGCTGAAAGCGTGGGTTTTTGCTATTACAATTTTGTCACAACAATGTACACGGGACCGACGTAAAACTTTCCTTTCGCGCGCTTTTTCACCGGTGGCGGATTTAAAGGATCCGGTGTTGCGAATGCAGTGATCTCAATCCGATCAGAATCGATTCCGTGCTTTGTAAGGTATTCTGCTAATAGTTGTGCACGGGTTGTGGTCAACGAACGGTTGAAGGTGGTATCAGTTTCTGTATCCGGGTAAACTTCCAGCCGAATATGAACCGATGGGTTAATTTTCAGGAGGTTGACCAGATCGTCTAAGATTTCCTCAGCACCCAGCTTGAACTTCGCTTTTTTGTAGGGAAAAGGCGAGACTGTGAGAGGAATCCGGGTACCGACACGCAGGGGTGTCATCAGAAAGTCACGCGAAAGCTCCGTGTATTTTTCTGTTTTCGGAAGCCGCAGCTCGTACTCAGTTTCAAAGTACCCTGCTTTCCGGAGCCGAAGCGTGTATTTTTCGCCCGGTTGCAACCCTGTGATGAGGTAGTATCCACCGGAGTGTGTTTTCGAGGTCCACTCTTTGAGGTTGGGACGTTGCGGCTTCACAATGATGAGAACATTGTTCAACGGTTCAAAAGAGACTTCATCGTAGACATAACCGGTGATGGTAACAACCGGTGAAACCTGGGCAAAGAGCGCAGCAGCAACAAAGCACTGGACTATAAGAAAGCGCCACAGAATTCGCATCATTCGATTGATCTCCATTTTATTTTCCTTTTCCCGGTGTCTTGCGAAGAATTCGCACCGTGCCGTCAGCACAGCCGATGACGATGAGACTGGCATCGCCGACTAAGTCCGCAGACCAGACGGGAACACCAACATTGTAGGTGTACAGGTTAGCTCCCGTTGCAATATCCCAGAGTTTGACTGTTCCGTCCAGACTGGAGGTCAACAATGTGCGATTGTCCGCAGCAAAGGCGACATCCTGTACCAGATCAGTGTGAGCGTTGATCGTACGGAACAATTCTCCGGAAGGCATTCGCCAGATTTTCACAATGCCGTCTTGATCTGCTGTTGCTAACCACTTGCTGTCAAAACTGTAGACCGCCGCTAAGACCGGCGCCGTGTGACCACGGAGGGTTTTGAGTGAGCGACGCGATTTCAGATCGGTTGACCAGATCTTGACCGTCCAGTCATCGCTGGCAGAAGCGATCGTTTTCCCGTCGTAGCTATAAGCAACGCTGTTAACCGGGAGCACGTGTTCCCGCAGCGTTTTCACTTCGGTTTGCAATTCTCGATCCCAGAGTTTGACTGTATGATCCATACTACCGCTTGCGACAAAGGCGCTGGCGCTGTCCTGGCTGAAGTACACGCTGAGCACATCTCCCGTGTGTCCGCGCAGCGTTGTCAGTAGCTTGCCGGTCTGAACGTCCCAGATGCGGACTGTCCGGTCACTGCTGGCACTGGCTAAGTAGCGATCGTTGCCAGAGAATGATACGTAGTTGACCGCTCCAAGGTGTCCGCGCAGAACGTGGAGCACTTTGCCATCTGGAAGACTCCACAGTTTAATAGTTTCATCAATGCTGCAGGAGGCAAACATATTATCGCCTTCGTTGACGAAGACACCCAGGACATCGCCATCGTGTGAGCCCAAGATCGACATCTCATAGCTGTATTGGGCATAGATTGGAAGCACAAGCATACAGACTATGCCGACCAGTACACTGAGAATGGATCTCATCGATGCTGCCTTTCTTTCTGTTGGAAAATCTGCAAACTTCAAATTTACAGTTTTTTGACGTTGTATCCAAGGAATTTTGTCGCAGAAAAAGCTGATGGTCGTTTTCAAGTGAGTTACACAACTTTTTGCCAATTGTTTGTAACTTTCCTTTTCGCTGTGTGTCATTGCAGCAAAAGATGGAGCAGTAGTACAACGAAAGAAAGGAACAGCAATGGAGCGTCGGGAATTTCTTCGCGTTTCTCTTGGAGCGGTGATTGGATTACCAGTTGTCGCCAGTGTGCTCAGCAGTTGTGAGACAGATGTCAACAAAGTGCAGGGTCAGGTGGTCGTGGTGGATTTGTCGCCGTATCCAGCATTGAAAAATGTTGGGGGGATGGCATTTGTCCAGGCGGAAAATTATTCCTTTATTCTTCGCCGGTCTTCGCAGACGACCATTGTAGCATTTAGTGCGGTATGTCCCCATCAGGGATGTTTGATCGGAGATCAGATGGGTGAACTCCATCATCAGAAGATCATCTGCATTTGTCACGGTGCAGAGTTCAATCCCAAAACAGGGGCTGTAATCCGAGGGCCAGCAACAACTGGACTTACGCAGTACCAGACAGAGTTTGATCCTCAGGGCAATACAGTGAAGATTTATGTGTGAGTTGAGTTTCCCAAAAGAAGGAGCGTATCAATGATCAGTCGTCAATATTGGTTAGTGCTGCTGCTGGTTTTTATCCCGGCGGCAGTGTGGAGCTACTCTGGAGGAATCACAGGGCGGACTGCGCAGGGCGTGGGATGCGGCAGGTGTCACGGAATTACACCGGGAGCAACACAGATTACAGCGCAGAGCGGTTCGGGTTCCTGGACAGTCCAGACGGGGCAAACGCTCCAGATTACCATCATTGTTGCCCATAGTTCCAAACCGAAAGCGGGAGTCAACATTGCAGTTAAAACGACGCAGGGTGGCAATCAGGATGCTGGCAACCTGCAACCAGCCAGCGGTTCCGGGTTGAAAAAGGTCAATAACGAATTGACGCACCAGGCACCCAAAACGTTATCAGGTGGACAGGTTTCATTTCAATTTAACTGGCAGGCACCCAGTACACCGGGCACCTATTATCTTCGAGCTGCTGCCAATGCGGTCAATAATAACGGACAGGCAGATACCCTGGATGAATGGAAAGTGATGACGCCTATTGCTATTACCGTCGTTGCGCCGCAGCAAAGTATTACGGTACTTGAGCCCAATGGGGGTGAGCAATGGTGCCGGGGTACCCAGCAATTGGTGCGTTGGGAAGCAAGCAATGTAGACAAAGTAGACATTTTGCTTTCCTCCGACGGAGGACAGCATTACAATACGGTGTTGGCGGAAAATCTGGATGCATCACAAGGGTCGTGGCTATGGGATATACCGGCGGATTTTGCTCAGGGAACGCAATATCGTATTTTAGTGCGAAATCGCCAGGATACTACTGTTGCTGACGAGAGCGACGATAACTTTGCAGTATACCAGGAGACAACAATTACTGCACAGTCACAGTCGCAACAAGTGTGCGAAGGTGCAAACGTGACATTAGAAGTTCAGGCAGTAGGAGGGCAGCTGGAGTACCAATGGCGAAAGGATGGGCAACCAATACCGGGAGCAACGGAGCCGCAGTTGCGATTTCAAGCAATACAGTTGGCAGATTCCGGAACGTACGATGTATTGGTTTCAGGGCTCTGTGGATCCCCGATTACCAGTGAACCGATCCATCTCCAGGTGCTGGCGATACCGCAGATTGTCCAGCAGCCCGTTTCGCAGACCGTTTGCACTGGTGATACAGTTCTGCTTGCTGTTGTCGCCGAGGGAGATGGGTTGAGTTATCAGTGGTACAAAGACGGAAATCTTATTTCAGGAGCAAATAGCAGTACTTTGCAACTGTTCAATGTCACCGAAGCTGATGCTGGTTCCTATCAGGTAATCGTTTCGGGCAGTTGCTCGCCCGCAGCGGTGAGTGATCCTGCCATTCTTACGGTATTGAGCCCACCGGTAGTGGTACAGCATCCTGAGGATACGACGGTTACAGAGGGAGCTACGGTTATTCTGGAGGTCGCAGCACAAGGGGAAAACATTTCTTATCAGTGGCGGAAAGATGAACAACCGATCCCCGGAGCGACATCCCCCCAACTGGTACTGCAAGCAGTGCAGTTAGCAGATAGTGGGTGGTACGATTGCCAGATCTCCAATTTGTGCGGCACGGTGCTGAGTGAGGCGGCGCACGTTGTGGTGCAACCAGCAGGACCAGGTCCAGTCATCAGCCTGTCTCAAACACTGCTGGATTTCGATACCGTTGTGGTTGGTAGCGTTGGTGAGCGGCAGTTGGTGGTAACAAATACGGGATCAGAGGAATTGGATGTAACACAGGTTACTATTACCGGTGCAGATGCGACATTCTTTACTGTTCATTCCCCTGGATCGGGATTTAAACTCAAACCTGATGAAACAAAAACGCTTACCATTCGCTATGAGCCGCAGCAGCGGGGAAGCCACCAGGCGGAATTGTCCTTTGTTTCCAACGCCGTTAATCAGCCGGTAGTGCCGCTGCGTGGCTTTGCCGGCATCTATCTGCCACAGCTCAATGTGCAAATGGTGGATTTTGGAACCGTGCCCGTCCAGCAACAGCGGGATACAACCATTGTCCTGGCAAACTTTGGTGATTTGCCTGTAACCGTGGATCGGCTCAGAATTCACGATGATCCAGCAGGGGTGTTTTCCGTGCTGAGCCCAGCCGTTCCGCTCAGCTTAGCACCCGGTGAAAGCGTAGGGATCGTTCTGGCTTTTCAGCCCGTTGCACCGCAGTCGTATACGGGACGACTACGCGTTGAGTTTACCCAATCCGTAGATCCAATCGATGTACCGCTGGCGGGCAATGCCGTAGCGACCAGCGTATCGGACGATCCGGCAGCGGCGATCACCATTACGCCTTCAGGCTGCATTATTCGCACTGCACAACTGGTGCAAACCGTTGAGCTCTGGGATGTTCTGGGACGACGCGTGACTCGCCGGATAGTACAGCAGGCGGGGACAATACAGCTTCCGTGGTCAGCACTATTGATACCATCTTTGCGGGGAACGTGGCTGCTGCGGGTGCATTTTCAGAATGGGCGCGTGATGACCCGGTTGATCGTGCGATAATCAGAATTCGTGGTAACCCGGGGATGCTGGAAGCGCAATCGAGAGTTGATGGATGCGGTGGAATGACCACGAAGTGGTAATAAACGGCTCTTAGAATTCCGACAGGCAGCAGCAGGATTGGTGGTATTACGGATCAGATTCCCGATACGACGACATACGGTTGGTTGGGGAAGAAAGCACTACGTTCGATAAATTAACGTCGATTACCGACGTGATGATGCAATACGTGCTCCATATTGCCCTGGCGATGTGGCTTTTTGTGGCCACTGTCGGTGCTCCTACGGTCCAGCACTGGTGCAAAGTGCCGATGCCAGTGGCAGAGTGTGGATGTCCGGTTGATGAGCACAATCCGTGCTGTGATCTGCAAATAACCTTTGAATCGGTAGATTTGCCGGCTGTGTTACCGCAACTCCCTGTTGTTTCGCCATTGCAGATCAGCGGAGCCGTTGGCGTTATTGCTGTTCCGTCAACTTCCTGTCATACGGGGCAATCCTGCCGTTTGGGTATCGAGCAGTTTTCCTTATCGCCGCCTTTTGTGCCGACACAGACAACCCACCTTCTGACTTAGCAAGCGGTTTCCATCCCGTTTTCCCTGTCTTTTCCTGCTTTCTTTTCTGATTGACGACTTTTTGTTTCACAAAAGGGATGGAGACCAATGAAAGCGGTCATCCGATTTTTCTTATACAATCGATTCGTGACGGTTTTGCTGGTGCTCACGCTTGTGGGTGTGGGCATTGCCGTTGCCCCATTTGATTGGGATATACCGTGGTTCCCCCGCGATCCGGTACCAGTGGACGCCATTCCGGATCTTGGGGAGAATCAACAAATTGTTTTTACTGCCTGGCCCGGGCGCTCACCCCAGGATATCGAGGACCAGATTACCTATCCGTTGACCACCGCATTGCTGGGTGTGCCGGGCGTCAAAACCATTCGTTCTTCCTCGATGTTTGGTTTTTCCACGATCTATGTGATTTTTCAAGAAGATGTCGATTTTTACTGGGCGCGAACCCGGATTCTGGAGAAGCTGAACTCCTTACCACCTGGCACGTTACCGGAAGGTGTAGCACCGGCACTGGGCCCAGATGCCACGGCGCTGGGGCAGGTTTTCTGGTATACGCTGGAAGGACGGGATTCAACCGGAAAGTTCGTGGGAGGCTGGGATTTACACGAACTGCGCACCATTCAGGATTTCTATATCCGCTATGCATTGCTTTCGGTCGAAGGAGTAGCTGAAGTTGCTTCCGTAGGTGGCTATGTGAAAGAATACCAGATTGAGCTGAAACCGGAAGCGATTCGAGCGGCGCGGGTCTCGCTGCAGGAAATTGTGGATGCGGTGCGCAAAAGCAATCTGGATGTCGGTGCCAGTACGATTGAAATCAATGCTGTTGAGTATGTTGTTCGAGGTCTGGGATACATCCGCTCCATTGAGGATATCGAGCAGGCAGTCATTCGGGTGGATAATGGCGTGCCGCTGACGATCAAAGATGTTGCATTTGTGACGATCGGACCGGCAGAACGACGGGGCATACTGGACAAAAACGGCATCGAAGCCGTCGGCGGCGTGGTCGTTGCCCGCTATGGAGAAAATCCACTGGCGGTTATTGATCGAGTCAAGGAGAAAATCCGGGAAATTCAGGTGGGTTTGCCCAAACGGGTGCTTCCCGATGGGACAGTGTCGCAGGTGACAATCGTGCCGTTTTATGATCGGACGCAATTGATCCACGAGACCCTGGCGACGCTGAACATTGCACTGGAGCACGAGTTGCTCATCAGCATCATTGTCGTGCTCATTATGCTATTTAACCTCCGTGCTTCTTTTGTCATCGCTGTTACGCTCCCTATAGGGATTCTGATGACCTTTTTGTTTATGAAAATCGGTGGGGTCGACGCCAACATTGTAGCATTGACCGGTATTGTCATTGCGATCGGAACGATGGTGGATGTTGGCATTATTATGAGTGAGAACATTGTGCGGTATGTGGAAGAGCGGAAGGAAGGAAGTTCCTTGCTGGAGTTAATTCACGCAGCCAGTGTGGAGATTGCTCCACCGCTGCTGACGGCGATTGCGACAACCGTTGTCAGTTTTTTGCCGGTGTTTTCGCTCCAGGCAACGGAGGGGAAATTGTTCCGCCCCTTAGCATTTACAAAAACCTTCGCGCTGGTTTCCGTAGCTGTGATCGCTTTGACAATGGTGCCGGCTTTTGCGTACTGGATATTCCGCATTTCCGTACGGCGGCAATGGATTCGCCTGCTGTGGTATTCGCTATTGTTTGTAGCAGGCATCGTTGGGTATGTCACAACCCCGATTACGGCGTTTTTGTTGCTCAGTGTTGCCAGCATTAGTGGTATTGCCAGCGTTCTGTTACCACGGTGGTGGGATGAGCGGCGGCACCAACGGGCGCTCTTTTTTACCCTCGTCGTACTCACCGCAGTGCTGCTGGCGGAATCCTGGATTCCGCTGGGTCCTCGCAATGGGGTTGTGCTGAATACCCTGTTTGTGCTGGTGATTGTCTCAGGCGTGTTGTTGAGTTTCCGCCTCTTTCTCAAACTCTATCCCCGAATCTTAGCGTGGGTTTTAGAGCACAAAGGCATTTTTCTGGTGTTCCCAACGGTTCTGGTCATTGTGGGAATGATGATCTGGTTGGGATGGGGTTTTGTACTCTCTCCGATCGCACAGTTGGGCGACGCAGTCGGGATCAATATTCGCACAACCAGTTGGTGGTCGTGGGGTGTTCATACTTTTCCAGGGCTGCAGAAAGAGTTTATGCCGTCACTGGATGAAGGATCTTTTTTGCTGATGCCCACAGCGTTGCCGCATACCGGCATTACCCAGGTGAAAAGTTACCTGGCGGCGCTGGATAAAGCTGTAGCAGAAATTCCGGAAGTGGAAGTGGTTGTGGGGAAAGCAGGACGCGTAGAGTCACCACTGGACCCTGCGCCGCTGGGGATGTTTGAGAATGTCATCATATACAAGCCGGAATACAAGACGGATGAGCAGGGACGACGGATCCGGTTTGCCGTTGATGATGACGGAAATTTCCTGCGGGATTCTGCTGGCAATCTTATCCCTGATCCAAAAGGAGAGTATTATCGCCAGTGGCGTCCGCACATCAAGACGGCGGATGATATCTGGAAAGAGATCGTTAAGCGAACGCAGTTTCCGGGGCTGACGTCGGCGCCGAAGCTCTATCCGATCGAAACACGGCTCATTATGCTCCAGACTGGAATGCGAGCACCCATTGGTATTAAGGTTCAGGGACCAACCTTAGAAGCCATTGAGCGGTTTGGACTGGCGCTGGAAAACATTCTCAAAGAAGTTCCAGGCATTCAGTCGGAAACAGTGTTTGCTGATCGGGTTGTTGGCAAGCCATACCTGGAAATCCGATTCGATCGGCAGAAATTAGCTCGCTACGGGCTGAAGATCAATGATGTGCAGCGGTTGGTGGAAATTCTGCTGGGTGGACAGCCGCTGACGACGACCATCGAAGGGCGAGAGCGGTATGCCGTGCGGATTCGGTATCCACGGGAACTGCGCTCTACGCCGGCAAAAATTGCATCGGTGCTGATCTCGACGCCGATGGGCACGATGATTCCCTTAGGACAGGTAGCGACCATTGAGTACCGCCAGGGTCCACAGGTTATTAAGAGCGAAGACACCTTCCTGACCAGTTATGTGATCTTTGACCACGATAAGTCCATTTCCGCTATTGAAGCGGTGGAACGGGCACAACGCTTTATTCAGGAGAAAATCCGGTCAGGAGAGCTGGTTGTGCCACCGGGCGTGAGTTATCGATTTTCAGGAACGTATGAGCACCAGGTACGAGCGCAGCGGCGGCTGAGTATCGTGCTCCCCATTACACTGGCGATTATCTTTTTGCTACTCTATATTCAGTTCCGCTCTACCATTACTTCTGCTCTGGTCTTTAGCGGCATTGCCGTTGCCTGGGCAGGTGGATTTCTGATGCTATGGTTGTATGGGCAACCGTGGTTTCTGGACTTTTCGATCGCTGGCGTTTCGATGCGAGAGCTGTTTCAGATTCATCCGGTGAATCTGAGCGTGGCGGTGTGGGTCGGATTTATTGCACTCTTTGGCATCGCAACGGACGATGGCGTATTGATTGCAACGTATCTGGATGATTCTTTCCGCGAACGCCGACCGAAGACGATTGAGGAAATCCGGCAGGCTATTATCGCTGGAGGAATGCGGCGGATCCGCCCCGCTTTGATGACCATTGCAGTGACTGTACTTGCATTGTTGCCCGTGCTGAGTTCCGTTGGAAAGGGATCGGAAATTATGGTGCCAATGGCGATCCCGACCTTTGGTGGGATGACTATTGCTTTGATGACAGTTTTTACTGTTCCCGTTCTCTATGCTATCGTTGAAGAACGACGGTGGAAGCGCCAACAACAGAAAGGAGAAGAGCGATGAGAGTGGTGTATCTTTCCATCCTGGTGAGCTTGTGGGCAATAGTGCCGTCGATTGCGCAGCAGTCGCTATTGGACTCTTTACTCCAGCTTATTGAGCAGCGGAATCCGCAACTACGGAGCGTGGCATATACGGTTGAAGCCCGGACAGCTCGCGCAGTTGCAAGTGGCAAATTACCTGATCCGATGCTGCAGGGTAGAGTCGCTCCGCTCCCGGTGGAGACGCGCAATGGACCGCAGCAATTCGGTGTGAAGCTGGAACAGCGGCTTCCGTGGTTTGGGGTGCTGGAAGGACAGGAGCAGGCGGCTCAGGCACAGGCGCAAGCTCAGACGCTGGATTACCAGACCCTCCGTTTACAGTTGCACCAGCAGGCAAAGCAGCTTTTTGCCCGACTCTATTTGCTCCAATGGCAGCAGCAATTCGTGCAGGAACATCTGCAGATTCTGCGAACCATCCGGGAATTTTTACTCACTCGCATTCAGGTCGGTGAGGAAAACTCCGGGAATCTGTTCCGGCTGGACAATGAAATTGCGACATTGCAGCAGCGGCTTCGATCACTTCGGCGGCAGCACAGAGTTGCAACAGCACAGTTATTCGCGCTCTTTGATGCATTGCCGGATACCAATTTCCGGGTTTCGGCTTTGCCCCTGAAGCCCCGGCTTCCTTCACTGGATTCTTTGATCCGCCTGATGGAACGCCAGAATCCAGTACTGGCACGTTTCAAGACCTTAGCAGCGGCTGCGGAATTTGCGGCACAATCTGCTAAAGCGAAAGGGTATCCTTCTGTCGGAGTCGGGGTTGATTATGTAGGCATTGGAACTGGACAGTCAACCGGTGAACAGGCGGGGCAGGATGCGGTAATGATCGGCGTTCGATTGTCACTACCGGTCGACCGCACACGATACGCAGCGCTGGTAGAAGAGCAGCAGGCATACCGCCAGCAGTTTCTGTGGCGTCATCGCCATCAGTACCGCCAGTTTATAGCCCAACTGATCCAATTAGTGGAAGACTTTGAGGATCAGCAGGATCAATTGCGAGTTGTCCAGCAGACGCTGATTCCGAACACTCAGCGTGCACTGGAAATTCTGCTGGAAGAATATGCCACCGGCAGAGTTGACATTGAGATCGTGCTCAATACCCAGCGGGAATTGCTCCGGTATCACGAGCAGGAGAAGATGCTGGAAGCACGGTTGTTTAATCTGTTAGCGCAAAAAGATTTCTTGTTGGGAATAGATCGATAATCCAGATTGTTGAACCAAATAGAGGAGTGGGAAAAATGATGAACAAGATGAGCAAGCAGCAATGGATCATTGTCGGTGTGATTTTTCTTGTGGGGATTTTGCTCGGATGGCTTTTGGCACCATCCCCTTCAGGTCAGGCGGGAAGTCCTGCGGATCGCGATACGACAGCAGTGAGTGAGGGACAGGTGTGGACCTGCTCGATGCATCCGCAGATTCGGCAAAATGAACCGGGGAAATGTCCAATCTGCGGGATGGATCTTATCCCGCTGGAAGTGGAAGAATCGCAAAAGCAGGTGGAAGGCATTACCCTGAGCCGAAATGCACTGGAAGTGGCGAATGTTCAATTTGCCGTCGTCCAGCGGCGACAGGGAACGAAAACACTGCGGCTACCCGCCGTGGTGGCGCCAGACGAGCGGCAATTGTTGCGGCTGACCTCGCACGTTCCATCTGCCCGGATTGAAGAGCTATATGTGAACTTCGAGGGAGCATTTGTGCAGGCGGGGCAGCCAGTGGCAAAAATTTATTCGCCGGAAATCATTGCTGCCCACCGAGAGTTGTTAGTCGCATTGCGGGAAAATCAGCCATTGCTGCTGGAAACGATCCGGCAGAAGTTCCGGAACTGGAAATTCACCGAACAGCAGATTGCTGCGTTGGAGCGATCGCAAGAGTTGCAAAGTACCGTTGAGATTTTGTCGCCCGTTTCCGGGCACGTGTTGAAACTCAACGTGCGGGAAGGAGACCATCCAAAGGAAGGGGATGTGATTATGGAAATTGCAAATCTGAGCACGGTATGGGTGTGGCTGGATGTGTATGAACAGGATCTTCCATTTGTTCGAGTCGGTATGCCAGTATCTTTTCAGTTCGATGCTTTGCCCGGTAAGACCTTTGAGGGGCGCATAGCATACATTGAGCCGACGGTGAATGAAACGACGCGGTCAGTGCCAGTGCAGGTTGAAATTCCCAATCCAGGATTGCAGTTACGTCCCGGAATGTATGGCGTTGCGACGGTTTATGCCCGGCGGGGCTCTGTGATGACTATTCCCAAAACAGCCGTGCTCTGGACCGGCGAGCGGTCGCTGGTCTATGTCAAAGCAGAACAGCAGGAGGATAGAGTGGTGGTAGTGCCGCGAATGGTCCGGCTGGGTGCAGACCTGGAAGATGCCATAGAAGTGCTCGACGGATTGCAAGAAGGAGAAGAAGTGGTGGCAAACGGAACCTTTATCGTCGATGCGTCAGCACAACTGGCAGGATTTGTGAGTATGATGAATCCGACCGGTGGACAGTCTGCCGTACCGCACCATCACGGTGGTCACGCAATGCCGCAGCAATTGGATGCAAAGCACTCGCAGCAGGCGCAAGGTAGCCATCAGGGAACAGTAAAGCTGCCAGCCAATCAGATTACTGCTCTGCTCCATGGCTATAATCAATTTGTGGAAGCGCTCGTTGCTTCCTCATTGCCGGCAGCACAAAAAGCAGCACAGCAGTTGATTGCAATCGTGCAGCAGCATTCGCAGGTACAAAAAGCAGTACCATCGTTGCAGCAAACATTGAAAAAACTGGAACAGGCGCAGACACTGAAAGATTTGCGAGCAGCGCTGGATCCGCTGTCGCGGCAGTTGCAGCAACTTCTGAAACATCAATCGTTACCGAAACCCGTATATGTGCTGCAATGTCCGATGGCATTTGACAACAGAGAAGGATACTGGCTCAGTCCAGAGCCGGTGGTGAAAAATCCGTATTTCGGCGAGCAAATGCTCAGTTGCGGGTCAGTGGTCGATACGCTGCAGTCCAGGCATCGTTAAGAAATGTTTGTGGGCTCCGCGTGTGCGACGCGGAGCTCGGTTTTAACTCGTCCAGGCACAAACGTTTGCGGGGGCGGTAGGGAACCTGGACGGTCGGAGTAGGCTGAGGCGCTGTGCATATAGCAGCGCTGTGTTTCTCCGTGTCGCACCGGGAGCGCACGCTTCAGTGTCCATCTTTGCCGACTAAAGTCGGCGCTCCCAGCCGGCGCTCCCAGTGAGACGTTCCCAGTTTGCTGGGAGCGCACATTTCAGTGTGCAACGATGCCGACGAAAGTCGCTGCTTCCAGAGGATGTTTCCGGTAGCGGTGCCATTCTGCAATCTTTTACCGTCGCGTGTCTTCTTTGCAGAGATCCTGGCACCGGGGATACGGGCGGAACTGGATGAAATCAAAGAGGCGGGAGATAGTGCCGTCGGCATTGCGAACGATTTTTCGGTGTGTGGTGGCAGTGACCACTGAAATTCCAGCCTGCTGGAGCAGGGCAGCCAGGGCGAAGCAGAACGTCAGTTCGCCGGCAAGATGTACGGCGACAGCATCTTTGCTGGTGCGCTGGAGATAGCGACATTGCTGCAGATATTTCCTTGCCAGTTCAACGACCTGCTCCGTACGCCAGTGGGGATCGATCGATGGAAAAGGGAGATCAACAACTTCGCCAAATTGTTCCAGTGCAGCGATGCGCTGCGTCTCGCTCCACTCTGCAAAGGGATGATTCGAAAGGTTAATGAGCATTTAGTCGTGTCCCATCCGTTCCAGCAACACCCATCCCAGGACGCTGACGGGTTCCATTCTTTCCGTGCAGACGATCTTGTGCGTTTTGGGAAAGGGCGCTCCACGGCTGCCAAGTGTAAACTGAAAACGAATGCGCTTAAATTGCTCTGGAACTGTCTTTGCGATGGCGCCGGTGATGCTGTCCCATCCGATGCCCCAGCCGAGGCGGAGAATGCAGCGACGGGTTGTTTCTTGCTGAGAGGGAAAGTGGACGGCAACATCCTCGTGGAGCATAGCGAGAAAGCCTGTTTTGGTGGCGTTGGAAACAGCGTTGAGAAAGGAGACGCACTGTTTCAGAAATTCGGTTTCGAGTTTATACATTCTTCGAGCGTGAGCGTTCAGCATCTGGAATAATTCCCCGATGGAAGTGGGAAAGCCGTTGCGCTGGAGTTTTCTTCCGTTCCCGGCGCCAATGGTGGGATCCAGTCGAAGCATAAAGGTGGCTTCTACGTCCTGTGCCAGCAGTTCAGGATAGATGACCGTATCTTTCGGCAAAGAGTCTCGACCCCTGGGGCGCTTATCCTTCATCCATTGGCAGTCGGAGGGCTGCTGAGGTTTCAGAGATTTCAGTTCCAGAGATTTCACCGGGTACAGATCCAGGTCTTCCCGAGCAAAGCGTGCATCGCCAACAATCAGGGTGCGGAACAGATCCCTGTTTTGTTTTGATCCGGCATAGTTTCGGTCAGTAGTGAGCAACTGTGCTTCGATTTCCTGTGCAGCGGATTTTCTTCCGTTTTTCTGGACTGTTTGCAGCAACTCTGATTGCTGACGTGGTTGGAGATGGTGAAACAGTTGGCTGAGAACCGCCGTGCGGATAGCTCCTTTGATGGACGATCCGGGGATATAGGGAACGCCATCGGGAGTTTTGATGAATTCCAGAATTTCACTGGTCGTACACGGTGTTTCGTAACGCTGGATCCGTGGATCGCGCAACTGCTGGATCTGTTCCAGTGGGAAGCGTCCCTGATCCAGTTGGAAACGGTGCTCAGGATGGGTCTGGTAATACGCAAGAATCACTGGCAATGGGACAATATACGTGCTGGTTGCTGTTGTGAAGAAGTCAAACCCTTTTGTCAGCTTATTCCCGCTGCCGATGTGGACCGGTGTTAGAATACGGATTCGGATCTTTTCAGCTTTCTGCATTTGCCCACTCCTCTGGTAGTTGCAGAAACAGCGACTGGAAATTGCGAATCACTGGCGAATTTAGAGGATCCATCGCAGGGGCGATCTGCCCCGATGGAATAATGGGCTCGGAGAAGGATAGGGTGGCGCCTTCGAGAAAAGCGCGCATGGGACGTCGCCGTTGGTCGCGATAGCGAGCACACCAGATCCATCCCCGCCGGAGGGTCAGGGTGTAGTACGATGCTGGAGGTTTCAGGCAACGGAGCTCTTCCGCCGTAGGCATATACAGTCCGAGATTGCACCATACGGTATGTGATGTCTCTGCTGCAATGAGCAAGGGACCCTTATAGGGTTCTTTCTGCCACTGAAACCATCCTTTCCCAACGGTACGGTCAGCACCGATTCCCTCATCTGCCAGGAGTGCCAGGGCGGCATCAAAGCGCTGTTGGACTTCTTCGGTGTCAAACGTTGCCCAGAAGAAGAGTCGGGATCGGGCGTGATGGACTTCTGTGAAATAGAACACATTGCTGCCAGCGGTAATGCGGTCAATCGTCACGCGGGGACGTTCAGCCGTATGCTGGAGCACAATGGGAGAATGGTCTTCAGATTGCTTGCTGTGCTGCGGAGGACGCTGGAACGCAGTACGCAGCTTCGCTGCTGTTTCACGGGGTAAAAGGCAGTTGCCAAGAACGTCGGCGCTGGAAAGCACCTTTGTTAGGGGGTCTCCAGGATTTTGGAGCATCTGCGCCAGCAAAGGTTCAGCGATAAATCGAATCTGCTTCCGCTGCTTGAGCGGCAAAGCATCATTCGCATCATAGGAATACAACAGTTGATACCGGAGGGAAGCGGGAAGTGGTAAACATCGGATCGAGCCGATCAACGGCGCTGTGGAGCTGAGCCGGAATGGCAATGTCGATTGCTGCAACAGTTCTTCCAGCGCAGCATCGCCAAATAGCAGTGCGTATGCGGAGAGAAGAGCGCCGCTGAGCGTGTCGGATGCGATTTTCGCCTCCGTCCGGTTTTCCTGAAAGCCGCCGGAGGAGACGTGATAGCCGTGGGGAAACTGTAACGAGTAACACCAGAGTGCACCCATTTCCATTGCCCTACGCTGTTGCTTCGGATGCAGGATTGGCACTTTCAGCTTCTTGTTCCTCTGGATGCTTCCGCAGAGACCGGGGGACTGAATTTTCCGGGAGCGAACGCCACGCTTCGTTTAATTGCTGGTAGTCTTCGGCAGTTTTTTCTTCCACCGCGAGGATTTTGATCGATACGTGCCCACTTCCGCGAGAACCGGAGCCACCCAGGTAATCATCCTGCAACAGCTCAAAGGCTGTCCACAGTAGATCGAGGTATTCCTGAACATTATCGCCTTCAAAGACGTTCAGGATGCAGGTGAACTCGAACTCTGCGCCGCTGGGAACTCGTTCCAGCGAACGAGGATTTGCCGCAGCAGTAATGCGGTCAATCGCTGTTTCTGCTTTGATTTCCGAGTATGGTAGATCCGTGTCGGCATTGCTCAGCCACTTGCGGGATTCCTGCGTAAGGTAAGCGTCGCGGACAATCAGGCGAGAGGTTGGCTGTGCTTCTGCTTTTGCCTTTTTCAGTACTTCCGGCGTTGTGCCGAAAAGCAGGGTGCCGACAAAGTCCGGTTTAAGATAAGGTCCAACTTGAATGTTGGTACTGCCTTTTCCTTTCTCTTTCTGATCAAATTTGCCATTGAGCCGTTCCACCAAGGAGCGGAGTTTTCCTTTGAGCGAAGAGCCGGGGATGAAAGGTTCCTGCGTGATGGGATGCCGGAGAATGGGATTATCAACCCCGCCGATTTCCAGTCCACCGCCAGATCCGCCGATGTGCAACCCGGTAAGCAGCTTAATCGTGCCACGAATCCGAATTTTCTTTTCCAGTTTTCCCGTTTGCTGAACGTTTGCCATGGCTACTTCCTTTTATGTTGTTTTACACTTTCGTAGTATTTGAAGTAAGCAAGGACAGCTTCAAATAATTGAACAAAGTTGAGAAACATTGTTTGTTTTTTTTGATCGGAGGTTTCTTCAACGATGAGATCAACAATGGAGGAAATAAGCTTATCGAGTTTCGCATTTCTAATTTCTGAATGTCGCCCTGCTAAATAGGCAATACGTGGTTTCATCATTAACAATTTGAGTTCCCAGTCATTGGAGAAATTGTCACTCCGAATCTGGAGCTCCAAGTCTTTGAGTGTGCCAAAGATTTTCCGAATCTGGGAACTACTTGCTTTTTTTAGTTTTAATTGTTCCCCTTGACCATTGGCGAACTCCAATGCATCTTTGTTAAATTGCTCAAGCCATTGGTAAAGTATCTTTTTGGATGGAATTTCCCATTGCTCTTGCTGTTGGGCTTTCGATTTGCTACTCATCAGGATTCTCCTCTTGTATAACTCACTGTCCATTGAGCTGCCAGGTAATATATGTCGAATTTTCCGGCGCCCCCTGCGGTTTCGGGGTTGACGAAGACATTTGCTGCCAGTTTCTGGATGAAGCTCCGTGCTTCGTTATCGGAAAGGCGTTCAGCCAGTCGTGCCAGATGATAGGCGCCCCGCCATTGCCAGGGACCGGGGGCGAAGTGTTGCCGCTTGCCAGCGCGGTACAGTTCGATCAGGCGATGCAGAAAGCTCCGGGGAAGAATGTTTTGCTTTACCCACTGGATCCATTGGGAGGTAATCTTCCGGGCGGTTGCAAAATCCTGCCAGTCCAGGGTAACGTCGAAGAAGGTAATCGCATCTTTGGCCCTACCATTTGCCCGCTCGAAATGCTTCGCTGCTTCTTCCGCTTCCTGCGCAAGCTGCGCTGCCCGGAAAATGGGGAATTTATCATCGAACAGCGCAATGCCTCCGGAAATGCTCAGGCGGGGGTGGTGTCCGGTGAATTCCCGAAAACGTTCCCGAATCCACAGTGCAACGTCGGGAAGAATTTGCCACGGACCGACGAGGAAAAGGTCATCGCCACCGGCGTAGACAATCAGCAGGGCTCCGGGGAGCGGGGTGCATTTGGATTCCGAAGCTCTTTCTACAATGCCATCGCGCAGCGACCAGAAGAGCCCTCCGAGACGATTCAGGTAGCTGCTGAAGAAAAAGTCCAGCATTGCCGAAAGCTGCATCATTCGGGAAAATGTAGCAGCCGTGCCGAAGCCGTGGGCAAAAATGCTTCCCAGGTTGTCCACATCCATCCGCAGCACTGCCAGCCGCTTCAATCCCTGCGCGTGTTCCTGAACGAGATCTGTAAAATCCAACGGTTTTCGTGATCGTGTTTGCGGTGCCCACGTTCCAGCATAAAATCGCCAGCCGGTAAGGTGCGGATTGTCCAGAAATCGATCATCGTTGAAAAGCTGAACCAGTTCGGCATCGCGAAGTCGGGGATCTGTGAGTTTCTGCGGTATTGCTACCCACCACCGACCGGGACGAATTTCGACGCTATCAGGCAGTGGGGTGCGGGCAAAAGCGATGGCGCGAGGATGGGAGCGCAGAAGATACCCCAGCCGCTGTGCCCGCTCCTGCTCTGGTGCCACTGTTATGGTTTCTTCGTTTCCATCTTCGGAAACTTCCAGCAGTTGGCTTCCCACGTGCTTGCCGTCAACAAAGATGTGCTTGACCCTTAAGGGACCGATGGGTTCTCCTTTCTGGATCTGCACCGGTTGATCTGTAGAGTACAAATCTCGATTGGTAGCTTCGCACCGTTTTGTGTATCCAAATGGAGCAGAGGGGTTCAGGAAGAAATCCATCGAGCGGATGGTTGTTGCAAAAGCGCGAAGCTGCTCCCGTTTGGCATCAGCGATCGCACGTCCCCATAACCGGGCAACCGTTGCTGGATTCTGGAGATCACCATCGGTAAAAGCAGTGGTACCAATGGAGAGTCCAAGCACGGCGTCAAATTCATCAGCGAAGAACTGTTCCGTATCTTCCCGAACGGCACGCAGTACTTGCCGTGCCTTTTCCGTATTCGGAAGAAGCAAGAAAAATTTTCCGCCACCGGAGTACAATAAATTGGCAAGGGAGTGATCCAACCGCTCCAGAATGTCCATTGCAACGATTTCCGTGAGCAGTTGGAGCAGGAAGGATCGCCCTTTCAGCGCTTTTGCCGCCCCTTTATAGCTGATGTCGTACAGATAGCTCTGGATACCGGAGAGATCGCCAACCGCCAGTATGTAGCGTTCTGTATCGGAACGATCGATCGGCTCATCAGAATGGAAGTGCAGGTAATCGTAGAGCGCTACAGCCAGCGCAGCCGTTAGTTTGGAGTGTTCGTAGAGAGAAACGTCGGGCATATAGTACGCAGCAGGAACGCACCACAGGTATTTGCGAAGGAAGAACAAGAGTCGGTTTCTGGAAAGAGGAGCGTCCTGAGCTAAGGATTGAATCTCGCTTTCCATTTGCTGGAGGTGAGCGCTGTATTGCTTCTGAAGGTGCTGGGCATCGGGAGCGGTGGAAATTGGGAATTCGTATGCTTCAGGTGTCAGGGAGCACAGCGGCTGATAGCTTTGAGAGGCTTCGTCCTGATACAGAGTGCTGAAGATCGAATGCTGGAGCTGGAGTTTTCCGGTGTGGGAATGCTGACGCTCCGCTGCGGCTAAGGAATCCGCTCGGTGAATGATGGCGGCAAGCCGTTCCAGCGATGCCGGAATTGCCTCCGTCCGCTGATGATGGGTTTCGATGAGTGTCAGTAGTTGCTGCAGTTGCTCTTCGGAAAGAAAGGGGGCAAAAATGCGGTGGGCTAACCGGGCAGAAAGCAGCTCGTGTACTTGCTGGAATCCCGTGGCGCGTTGCGGCAGCTTCCCGATATCGTGAAACAGGGCTGCATAGAACAGCAAGTCGCGTTCCGAGAGTTGCAGTTGTTGGCTCATTCTGTATCCCGTCATTTTGTATGAATCAGCAGCGTTCGTTGCGTAAATGGCAGCTTGATGTAATGATGGGTGTTCCCGTAATTGCCCATTGCGGAAATTCTTAAAAGGCGGTAGAGCGACTCTGACGGTAGCTGGCGGCGCAATAGAAGATTGA
>JALWJX010000045.1:53276-59563 GCA_026996895.1 Candidatus Kapaibacterium sp.
ATTGATTTCGCAAATCTGCTTTTTGATCCGCTCCAGCAACTCCTGATTCGGAATTTTTGCCTGCTCAATGGTTTCCACGAATCGCTGAAATCGTCGTTCTGAAGCGAGCGTTTGGTACAGCTCGAAAAGGCGCGGTCGGATCTGGTTGATCGTCTCCAGTCCCAGTCGCACCGGTTCGCGGGATTCAAAAATCAACGCGTAAATTGCTGTTTGCAAAGGCTTGAACCTGACTTCGATATCGTAGCCTACCAGCGTGATGATCTGGCGGTGATAGTCCAGGATCGTTTGAGGAGGAGCAATGTCGAAGGTGAACTCTTGTTCTAAGTATTGAACCAGTTCTTGGTATGAAGAGAATTGGTTTAGCTTCTGCACGCCCAGCAATATTCGCAGCTTTGGCATCGGAAGGGATACAACGGCAATATGTTCCGCTTCCGCCGGAGATTGCGGGAAAAATTTGCGCCATTGAATGAACTCTGAGGTTACCAAAACGTGGGAGAGTTCATCCTGCGGACGTGCCCACAGGCTAAAAAGCAACGTCGCCAGAGAACTCATTGTCTTACGTCCTCCCGCCAGTGACAGATGCAGTCGGTGATTGTCATCTTTGCTCTGTTCCTTGAAGATTTGGATCAGCAGATCAGGCAGTGTCGGATGGGAATGCGCTGTACGCCAGAATTTCGGATCGTCGATTGGCTCATTGCCAACAAAAACGGATTCTTCAGGGTCGAAGTGGGGCGGAGTAAATTGATAGTGTTGTGCTAAAGCGGCGATTTGATCCGATAGTGCTGGCAGTTCGTTGTTGCCTGAGAGGTTCTCCCGACCTTCGGGCGTGGTGATAACGATCACATCGGTGACGTTCTGTTTCCGCTCAACCGCCAGATGATAGAGCGTTTCGGTCACAACCTGGGGGGTTAAGCCTACGATGCTGATCAGGGTCGTGGGGAGTGAATGGGTCATATTCTGTTGCGCATTCGTTCAACTTGCCAACAACGGCAAAAATAACGGATTGCGCAGGGAAAACGCAAGTGTTTTGCGATTTTGGGAAGGTTCTCAAAATAGTCGGCGGGAGAGAGCGGAATTTCTTCGGCGCTGAAATTTGCCAGGGGTGTTCAATTCCGATGGCACCGATCAGGAGTCCCGGCTTTTGCTACCATACAGAGACAGAGGGACAGGTTTTCATCCTGTCCCTGCTGAAAGGCAACGTAATAGGTTAGATGTTTTTTTCGATAGCGGAGATGTTGTTTTAGCTTTGCGCTTGCGCGATCAACTCTTTGAGCTTTTCTGTTGTAATTGCCTTGGGACGAATGATAGGTGCCAGCGCAGCGCGATTCAACACCAGTTGCGCCGAAATACCTAAGGCGCGAGAAACAGCGAACATCACGGTGTAGAACTGGTATTCCGTCATTCCGTAGTGGTAGAGCAGAGAACCCGAAGCGGCGTCGACGTTGGGCCAGGGATTCTTTGCTTTGCCGTGCTCTTGCAGCACCTTGGGAGCGACCTGGTACAGCAAGTCAACGATCTGGAAGATAGGATCATCACTGCAGTGCTCTTTCCCAAAGCGGTGGAAGGCGATAAAGCGGGGATCGGTAACGCGGAGCACGGCGTGTCCAAATCCGGGGATCACCTGTCCGGCGTGCAATCGCTCCCACAGAAGATCCCGCAATTGCGCTTCCGAGGGAATGCCATTGAACCGATCGTAAATGCTCATCACAAATCGAAGTACTTCTTGATTGGCTAAGCCGTGCAGCGGGCCTGCCAACCCATTGAATCCGGCGCTGAGGGCATAGTAAATATCCGACAATGCGGATCCTACCGTATTGGCGCTGAAGGCACTGACGTTCCCGCCGCCGTGGTCGGAGTGGAGAACCAGATACATCCGGATAAGTCTGGTAAATTCCCCGTTAGGATCGGGCAGTCCTAACATTGCCGCATAATTTGCACCCCAGTCCAGATCCGGATGCGGCGGGATGCGATCCCCTTTTGCAAACCGCATTCGGTAAATGCCGGCTGCTAAGGTCGTAATGCGCGACAGCAGAATAATAGCATCTTCCAGCATAAAGCGCCAGAGATCCTGGCGAGGCGTTCCCGCTTCGTACGCCTGCCGAAACCGAGATTCCCGTTCCATTGCCAGCAGCCCAATGCTGAGCATCACCATCGGATGGGTATCGGGCGGCAGCGCTTCGAGTGTATTCCACACGTAATAAGGAACATTAGAATACTTGGCAAAGGCTGCACGAATTTCTGCCTTTTCTTCTTCCGACGGCATACTCCCGGTCAGAAGCAGGAAAAACACATCTTCGGGATAGGAGTCAACCAGTTCCAGAATGGGAATGTTCCGGATTCGCAATCCTTCGTTGGGCAACACACTGGAAGTATCGCAGAGCAGGCTGACCAGTCCTCGCATCCCACCCAGTACATGCCCCACCGTAACGTTGCCTATGGCTAATTCCCGATGTTGCGCTAATTCTTTCCGCTCTTGCCGAACCTGTTCAGTGAGCGTTTCCATCCTGCTAAGGAGGCGTTCCAGTTTCATCGTTGTACTCCTGCATTTGTTCTCACAAACTGTGCTAACTACAAAAATACGCAATCTTTTCAGATCGGGCACAATTTTCGGACAAATTTATCATAAACCGTAATTTTTCCCGTTTTTCGTAAATTGCAACTTTGAAAAACAAATTGGAGCTGGAAGATGATTTTTTCACGAGCAGCGGAGTACGCCATTCAGGCAATGTTATATCTTGCAAAGTGGCACGAGACGCATCCAGAAGAGCGATATTTGCAGACGCGGGAGATAGCAGAAGCACAGGAAATTCCTTATTACTTCCTTGCGAAAATTGTCCAGGATCTCACGCGTTTTGAACTCCTGACTTCTGCGAAGGGACCTCAGGGAGGCATTGCATTAGCACGCTCACCGGAAGAGATCCGCATTTTAGACATTATTGCTGCCGTTGATTCCACGCAGTATTTGTCTCGCTGTGTCATTGGATATCCTGAGTGTACGCCAGAGACACCGTGTCCTTTACACTACGATTGGCAGAAGATCAAAACACAGATTTTCCACATCATCGAGCACGTCACACTGGCAGATCTGATCAAGGATGCACAATTTCAAAACGGTCGACTGGTCGCACCCCTGACTTTTGGCGTAGTATCGGTCGAATTGGGAGAATCGTCGGGAAAATCATAAGAAGTCGGGAAAAGCCAGTAGTGGCAGCAAACGTGGAGATTGAACCTCTATTATTATGCTGTTGTTTTTCTGCAGAGTTCCGGGATGATGAGAAAGCAAAGCACCGACAGGAGCGATGCCAATTTGTCAGTACAGCCTGACAGTGAGCAGGTGATATCTGAAGTCTCCTGATGGGATAAGTAAGGTGTTTTGTGAGCAAAGAAGACATTGGCATACATTTTGTATTTCTCCTGTCGACAATTTTGGATATGCGGGTAGCAGATAATTAGGGCTCACTTCAAAACACAGTAAGTTTCACAAAAAAAGGGGTGTCAATGATGGTACGTCGATTCTTTATGAGTTTCGCCGTGTTCATACTAATGGGAGAAGCGGTTTTCGTGCGAGCGCAGGACTCGTGTTTAACGTTCGATGATCCAACCGTTTCGTATTGCCAGAACTGGGTTTTGTATGCTATCAATTCCTGCAGTGTGAATGCATCGCCGCCGGGAGGACATAATTCTCCAGTGCTGGAGTTTGTTGATGGCAGTGGTGCTTCAAGAGCAGTGAATTCTGTTGATTTTCAGGGGAATTGGCTCGAGTTAGCGCAGGATGGCTGCCTGTGCTTTGATTATATGGTTGATTTAGCTTATCCCCATGATCCACCGCCAACCTGGACAGAGCCGAAGCTTTCCATTACGTATGGGGTTTATCCCAACAACCACACCATTCGTGCGAATCTGGTCAGCGTTAGCAATGCTCCGATGCAGGAGGATGTGTGGTATCGAGTATGCCTGCCGATTGACTCGTGCCGAAATGGGCAACTGCCGTCCAATGGACAGTTTACCTGGAAAATTGTTGAGATGCCGGCAGGAATGGATACCTGTACCGCGTGGAATACGCTGATTACCAATGTATCCTCACTGGTGTTGTGGACGGATTATCATAATTCGCCGAGCGAGCATGTGTATTTCGATAACTTTTGCTGGCGCTGCTCGCAAAGTTCTGAGCAGTGCTCCAAACTGTTTGCTCGCCAGGCAGCAGTTGATACCAGTTGCTGTACCTTTGAGTTCCCCCTGAATAATCTGTCCCAGCTCTTTGGTGGCGTTGCGATGATCCAGTATCAGGTGGTTGGGGGCACGATGGACACACTGATTGCAAACAGTACGCCATTTTGTAATTATACGACCAGTCCTCCGGCACTGAACAATACAGTCTCAGGCAGTTTGCAGTTTACCCCACCGTGTACTGGGCAGATAACATTGTATGGCGAGGTGAATCCTCAAACCGCCAGTGGGCAGGTGACGGTGATCATCACCGTCGTTTTCGAGAGTGATATCGTCTGTAGCGATACCCTGGAGTTAGGATGTCGTCGTCTGCCAGTGACCCGGTGCGATTCTTTAAGCGTGTCACCCTTTTTGTGGCCCGGTCTGAATCTTTCGGGACGAACCTTTACGATTTACAACCAGAAGCAACCGGCTTCTCCCATTGCAAAGGTCCTGATTGATTTGATCCCTGATCCCGATACGGGGAGTTCTACGCTTAAGTGGAATGGCGGCGGATTGGTTGTGGATGGAAATTCTCGAAGCTGGGGCGTGGCAAATAGCGGAATACCTTATTACACCACCATTCAGATGCAGTGTCCGGGAGAACCGCAGGCACCGCAGGGACCGGCAGCGAACCAGACTGTCCAGTTTAATCTGGGAGTCGACTACACATTGAACTGGCAGGGCGATGTTGTGCTCACGGTGATTCACTGTGATGGGGATACCTGTCGGCTGGTGTATGAAAATTGGTGTGCAAAACCAAAGCCCTGGAATTGCATCGATGTTATCGGTCCCGGACCTGATGTGATCCACATTCGGCAGATAGAAAAAGCGATCGCAGGACGATGGGAAATTGTGGATCGGGAGCGGCAAATCTGTTATGCTATTATCGCACTGCATCCAAAAGTGGAGCAGGATACCGCAGTGGAAGTGCTGAGTGCAGCAATGGCGCTGTCGGGAGCAACCAGCATTCCCATTTTTGATTCTACGCAAACTCGCATCATTGCGTTCCGACTGGAAAAACCGTGCGTTCTGGATACTTCCTCGATACCCATCAATGCCCTGGTTCGAGTCTCAGAAGGCTATCCGCATCCTGACATTCTCTTAGCGTTGAAGCTCTATGATCGCAATGCCAATCTGATCAAAGACACCATTGTGCGTGCAGAAACACGGGTTGTGACTGTGGATGATGAGCGGGCAGTTCCAGGTGAAAGCGAAGGATTGCTCATTCAGCCGAATCCTGCGATGGATCAGGTAGTGATGCGCTTTGAACTCCATCAGCCGGGGGTTGTTGCCGTGGAATTGGTCAGTGCTGATGGACGAATCATCGGTCAATGGCAGGAGCTGTATCAAACGGCAGGGTGGCAGCGGATGGGAATGAGTACGCAGAGGTTGCCGGCAGGGCATTACACGGTGCGAATCCGTACACCAGAGGGACGAATCCTGACCGCTCCACTGGTGATCGCCCGGTAGCAATTCCCGAAAGACCGTAGTGCTGACGGCGGAACGTCGACGTCCCGGCACCATTGCCGGGACGTTTTGTCTTCGCCTTTGATCCTGCTTGCCTGAGCGCAGATTGCTGAAATTGCTACCGCCTTTTTCTGCGAATCTGTAGGTGAGTATACCTTCCCGGTTCGTGGTTTTCTTGTGAAAAAAGCATCCTTTTCCGATGCTGGATCGCCCGGTGCGGCTTCCTGCTAACTTTCAGGCACAACGTCCCGTGTGCTTGTGTGTTTGGTCGTTTAGTGCGTTTTTTGTATACTAATGAATGTCCCGCTGGGTTTTTTCTGACTGAATCACTGAAGGAGTGTTTCACAACAAGGAGTGGGGTGGTTATGTGGAGAATCATTGGACTGGTGGGACTGATTTTCTGGTCGCTTGAAGCAATCGGACAGGTCCGGATCGATCGGTATCCAGTCGCGCCCTTGTATCCGGATGGGAGTAAGATGTGTGATGGGATCGTCGTGGGTAACGAGCTGATTCTGGTCGGCGGCGAAGGCGTGATCCTCCGATCCCACGATGGATTTCAAACCTGGCAACGGCAACGGTTGAAAGATGGAGAATATCGCACGATCTACTCC
>JALWJX010000046.1 GCA_026996895.1 Candidatus Kapaibacterium sp.
AGCACGATCAGTTCCGCTTTCTGCAACACTGCGTCGGTAAGCGGTCCTTCAAAGAATCCCTTGCCGTATTTTTTCTGCGTGACGGAGCGCACTTCGATGTCTGGATGATACTGCAGAGCATTGCGGATGAACGAAACATCCGGGTACGGTGCGCCGGCGATGAGGACGATGGTGCGTTTGCTTTCCAGCACTTTGATAAAGGCAGTTTGTTGATTGTTGATCGGTGTGAGCTCGTGATCGACGGTGTCGACTGCTACCCGAAGCGTATGCGTCCCGGACTGCTGAGGAGTGTAGGCGAAGCGAACGGTGTATGATTGCTGCTGCGGATGGATTTGCAATTCCTGTTGGTCGATTTGCTTCCCATCTTCGAAGAGGCGGACGGCAATGGTACGTGCAGGAATGCCCGTTGCCTGAATGATCGCGTGCACCGGAACGGTTGTTCGAACGTATGCAATGTCATTGGTTGCAATCGAGCGGAGTTGAATGTCGCGAGGCGTTGCTGTGTCGCCGATAACGATCGGGTACACCGGGCGGGCAAGCCGCTCGGCAGGATACAGCGGGTTCTCACCGGTATTGGCGTTCCCATCGGAGACTAAGACAAAGGCGCGGATGTTTTGCCGTTCGATATCTGGTGCTGCGGTTGTCAGTGCGGCTGCAATGTTGGTCAGTTCCCCCTTGAATGACAGTGAATCAAACGTTGCGGTGGGAAGCACGGTCGGATGGACATCAAAGCGCCAGTACAGCGTTTGCTCCGCACCCAACTGCTGTTGCAAAGCCGTGAGCACCTGCTGATATTGTTTGCGTCGATCAACACGCGCATCGGTAATGCCGGCAGAGATGGAATTGTCCAGCAACACCGCAATCCGAGGAGGAATGTCAACCGTTCGGACCAGAGACAGCAGCGGTTCTGCCAGAAGCATCAACAGAAGCGTCAGGGCAAGGGTTCGCAGTATGCCGAGTCCCAGCCGCCACTGCCACGATAGAGCAGGGACCGTTCGACGGTACACAGCGTACGACAGACCGGCGGCAAGAGTGAAACAGCCTGCCAGAATCCACGGTGACCATTGTGTCGAAAAGAGCCACGTTTCCACAGATAGCTCCCAGCGGTGTGTTCTACAGAACGGCTGAACACGTATAATTCCGCCCTATCGTGCATTGCCGCCGGAGCGGCGATGGCAAAAATTTCCCGTTGTATCGTTCGTGTACACGGTGCACGAATTGGGTAATAGGGCGGCAGAATGGAGAGTGATGACAAGAAAATACTGATTCTGGGCGCAGGAGGACGGCTGGGAACGGCGCTGTTGCGAAGTTTTCGTTTCCATACTTCCTACGACCTGGTGGCTGTCACCCATCGGCAGCCGTCGGAGTTGCCGGAGCTGGAAGGATTGAAGGTGTACCAGGCAGAGTTGACCGAGCGATCGGTGGTGAAAAACTTATGTATCGAAGAATTGCCGGATGTGATCATCAACACCGTTGCCCTGAGCGACGTCGACTATTGCGAAACTCATCGAGAGCAGGCGTGGAAAACCAATGTGCGGGTGGTCGAATATTTGCTGCAAATGTGTCGCCTGTATGATATCGCGCTGGTACACTACTCCACCGACTATGTGTTTGACGGAGAAGCAGGACCGTACAGCGAGGAGGATCAGCCGCACCCGATCAATTACTATGGCAGAACCAAACTGGCAAGTGAGAATTTATGTCGAACCAGTCCGGAGCGTACGTTGATTCTTCGCACCAATGTGCTGTATGGGCATACCCGGAAACCGACGTTTGTCCATTGGGTGCTGGATCGGTTGTCCCGGCACCAGCCTTTTTCGGTCGTTTCCGATCAATATGGCAATCCGACATTGATCGATGATCTGGCGTATGCAACTGTGCAACTGGTGATCCAGCAGGCAACAGGACTGTATCACGTGGGTGGCACTGAGTGGCTCAGCCGATATGCCTTTGCCCGAATGATTGCGGAAGTTTTCGGCTACGATCCAGACTTGGTGCAACCGACATCGACGGCTGCATTAAACCAGAAAGCGCGTCGTCCCCTGAAAGCCGGGCTCCGCACGACGCGGATCGAGCGGGAATTTCATATCAACCTGACCCATCCCCGTCAGGGGCTGGAGGTAATGAAGCGGCAAATGGAGAAGCAACGAACAGAATAGAAAGGGCAACGCAATGCTGGATTTGCAGTTTATTCGGGAACATCCTGAGGAAGTCAAAAGGAATGCTCGTCGAAAGCACGTGGATGTGGATATCGATCGACTGCTGGAACTGGATCAACACCGTCGCCGGGCAATTACGGAAAGTCAGCATTTGAAGGAACAGCGGAATCGCGTCAGCAAAGAAATAGCGCAGCGCAAGAAATCGGGTGAAGATGCCACCGAACTGATTGCGGAAATGCAGACAGTTGCTCGCCGTATTAAGGAGCTGGACACAACAATTCGGGAGCTGGAAGAGCAGATTGAGGCAATACTGCTGCGGATTCCCAATATGCTGCACGAAAGCGTGCCGGACGGAGAAGATGCAGCGGATAATGTCGTTGTACGAACCTGGGGTGAACCAGCGACGGATGAATGGCGGAAGCCACACTGGGAGCTGATGACCCAACTGGAACTGGCGGATTTTGAACGGGGAGCGAAGATCAGCGGGAGTGGATTTCCCCTGTATGTTGGCAAAGGGGCGCAGTTGGAGCGGGCATTGATCAATTTTATGCTGGATTTGCATACGCGCCAGCACGGGTACGAAGAACTTTTTCCTCCGTTTCTGGTGAACACTGCTTCGATGATCGGAACAGGGCAGTTGCCGAAATTTGAGGAGGATATGTACCGATGTCGCGATGATGAACTCTATCTGATTCCCACAGCCGAGGTGCCATTGACCAACATCCATCGCGACGAAATTCTCACCTCCGCCGAGTTGCCGAAAAAAATTTGTGGGTATAGTGCCTGCTTCCGGCGAGAAGCCGGCAGCTATGGCGTTGAAACTCGTGGACTGTTGCGGCTCCACCAATTCAACAAGGTGGAGCTGGTGAAATTTACGCGTCCGGAAGAATCGTATGAGGAGCTGGAATCGCTGGTCCGCGATGCGGAAGAAGTCCTCCAGCTTCTGGGATTGCCATATCGGGTGGTGCTGCTGTGCGCAGGAGATTCGACCTTTGCTACGGCAAAAACGTACGACATAGAGGTATGGGCGCCGGGTGTGCGACGGTGGCTGGAGGTGTCCAGTTGTTCCAATTTTGAAGACTTCCAGGCGCGGCGCGCAAACATCCGGTATCGCCCGCAGCCACACCAGAAGCCGCAATTTGTCCACACGCTCAACGGCAGTGGCGTTGCAACGCCACGGCTGATGGCAGCACTGCTGGAGCATTATCAATTACCCGACGGACATATCGAAATTCCCGAAGTGCTCCACCAGTATCTCCCCTTCGACCGAATCTGAGAGCTCTGCATCGCCAGCACGTGCCAGAAGCGGCGACTTTGGTCGGCAAAAGATAAGAGGAGGCACTGGCGTAAATGTGTAGGGGCGACTGGCCGGTCACCCCTACGGGTGCGGGTGATGACGACCAGCCGGATTGTGCCGACCGGAAGCGCCGGCTTTCGTCGGCAAAGGTGCACACGGAAGGGCGCGCTCCCGGACACACGAAGATGCGCATTCCCGGTGGATATCCGCTGCAGCCTGCACTCCCGCTGCACCACCTGAAACTTCCTTCTCACCTCTGCTCATTGTTTGGTTGTTTCCAGAGAAATTGGTATACTTGCTCCCGAAAAACAAACAGGTGTGCGCAATGTAGCCAGAACGGTTGGGTGTCCATCCTAATGCGGTACTTGGATTGTGCATATCCGGTAATGCTTCACCGTGCCTGCTTTTGCCGCTTCCTGTATGCTGTTGTGTCCGATTGCGGATGGCGCAAGAGATTGTGAGGTAGCAACAGACAGAGCCGATAGAGGTTTGTTCAACAACAAAAGGACAGCCCGATGTGGTGGTATAGAGCAGGAATCGTTGGGATAATCTGTGCGCTATCTGTCTACTCGCAGTGGACTACGGATTGGGAGACCCGGTATGTTCCCAACGTTGTACCGGAGTGGTGGAAGAAAGCCAGCCGGATGTTTGTGGATTCCGTTTATCGATATTACATCCCCGGCAAATATGTGGTCGCCATTACTTTCACCGGTCAGGATACGGCATTCCTGGCGTTTTCCAATCTGAGGAGTGTTGTCACGATTCTTCGGACGACCGATTATGGGCGGACCTGGGATTCGGTGTTGATGATTGAGCGACATTTGCGGGATCCGGAGAAGTTCATTGCAATGGATTGGGAGCAGCAGAGCCGACGGCTGTATGTGTTGATCGATCCGGTGTTGTGGTGGACTGAGGATCTGGGACAGACCTGGCAGAAGATGGATCTGTCGAAGTGGTTTCAATGGGAAGGGAAGGCTGTGACGGTTGCGTCGTATGACATTGAGATGGTGGATGCGCAGGAAGGCGTCGTGCCGGTCGTGATTTTGTGGAAGGATACGGTTGAAGGGACAGAAGGGGCGGTCCCATATCTGCTGGTGACCAGGGATCGGTGGGCGAGTATTGATACGGTCAGAGGAGTGGGGTTGGGATACAGTATGGTGGACGTAGCGGGAGCGGGCAAATGGGTGGTACACGATTATGATGAGATCTGGTGGACCAGTGACTATGGGGAGCACTGGGAGGTGATCGATCTGGATTCGCTGGTCAAAGCGCGGTACAACTGGTCATCAAAAGCGTATGTAACCCGATGGCTGGATGTGGTGGATTGGGATCACTGGTATGTGGTGGCGAATTACTACCCGTGGGGTAAGTCCGGGACAATGCCGGCGGCATTGATCGTGTGGGAGATTCGCGGGCAGGGGAAGGAGATACGGAAGCTGCTGGACACGATACCGATCGAGGTGCCGTGGGGTGGGATGCGGGGTGTGAAATTTGCTGGACCGGCATATCAGATTGACTTTCTGGACACGCTTCGAGGAGTAATAGTCGGTAGTCCATCGCAGGTATGGTTGACCAGCGATGGGGGGCGAAGCTGGGAGCAACAGGCGATTGATTTTATTCCGGATTTCGAGCCGTTGATCAATTTTCTCTTTACTGCACCGATGCGCAGTTGTGCCTATGGCGGCAGGGATCGGATCATCATAGGAGGACCGGAGTATGCCTTTGTGTATCGACCGGGAGAATTTCTGCGCCGACCGTTTGTGTACGATCAGCATCGGTATCGAGTTAAAGTAACACTGGAGTATGACACGTTGTGGTACTGGACGTATCGGGAATTCAGAGTAAAAGAAGTCCCGTTTCCGATCCGGTGGCGACCGGTGGCGGGAGCCGAGCGGTATCGGGTAGTAGTGTATGAGGACGATGATGAGTTGGCAAACGCCAAGGGATTGCCGAAGAAGGTGATGGATACGGTGGTGGTGGATACGATTATTGGAATCTGGGTGGATCCGGAGAAGGAAGTGGTGGTGTACCTTCGGGCAGAAGGAGGGGGAAAAGTGAGCAACTGGGTACAGTTGAAAGGCAGCAGTGCGGATGTGGTAACGGGGATGGGACAGGTGAGGC
>JALWJX010000047.1:0-3794 GCA_026996895.1 Candidatus Kapaibacterium sp.
CCCGATAGTCCGTGTACACCCCGTTGCTCAGCGGTGCCCCACTGCCCGCATCAAACAACACCATCCATCCCTGCTGCCGCTCATTCTCACACGGCGCTGGCGGTAATCCGATCCCAAACCGTGTCACTCGACTTCCTGCCAGAACCCCTCTCCCCTGACGGTCAATCCACAGATCCCAGTTCCACAACGGCGATTTGTCGTGATCCGGCGTCACAATATCCCGATAGATCATCACCCATTGCACCGTCCCTCGATCATCAATCCCCAGCACAAAGGCGTCCTGCTCATCGGCTCGCCTCGCATACCCTCCAACCACATAGTGATCCCGCCACTGATCAATCTTCGTCGGCACCACAATCTCATACGGCTGCCCCTGCGCATCCTGCAACTCCAGCCGCTTTGCCCACTGCACCCGTCCGCCGGTGTCCAGCCGTGCTACAATCAGCATCGTATCCAGCATCACATACTGCACCCCTGCTATGCAATATCCCCGTCCATCGAGGCTGCGCACCACGCTCCGCCCTTCCAGATTCGTTTGATTCACATCCCGAAGCCGCACAAACCGCAGCACGGAAGCAGAACCATCCACTTCATACACGTGGATTTCAGAGGGACCAGAGGCAGGGAACAGGTTCAATCCCACAATCACATCGGCAACAACGGCAGGCGTACGGAGGTCAAAATCTCGAATTGTGTCACTGGTTCCTGAACCGCTCATCCGAAAATCCAGGCGCCACACATCCAGTTGGGCTGCCAGCGGGAGGGTCATTGCAAACAGGAGGACGGTTACACACACACACACACACGATTTGCAGAAAATGTTTTCGGTTTTGTCATTTTGTAATCCTTGAAATTGTGAAACGAACTAACAGTGTGAGGCAAATATACAAAAAATTTCGGATACAGGCAAGACCGTCGGAGAAGGTCCGGGAGGATATGCTGCAGCGGGCAAATTCCCTCACCCGAACCCTGCCCCAGAAGGAAAGGGAATTTTTGCACCGGTAGGGGCGACCCGGCTGGTCGCCCATCGGGCGAAGCATCACTGCGTCCCTCCCTATCGCGCCGGAAGTACACACTTCAGCGAGCATTGCTGCTGGCGAAAGTCGGCGCTCCCGGTCTTTGCCGACGAAGGTTGCTGCCCTCGGTATGCATCAGCGAATGAGGGTGCTTCGGCTGGAACGGGCTTCAAACTTGCTCGTGCTGCGCGCTGCTGGAACTCAAGAGCTTGACGGTTCTAAGGTAACGGGTTCGTAGTTCAGGTATGGCGCCAGATACCGCTCAATCTGTTCGACCGGCTCTCCTTTGCGGCGAGCGTAGTCCTCCACCTGATCCCGCCCAATTTTGCCAACGGCGAAATATTTCGCCTGTGGATGGGCAAAGTACATTCCGCTTACGGATGCACCGGGAATCATCGCGAAATTCTCACTGAGCTGCATACCAATACGCTGCTCAACCTGCAGCACAGCAAACAGGGTGCGTTTCTCCGAATGATCCGGACACGCAGGATAGCCGTGGGCAGGACGAATCCCGCGGTATTTTTCAGCGATCAACTCCTCATTGCTCAACTGCTCATCCGGAGCATATCCCCACAACTCCTTCCGCACTTTTTCGTGCATCAACTCTGCAAAGGCTTCCGCCAGCCGATCTGCTAAGGATTTAACCAGCAAAGCGGCATAGTCATCATTCTGCGCCTCCAGATGCTGCACCGCTTCTTCTACACCGAAACCGGTGGAGACGGCGAACAATCCCACGTAATCGATCCGCCCACTTTCGATTGGCGCCACATAATCCGCCAGCGCCAGATACGGCACTCCATCGACTTTGCGACTCTGCTGGCGAAGGGTATGGAGCACCGCTACCACTGCTGAACGCTCTTCATCGGCGTACAGCTCAATGTCATCATCTCGACTGTTTGCCGGAAACAAACCCACCACTGCTCGCGCTTCCAGCAACTGCTCTGCAATGATCCAGTCCAGCAACCGCTGCGCATCCTCAAACAACTTCCGGGCTGCTTCTCCATAGCGTTTCGACTCCAGAATCGCCGGGTATTTGCCCCGAAGATCCCAGGACAAAAAGAAGGGGGTCCAGTCGATATACCGCCGGATTTCCTCCAGCGGATACGCTAAAAACTCCGTAATGCCCAGCCGTCGGGGACGCACAATATCGATCTTTTCCCAATCCGACCGAAACCGATGCTGACGCGCAAATGCCAGCGGCACATATTCTTTCGCCGCCTGCTTTGAAGCGTGCTGTCGGCGCAAAGCAGCGTATTCAGCCCGAATTTTTTCGATGAAAGCCCCTCGCTGCTCTGGCGAAAGCAACTGAGAAACGACCGGGATCGATCGAGAAGCATCCAGCACGTGTACAACAGGAGCACGATAGACCGGATCGATTTTCACTGCCGTATGCATTCGCGACGTCGTTGCTCCACCAATTAACAGCGGAATATCCAGTCCTGCCCGCTCCATCTCCTTTGCTACGTGCACCATCTCATCCAGTGATGGCGTAATCAAACCACTCAACCCCACAATATCCACCTGTTCCTTCTTCGCCGTCTCAATAATTTTCTCTGCGGGAACCATCACGCCCAGATCAATCACTTCGTAATTATTGCACTGGAGCACGACTCCCACGATGTTTTTTCCAATATCGTGCACATCTCCTTTCACTGTTGCCAGAAGAATTTTACCCGCTGCTTCCTGCGTCCCCGCTGCCTTCCGCTCCGCCTCGATATACGGCACCAGATAGGCGACAGCTTTTTTCATCACCCGCGCCGACTTCACAACCTGCGGGAGAAACATTTTTCCATCACCGAACAGATCGCCCACTACGCGCATTCCATCCATCAGGGGACCTTCGATAATGGACAATGCCGAAGGATACTTCTGCCGCGCCTCTTCCACATCCTGCTCAATGTACTGCGTAATCCCCTTAATCAAAGCGTGTTTGAGCCGCTCTTCGACCGGCAGGGAACGCCACTCTTCTGCTTTCTCCTCTTTTGCTCCTCCCTGTTGCCGCATCTGTTCGGCATAGGCAATCAATTTTTCCGAAGCCTCCGGCGATCGACAGAAAATCACATCTTCGATCAGTGTCCGCAGCTCCTCTGGAATTTCTTCATAGACCTCCAGTTGCCCCGCATTGACAATTCCCATATCCATTCCGGCTTTGATGGCGTGGTAGAGGAACACGGAGTGCATCGCTTCCCGAATTCGATTATTGCCCCGGAAAGCAAAAGAGAGATTGCTCACGCCGCCACTGACTCGAACGAAGGGAAGGTTCTGCTTAATCCAGCGGGTCGCCTCAATGAAGTCCAGCGCATAGCGATCGTGCTCCGGAATGCCGGTTGCAATGGCAAAGATGTTGGGATCGAAAATAATGTCCTCCGGTGGAAATCCCACTTCTTCCGTTAAAATGCGGTAGGCTCGCTGGCAAATCTCGATCCGCCGTTCCAGCGTATCCGCCTGTCCCTGTTCATCGAATGCCATTACAATCACCGCTGCCCCATACTTCATCGCTTCCCGCGCCTGCTGCTTGAACACTTCCTCCCCTTCCTTCAGGCTCAGCGAATTGATAACACTTTTGCCCTGCGTACTCTGCAGTCCCGCTTCGATCACACTCCACTTTGAAGAATCGATCACGATGGGCACTCTGGCGATTTCGGGTTCAGTGGCAAGATAGTTTAAGAACGTCCGCATCGCTTTTTCCGAATCCAGCAGCGCTTCGTCCATATTCACATCGATCATCTGCGCTCCATTCTCCACCTGCTGCCGCGCGACTTCCCGGGCTTCTTCGTA
>JALWJX010000047.1:3804-5542 GCA_026996895.1 Candidatus Kapaibacterium sp.
CCGGCAACGTTCGTCCGTTCACCGATATTCACAAAATTCAGATCGGGACGAAAGACCAGCGGCTCCAATCCAGACAATTGCAGCGTGCGCCGGCGCGCCGGCGGCTTTCGCGGTGGCAACGAACGGACTGCTTCACCGATCGCCCGAATATGCTCAGGGGTCGTACCGCAACACCCGCCGATGATGTTGACAAATCCTTCAGCCGCATATTCCCGCGCAACCTGCGCCATATATTCCGGCGTTTCCCGGTAGTGCCCAAACTCATCGGGCAAGCCCGCATTCGGATACAGGCTGGTATACACGTGAGCAATCGCCGACAGTTCTTCAATGAATGGGCGCATTTGCGCAGAACCCAGCGCGCAATTCAACCCCACGCTCAACAAATTCGGCGTATGCTGCACCGAAATCCAGAATGCCTCCACCGTTTGTCCCGACAAGGTGCGACCACTGGCATCCACAACGGTTCCAGAAATCATTACCGGCACCCGGCGATAGCCACGCTCAAACAGCTCCGCAATCGCATAAATCGCCGCCTTGCAGTTCAGAGTATCAAACACCGTTTCAATCAGCAGCAAGTCGACGCCGCCATCCAGCAATCCCCGCGCCTGTTCCCGATAGGCTTCCACCATTTGCTGCCAGGTCACCTCGCGATAAGCCGGGCGAGCAACATCCGGCGATAACGAAAGCGTTTTATTCGTCGGTCCCATCGCTCCGGCAACAAATCGCGGCTTATCCGGTGTCCGCTGATTCCACTGATCGACCGCTTTTCGGGCAATGCGAGCAGCCGCAACGTTCATCTCGTAGCAGAGGGATTCCAGTCCATAATCCGCCTGGGAAATAGCGTTGGCATTGAAGGTATTGGTTTCCACAATATCTGCTCCCGCCTCCAGATACTGCTGGTGAATCTCCCAGATAATCTCTGGCTGTGTCAGCACCAGCACATCGTTATTTCCCTTCAACTGCTGCTCAAAGTGCTGGAAGCGCTCTCCGCGATAATCCTCTTCACCAAGCTGGTACCGCTGAATCATCGTTCCCATAGCGCCATCCAGCAGCAAAATCCGCTGCTGCAACAGCGTCCGAATATCCATCACCTTCGGCTCTCTCCTTCATTCCACACAGCAGCATTAAACGATCAGCCATTCCTCACATTTCGTGCCCGCTGCCCGCCGGAGTGAAAGCGCCCCCATTCTCCCACCAGAAGCACCGTCTTAGCGTGCGTTCACCAGCATACGTATTCAGGGTACAATGATAACTGATGAAAGCCGGTACTTTTCAGGTACAGGGCAGCATACCATCCTGCCTCGACGGTCAGACGATGCCTTCCTCCCTACTTCACCACCCACACCGGTACCACCTTCATATATCGCCCGCTCCGCAAACGCACAAAATGGATCCCGCTGCTCAACCCCTCCGTCCTTACCCGCACTTCTCGCCACCCCGCCTCCTGCTGCCCTCTCGCTATCACCACCTCCTTCCGCCCATACCCGTCATATAGCACCACCTCCACCGCTCCACCGAGCCCAATCCCGTACCGCACTACCACCTCCTCCCCTTCCTGCTTCGCCTCCAATCCGTACTCCTTCCCCAGCCGGATCTCCCGTGCATCCCGCAAACAGTACTCCTCTAAGCGCACCGTGTCTCCTTCCTTCCCCGCTGCCACACACACTACCCGATCCCCAACGTCTACATCCTTCACCTTTACCTCGACCGCTTCCCGATCCGTTCCGCCATACACCCC
>JALWJX010000048.1 GCA_026996895.1 Candidatus Kapaibacterium sp.
CACAATATCCTCGCCGCCGACGCATCTTAGGAAATTCCGGAAAACAAGCATTGGACTGACGATGTCATCGTTATTCGTTGGACGTACATTCTTACAACTGACGTTGCTGATTTTTCTCCTCCACGCAACGATGAGTGCGCTGCTCATCCTGAGCGACGGGATCAGCGCCTTTGCTTCGCTTGTCGGCATTGGCTTAGCAGTAGTATTGCTAACCGCTCGCAATCTGCTGAAAAAAGACCAACAACAGGGATTTTATTTCCTCTTTGCCTACATTGCCATTGTTCCCCTTATGCTGCTGGGTGCTGCTTTCCGCATATTGGAAACCTCCGCCATCGCTTTGCTGGTCTACTTTAGCTGGCTGTTCTTCGCCTTCCTTCTCTCCATTCCTCTGCGGAGCACCTACCGACAGTTCACGCAACGCAAAAAAATACTGCAACGTTACCTTTTACCAGATCAGGACCGTTAATCGTCATTGGAAAGTCTTTCACAAAGTGAGCATTCCCGAATGACGCAAAGCAAGCAGCAATTCGATGGGACAACCGTCATTGGCATCCTCAAAGATGGTCACGCCGTCATTGGAGCGGATGGGCAGGTCACCTTCAACGCAACGATTCTCAAAAAAAATGCTCGCAAAGTGCGCAAACTTTTCAACAACTCCGTGCTGGTGGGATTTGCTGGCGCAACGGCTGATGCCTTTACGTTGCTGCAAAAATTTGAAGAAAAGCTCCAGCAATACAATGGCAACCTTTCCCGCGCTGCTATCGAGTTAGCGAAAGAGTGGCGAACGGACAAGTACCTGCGCCGCCTGGAAGCAATGCTCATTGCAATGAACAAGGAAAAAATGTTTCTGATTTCCGGCACTGGCGACGTCGTGGAACCCGACAGCAACGTCATCGCCATCGGCTCCGGAGGTCCTTATGCCTATGCGGCAGCGCAAGCCTTACTCAAGCATTCTTCGTTATCAGCCAGAGAAATTGTGGAACAATCGCTGCAAATTGCAGCCGATCTGTGTATCTACACCAATACAGCATTGACAATTGAAGAGTTGTGAAATCAAGTGAGAAGCGGACAATGGCGGCTCAGAACGGCGTAGAGAAAAAACTCTTTGAAAAAATTTCTCGCAAAATGGCGGTATTAACGCCGCAGCAGATTGTCAAAGAGCTCAACAAATACATCATCGGTCAGGACGAGGCGAAAAAGGTGGTTGCTATTGCCCTCCGCAACCGCTGGCGCCGGCTGCTGGTGCCGGAACAGATGCGGGAAGAAATTATGCCCAACAACATTATTCTCATTGGTCCGACAGGTGTCGGCAAAACTGAAATTGCCCGTCGCCTTGCCCGCATTGCCAATGCTCCTTTTCTCAAAGTGGAAGCTACAAAATTCACCGAAGTTGGCTACGTGGGACGGGACGTTGAATCAATGGTGCGTGATCTGGTGGATTTAGCTGTGAGTATGGTAAAGCAGCAAAAAACCGAGGAAGTTCGAAAAGCAGCCGAGAAAGTGGTGGAAGAACGCATTCTGGATCTTTTAGTTCCGCCACCACCCACGACGCTGAGTTTTGGCACAGTGGAAGACGAAACAACGCAAAATACGCGGGAGGTTTTCCGGCAAAAGCTCCGTGCCGGCGAACTGGATGATCGCGCCATTGAAATTGAACTGACCAGAGAGCAGGTTCCTACGATGCATATGATGGGTCCCATCGGTCTGGACGAGCTGGGCATTAACATTCAGGAAATTTTTTCCGGTGTATTCCCGAAGAAAAGGAAAAAGCGGAGAGTAACCATTGCTGAAGCTCGATCGCTGTTGCTCAACGAAGAATCGGAAAAGATGATCGATATGGACGCGGTTGTTCAGGAAGCGCTCTTTTTAGCGCAAACCAGCGGGATTATTTTCATCGACGAAATCGACAAAATCGCAACTACTGGCTCAACCGGCAGTGGTCCTGATGTTTCTCGCCAGGGCGTCCAGCGGGATCTCCTTCCAATTGTTGAAGGAACAACCGTTTCGACGAAATACGGTCCGGTGAAAACCGATCACATCCTCTTCATCGCTTCTGGTGCCTTTCACGTCGCTAAGCCATCCGACCTCATCCCGGAGTTACAGGGACGTTTCCCCATCCGCGTCGAGCTTCACAGTCTGACCGAAGAAGATTTCTACAAGATTCTGACCATTCCCGAAAACGCCCTGATCAAGCAGTATCAGGCGCTTCTCAAGACGGAAGGTGTAACCCTGCAATTCGACGATGATGCCATTCGGGAAATCGCTCGCATTGCGGCATACGTGAACGAAGAAATCACCAACATCGGTGCGCGCCGGCTTCATACGGTGCTCAGCACGTTGCTGGAAGATATTCTTTTCAACGCTCCGGACAATCTGGAAGATTCTACAGTTCGCATTACGAAGGAGCAGGTTACCGAAAAACTCAGCAGCATTGCCCAGGATGAAGACTTGAGCAAATACATTCTCTAAGAACGGGCTTGCGCCGCAGCAAGCTGTTCCGCCTCTCCAATTTCTTTTTTGTCGTACCTGCTACCAGCAGGATTGCAGTATTTACACGCCCGGATATGTTCCGATTTTCTTGCTGTAATTCTTCTTCCCGCTTCAATTCACCGAAGATACTTCCTGCTCTTTGCTTTGTGATCAGCACTGTTTCGAGTTTTCTGTTCACTCTGGCGATATTTTTAAAACCTGAGCAACCTGGTTTTCCCGCACTGGTTGGCTTTTCAAGCCAGACGTACCGGTCGGTTTCTCGAAAAACTCAGAGGACGCGGATGCGTTTACCAATCCGGAGGTTGCGGGGATTCAGGGATGGATTAAGTTGACGGAGCTTCCGCACGGTTGTGCCGAATTTACGAGCGATGGAATACAGCGTATCACCTCGACGAATCGTGTAGTACACCGGCTTGCGGCTGGAGGCAGTGCTACCGTACGACTTTTCCTTCTGAGGATAAATCTTCAGCAAGGAGCCAGCGATGATTTTTGTCCCCCGGATTTTGCCTGGATTCCAGCGGCGAAGATCGCTGATCGTCACGCCGTATCGCTGCGCAATGCGACTCAGGGTTTCGCCACGCTTCACCCGATGGTAGCGGGGCGATTGCCCGGTGCTGGAGACAACGCGAGTTGTTGGCACCTTCAAAATCTGTCCGGGGTAAATCCGATACGATCGATCCAGCCGGTTGTATTTCCGAATTTGCTCAGGAGTTGTCCCGTATTTCCGGGCAATACTGGCAACCGTCTCACCTCGCCGCACCTTATGCTTCACTACTTTCAGCGCAGCCGTTGAAGGTGAGGCAGCAGAACGTTGCCGCGATGACTTCGATCGCCACGCCACCCGGGAAGCGCCCGGCAAATAGATGATCAACTTTTTGCCCGCAATAATTCGATTGGACCGCAATCCATTCCACTGCCGCAATTGCCGGACCGTTACCCCATACCGTCGAGCAATGGAAATCAGGGTTTCGCCACGCCGGATTCGATGATAAATCGCAACCGGAACATTGCCCCGTTCCTCTTTGAGCAATGCTTCAAACAACGTTTTCGAACGCGGAATCCGCAACTGCTGTCCAGGACGCAACCGGTTGCCCTGCAAATACAAATCATTGGCAGCAATCAGGGTCCACGGCGTAATACCATACCGATTTGCCACCCGCGCCACGGTTTCACCCGGCTGCACCACGTGCACGATCCAGGAGCGGCGCACTGAATCCGGAATCTGCGCAAGTGCCATCCGCAGCGATTGCCGCATTCCCACCGGTACTCGCAACACATACACGCCTTCGACCGGCGGCGTTGAGAGCCGACGCAATTCCGGATTGAGCATCCGCAAGGTGTCCAGTGAAATATCAGCAGCTTTTGCCAGTGGGAGCAGATCGATGGGTTCTCGAAGCTGGAGCGTATCAAACTGGAACGGCGGCAGCAATGAAACGTCCGTAAAACCATACCGTTCGGCATTCATTGCTATGGTTGCAGTAGCGATATAAAGCGGGACGTAGTTGCGCGTTTCGCGCGGCAACCATCGCCGGATTTCCCAGAAAGTGGGATTTTTCTTCCGACTCCGCAGAATAGCCCGCTGCACGCCGCGCAGCCCATAATTGTATGCTGCCAGTGCCAGATGCCAGTCCCCCAACTCATTGTAAAGATCCCGCAGATGGCGAAATGCTGCCCTTGTGCTTTTGATCGGATCCCGCCGTTCATCCACCCAGAAATCCACCTGTAACCCGTACAATTTCCCGGTGCTCTTAACAAACTGCCACAATCCTACTGCCTGTGCTGGCGAGACAGCAAAAGGATCCAGTCCACTTTCTATCATCGACAAAAAGACCAGCTCTTCCGGGACACCTTCTTCCCGTGCAATCTGCCGCATCATCGGGAACCACCGTCCACTCCGCTGCAGCCACACCTGGAAGAAACGCCGTCCCTTCTTTCGAGTGAAAAAGTTGATCGCTCGCCTCACATAAACGTTCTGATCCATCGGCACCTGTAGCGGCTGCGGCATCTGCCATAAAGTCAGCGTATCACCGGCACCAGCCGTAGCAGGTGGCTGCAATGGCGTTACAATAATGGTGTCTGGCTGGGTCGATTCAATCGCCTCAAATACTTTTTTCCGCAGAATTGCTATGGGCGCAGATGGCGGTAAGCGATCGATGTCCTGGATATAGGTTTCGTAATCCTCCAGCACGGAAATCATCAAATCCAGAAAAGCCTCATCATTTTCGACACCGGGATCATCAACCACTGTACTGAGTACGTGAATCGCCCGTTCAAACGACTGCACTGCCGCAGTGGTATCCCCATCGGCAATCGCCGCCAGAGCCCGCACATAATGGAAACGTGCCAGCTCATAGGTCATATTCAGAACATCCTGATACTGCGCTCCTCCCTCTTCCTGCTGATCCAGCTCCCAGAACTCATCGACGGGAGTAATCCGCCCCGACGCCACCGGCGGCGTGGAACGCTGCTGTACCATCGGGGTGCGGCATCCAGCAAATAATGCAAGAAAAAGGATCGTGCCCAGACTATACTGCCACCATCTCATTTGGAAATCTCTGCTGCTGCAAAAACGGAAATTCCAATATACAAAAGTTGCCGGAAACAAGCCACCACTTCCCGTATTTTACTCCTCACCAGCCCTTTCCAGAAAAAGTACAAAAATCATACCGCCTGGTTGCGCTGGCAATGGGAAACATTCTCAGGGAAAGCGGCATACTGTACCCTTACAACATTGCACGCCGTACGTGCTTATCAGCAAACAGGAAACTCTGTCCTGATAGCCAGACGGCACCCCCTACTTCACCACCCACACCGGTACCACCTTCATATACCGCCCGCTCCGCAAACGCACAAAATGTAGCCCGCTGCTCAACCCCTCCGTCCCTACCCGCACTTCTCTCCACCCCGCCTCCTGCTGTCCTCTCGCTATCACCACCTCCTTCCGCCCATACCCGTCATACAACACCACCTCCACCGCTCCACTGAGCCCAATCCCGTACCGCACTACCACCTCCTCCCCTTCCTGCTTCGCCTCCAATCCGTACT
>JALWJX010000049.1 GCA_026996895.1 Candidatus Kapaibacterium sp.
CCGATCGTTGCTATCAATCGGTTTACGACGGATTCGCCTGAGGAGCTGGAAGCAGTGAAGCAGATTTGTGCTGATCAGCAGTGCGAAGCATTTGTGGTGGATTTCTGGGCGCAGGGTGGCAAAGGAGGGACTGATCTGGCAGCCCGCGTGGTGGAAATCGTCGATGCTGTTACGCCGGAATATCGTCCCCTGTACTCACTGGATCAACCAGTTGAAGAAAAAATTCTGACGGTAGCGCGAGAAATGTATGGTGCCGCTGCCGTGGACTATCGTCCGGAAGCGAAGCGGGCACTGCGGAGAATTTATGCGCTTGGCTATGATAAATTGCCAGTGTGTATTGCAAAGACGCAGCAGTCGTTGTCGGATAATCCTAAGTTGCTTGGACGCCCCAAGGACTTTCTGGTGACGGTGCGCGATATTGTGATTTCTGCTGGTGCTGGATTTTTAGTGCCGCTAACCGGTGATATTCTCCGAATGCCGGGATTGCCAAGAACGCCAGCGGCTGAGCGTATTACCATCGATGATCAGGGCAATATAACCGGGCTGTTCTAACCCATAAACACATTTTGAACAATTGAAAGGAAGCGCAATGCAGATGAAGCAGTGGTTTGTATTGATTTTGGCTTTTGTCTGTTGTTCCAGTTTTGCCAGCTTCGCAGGACCTCCGCTGGATACTTCGCCATTGTTCCCGAAGTTATCTAAAGGGGATACACTGGTGTATCAGGTGAAGCTGGATATGAGTATGGAGATGGAAGGTGCAATGGGGCAGCAAACAATGGATATGCCGATTGAGTATCAGGTTACCATCGCGGTGATGGAGCATTATCAACCTGATAGTCTGCGAATTATGGTTCGGTATGCTCACTTCAAACTCCCAGAGGAAATGAGTGCAATGATGGCGTCCAGCACCAATGCAACCATCACGGCGCAGTATCTTGTTACGCCAAAGGATGTGCAATTAGTTGATACGGTAGAGGGGGCAGAGCAAAATCCAATCTTAGTGCAAATGTTGCGGACCGGCTCTTTGCTGGGACAGCAAATATTCCCTTCATTTCCAGCGGATCTCCTGGCGAAAGGCGAAGTAACTCACAAAGCCGGGAAACGGTTTTTCCGTATGAATGCGGATTCAGTGTTGGGGATGGTGACGTGGAAAGTGTTGAAAAAGACAGCCGATGAGGTGCTCATTCAGTTTAAGGCGGAGGAGTTAACGATCAAAGGGGATCAGAATCAGCACGGAATGCAGATGCATATGGAGGGAACGGTATCAGCGGAGCAAACGTATACGGTGCGATTGCCGGAAGCAATTGTGGAGCGCGTGCAGGGAAGCAGCACGGTGGATATGGACATCAGTGTGGAGGGACAGATGCAAATGGCATCGACGGTGTATAACGAAACGCAGGTGAATATTCAGTTGCTGCGGTATCAGAAGGCACAATAACGTTGCAAAGAACGCCGCAACGTTCATTTGCTGCCGTGGTCGATGGGCAGGAATAAAGGGTGACTGAAAAGCGAAGATGCAGCAGGAAGATCGGGAAGGCAGGCAGTGGCATCGAAAGCAGCAGCAGATTGGAGCGTGGGGGGAGCAGTATGCTGCCCGGTATTTGCAGGAGCAGGGGTATGAAATCATCGAGCGGAACTATCGCTATGGGAGATTCGGCGAGATTGATATTGTTGCCAGAGATGGCGACATCTGGGTGTTCGTGGAAGTAAAGACGCGTCGCAGCCACCGGTTTGGCCTTCCGGAAGAAGCGGTAACGCTGGCTAAACAAACCCAATTGCGTAAATTAGCAGTTGCGTTTTTGACAGAATATGGCATTGAGGACGCTGCGTGTCGGTTCGATGTGATTAGCATTGACATACACAAGGGGCAGGTGCAGCTTCGGCACTTACCAGATGCGTTTTAGAACGAAGTGGCAGTAACGGCGCACGAAAGAATATGGTACAATACCTTGTGAAGCGGATAGCATTGTTTGTGTTGACGCTCTTTTTGATTACCATCTTGACATTTGCCATTAGCCGAATGGCGCCGGGAGATCCTGCCCAACTGAAAGTTGGCATTGGGGCAGAAGGAAGCCTGGCAGGAAGCAGGGAGCTTAATGAGAAAATGATCGAAATGATTCGCAAACAGTGGCATCTGGATGAACCACTGTGGAAGCAGTACTGGCTGTGGCTCCAGGATTTAGCATCCCTGGAATTTGGCAAATCTTTTCAGGATAACCGCCCGGTGGTGGATAAAATTCTGGAGCGGGTGCCGGTAACGCTGAGTATGAATGTGCTGTCTGTCATCATTGCCTACCTGATCGCTATTCCTCTGGGCATTTATTCAGCAACGCATCCAAATACGCTCTGGGATCGAATTTCGACCTTTGTCCTCTTCGCGCTGTATTCGTTGCCGACCTTCTGGGTGGGGACAATGGCAATCACGTTTTTGTGCAATCCAGAATTTCTTGCGATTTTTCCGACCGGTGGGTTGCGCTCTATCAATTTTAGCGAGCAGTGGCCCCTGCTGCGGAAAATCCTGGATTATGCCTGGCATTTAACGCTGCCAATGCTGGTCTATACGTACGGCAGCTTTGCCTTTATTTCCCGACAGATGCGGAGTGCGATGCTGGAAACAATTCGGCAGGACTATATCCGCACTGCCTATGCAAAGGGACTGGATAGCCGAACCGTCATTTACAAACACGCGCTGCGGAATTCGCTGATCCCGATTATTACGCTGCTGGCAGGTGTTTTCCCGATGCTGGTCGGCGGCAGCGTGATTATCGAAACCATCTTTAGCATTCCCGGAATGGGAGAATTATCCTTTCGAGCGCTGGTTGCGCGTGACTATCCAGTGATTATGGCGGTGTTTACCATTTCCGCGTTCCTGACGTTGTTTGGCATCCTGGTTGCCGATATTCTGTATTCCATTGTTGATCCCCGGATTGCTTTTGGGAAGAAAACAGCGTAATGGCGATGAGTGTGCAGGAGCAGCAAACAACGCAGCAGCAAACGGAATCGGCAGAAAATTACTGGCAATACGTGGTTCGACAATTTAAAAAGAATGTGTTTGCTGTAGGCTCTGTGTATATCGTGGTTGCGCTGGGGCTGATCGCCATTTTTGCTGATTTTCTGGCAAATGATAAGCCGATCGTGGCATCGTACAAAGGGACGATTATCTTCCCGATTCTGAAGGAATATCTGGTGGATTTAGGACTGGCACGGTGGGAAAAAGAGTTTGTGTTGGCAAATTGGAAAGAGTTGCCGTATGATTGGAGCATTTTTCCACCCGTTCCCTACCATCCGAATACGCCGGATAAGACGCTGTTCAGTCTCAAGGATCGGGCGCCGTCGTCGAAACACTGGCTGGGTACCGATGACATCGGGCGCGACGTGCTGGCAGGGTTGATTCACGGATCGCGGTATGCTCTTTCCATTGGCTTTGTTGCAATGGGTATTGCCCTGGCGATAGGAATTTTGCTGGGAGCACTGGCAGGCTTTTATGGTGGGTGGGTGGATATTGTCATTTCCCGATTGATCGAGTTGTTTATGACGTTGCCGACCTTCTTTTTAATCATCACCGTTGTGGCAATGGTACAGGAAGGAAGTTTGTGGCTGGTGATGGCGTTGATTGGCTTGACAGGATGGACCAGTATTGCCCGCTTTACCCGTGGCGAAGTGTTGAGAGTACGGAATCTGGATTTTGTGACCGCCGCCACAGCGCTGGGCTATTCGCCAGCACGCATCATTTTTCGACACGTTCTGCCCAATGCGCTTGCGCCTGTGCTGGTGACGGCTGCTTTCGGAATTGCCAGTGCAGTGCTGATTGAGTCTGCTTTGAGCTTCCTGGGATTTGGGGTACCACCGACGGTAGTGACGTGGGGTTCGTTGCTGTCGCGCTCGCGAGTCAATATTTCTGCCTGGTGGCTTGCCGTCTTTCCCGGTTTGATGATTTTTATTACCGTTGCAGCGTACAATTTAATCGGAGATGCTTTGCGAGATGCGACTGATCCGCGACTTCGGACGTAAGCAGGTACTGCGCCGATGGTGGTGGCTGACATTACTTCTGTGCATAGCACCACTGTATGGACAGGAAGCTCCATCGGCAGATAGTGTGCTGCGTATTACGCGCATTACGGCAATCAAGATCAATGGTCGAGAAGTGCCGCCGGACAAATGGGATGACCTGTTGATTGCGCCGAATGATTCCATCGCTTTTCACTATGGATGCGAGGTCATTGGTGATACCAGTCGTGATCCGTTACTCTTTCGAGGGATCCTCCGAGCCTCTGATGGTGCTGAACGGGTTGATGCTTACCGTTCTACTGTGCGGATCTATACCAATCTGCCTAACGGCGAGTACACGTTCATTGTCCAGGCGTTTTCGCCGATTGAACAATGGGAAGCGACGCCAGCGGTGGTTCGCTTCCGGGTTGATAGTGCGCTGGCGGAGGTGGAAGGGACGCTTTTGTCGTTACCCAGGGAAACTCGCAAACCGGAACGCAATGCTCAGAAAGCGGAGGAAGCGGTACAAGGTAGAACCTCAGTATCGTTGTGGATTCCGATCGTTGTAGGAATTGGTGTTTTGCTCTTAGCTATTGCTGGCGTCCAGTTTGCCCGCGGGCAGAAGCGGAATCGTCAGCGTCTTCTCAAAGCCCGGCAATTGCAGCAACAAAGGAATAGAAGTATGGTAGAACATCTGAAGCACGATCTGGAAAAACTTCTCAAGGAAAATGCGGCGCTCAAAGCGCAGCTGGAGTATTTGCAGCAGCAAATTGATGCATTGCAGAAGCGAACTCAGGAATTGGAAAGTGTGAACAAAGAGCTGGAGCAACAGAAAGAGAAAGTTTTAGAGCATGCCCGGCGCCTGGAGGAACTTCAGAAAGAGAAAGAAGAATTGCTGGCAATGCTGGTACACGACATCAAGAACCCGGCGGCGCTGATTAAAGGGTTGGTTGAACTACTTCGCTCTTATGATCTAACAGCGCAGGAGCAGCAGGAAATTATGGAGGACATTATTACAACTTCTACCCGTCTCTTTCAAATTGCACAGGAGGTTTCGCGAGTGCTGGCACTGGAGGCATCGAGCTTAGAGCTCAACATTACGCCCTACCAAATTGCGGAAGTAATTCGAACAGTTGCTCGACGCAATGGGGTAGCAGCGAAGGAGAAGAAGATCACGGTGCTGCTGGAATTGTCCGACGATCTTCCAGAGGTGGAAATGGATATTCCCAAAATCGAGGAGGTGCTGGATAACCTGATTAACAATGCGATCAAGTATTCACCACAGGACACAACAGTGCGGGTCCGGGCGTATGTGAAAGATGATCGGGTAGTTGTAGAGGTACAGGACGAAGGGGTAGGGTTGACGGAAGAGGATTTGAAAAAAGCCTTTCAGCGAGGTGTTCGACTCAGTGCGCAGCCAACGGGTGGTGAGGTTAGCACCGGATTGGGACTGTGGATTGTCAAACGGATAGTCGAGGCACACAAAGGGCGGGTATGGGTCAAAAGTAAACTGGGTGTTGGCTCGACCGTTGCT
>JALWJX010000050.1 GCA_026996895.1 Candidatus Kapaibacterium sp.
CTGTAGAGGAACAACCTACAGAGAAGGCGGCGGAGGCAACGGCTGAAAAACCAAAAGCGGAAAGTGCAGAACCACAACCGACCAAGCCGGCGAAGCCTCTGGGATCGCCGGCGAATCCTCTCATTGGTGACGTTGTGGACATTGCGCAGGTGCTTACCGGTGGCAGTGGGAAACTCGACCGGCAGCAGGCACTGAAACTGGTGGAACGTGGACAACCTATTGGGGTGCTTGCGCATAATACGCTGTATCTGGTCTATCATCCAGATGGAAGCTATGCTGGAAAGAAATTGGCGAAGTTTGCAGGTGCACCGGTGGGGATTGTTGGACAGATCCGCAGCCGTGGTGGCTGGAACGTGATCATTGCAGATATGATTGAATCGGTGCGGTAAGTGATGTCGTGAAAAGTCTGGAGACAGAAGGCACAGCGTCGCTGCTGTGCCTTCTTTTATTGAAAGATGTTGTCGAACCACAATTCCGTCACAAATCCTTCCGGCGACTGATAAAACCGCAAACGATCAGCCAGGTTTTCCATCAACAGAATGCCACGTCCACGCTCGCTGAGCAATTGTTCTTCGGTTCGGGGATCTGGCAAGTCGGCAGGTTCAAAACCAGAGCCTTCATCGATGACCCAGACATAGAGGCCACGATCCCGACGTTCCGATCGAATTTCTACCATTGCTCCTTCCTGATCCCTGCTGCCGTGCTCGATCGCATTGTTGATTGCCTCGCTGACGGCGATGATGAGCCGGTAGCGGGCATCCTCGGAGAGCGTGGTCTGGTACGTCTCTTCAATGCGCTGGAGCAAATCCTTTACTCGATGCACATTTGCGGGAATACTGGCAAATCGAAGTTGAATCATAGTTGCACCTTCGCTTCTAAGCGTAACTGCGGTCGCTGTAAAACGAGCTTCTCGTTGTTCCAATGTAATTCGTACCATCCGCGAAGCAGGAGGGCATTGTGCTCATCTATGCGAAATCGCCAGTCCAGTTGAGGTCCGAAGACGCTCGATCGCTGCTGGAGCGCCGGTGAGCTGATCGAGTGTTGCTGTAAGTGGAACCACCGAACGCCAATGCCACCAGTGAGGGATGGTGCAAGGCGGCGGTAGAAAAGCAGCAATAATTCGTGTTCGTACGTTCGAGTGTCGGGATGCTCAGCAAATTGATTCCAGAACAGGATGCCACGTTCTGCGTAGCGAATCGCTGGCAGGAAGAGTAGCCACGTTCGTGGATTAAGTTTCCAGATCAGAGAATCCTGATAGCCAATTTGCCGAATGCTGTAGCTGCGCGGGGTTTGCGAGAGGGTTTCAAAGTCGTAGACCACATAATGGGCAGTGATGAAGAATCGAGCGGCAAGAGAGAATCGGGGAAGAGACCAGCGAACCGAAGGAATCAAATGCAGTTTGTATTCCCGATAATTCTGTGCGCTACGCGCCGCTTTCAGATATACCAGATGGTGGAAGTTAATGCCAGTGGTAAGCTGAAAACGGAGCAGCGAAGAGTGGCGGTGAAAAAATGTCAGAGCTGCGTTCCACCGGAGCTCATCCCGGTCATCCACATTGCTTTCAGCCGGCGTGTCATATTGCAGCAATGAGATGAAGCTGCGGAGTTGCACCGTGTCATCATCAGTTGGCGCAAAGGAAAGTTGCACTTGAAGCTGCCGGTCTGATTGCTGAAAATCCATAAAGTTGGCACGTTGCTGCCACTGCCGAAGATCTGCTGCTGTGATGGAAAAACCAGTGGATCGGGCACTTTCGTCGTCAGCGTGGTACTGGAGCATTAAAGTTGTTTGAAAACGAAGTCTGGAGCCCAGTGCGCCATTCAACTGAAGCTGTAAGAATGCCCGCTGCCGCTGCAAGCTGCGGAGAAGTGCCGTTTCAGAAAAGGGAGCCAGGAAACGATTGTATCGCCGTTCGATAGTAAAAATGCTCCAGTTGGTCCGAAAAGTTGAGCGGAGTGTGGGACTGAAAACATAGTGGAGCTGCAAAGTGGCACTATGACGCTGCTCCTGCCGCTGCTCGATCAGCAAAACCGGTTCAGAGCCAAACGGAAGATAATAGTCACGCCGGGCAATTTCCGTGGCGCCACCAAGGTGCAGTTGGTTGCGCCGGGTGCCTGTTTCGATAGAAACGTTTGTTGACCAGAAGCCATTCTGCCGTTCCGAAAACCAGCTCCATTGCCCCTGCGTTTTCAGATGGAAAATGTACGAATCCCAGAGAAGCTGCACCTGTCCCTCGACACCGATGGCTGGAGCGTATTCATTTTTACCGAACTGCGTGGAAAAGACCATACCTGCCCCGCCCCAGAGGGAAAGCGAAGGCGAAGCAGGGTGCCAGCGGATGCCGGGGAGCGCAGCGAATTGCAGACGCCGATTCAGCGGCTGCGCCTGAGAGTCAGAAATCAACCAGAAATCGCTGCGAGTGACCAAGGAGAGTGAGGGGGAAAATTGCCAGCGCAGGCGAAGGGTGGATGTGTTCTGATCTCTGGTATTGCGCGCAATATCCAGAATTGTGGAGCCCTGATACCGGTTGCTGAAGTTTACAGCGACCTGTGGAGAGCGCCATTGCAGGTATAGGTGTGATTGCAGAGAGAGGGTGGAGAAAAAACGCTCGAAAGTGGTCTGCATCTGTAGCGTTGTGTCCTGTCCGTACAGGAGCAGTGGCAGGCAGGCAAGCGATGAAGTGATGAGGATCCACCTTACCCCATTGTTATGGTCCTTCCGATGGAAAAGAGGCTGAAGCATTGCTCAGCGAATGAGCTAATTGCAAAAGCACACCGAACCGGAGACCACGCGCACTGACGATGCAATGGGGAGTCCGGGTGTGGCGAAGAAACTCCAGCAAAATCAGGGTACCGGCTGGAAGCACATCGGCGCGATCAGGATGGATAACCGGATGGGATTGGAGCGTCGCAAGCGGCTGGCGAAATATCCACGCTGCAAGATGCTCAATCTGCTCGACCGAAAGGTGGTAGTGGTGCACCGCAGCAGGATCGAAACGAGGAAGCCGAAGTGCTAAGGCTGCCAGAGTGGTTGGAGTTCCGCCGACGGCAAAAACGTGACCGGGATCCTGTGGGGGAAGCGATTGGAGTTTGCGCCGAATTTCCTGCTGTGCCGCTGTTCTCTGAGCATCCGTTGGTGGAAAATCAGGAAAGAATTTTTCGGTGAGCCGCACAACGCCGATCTCCAGACTCCACAAAGCATCAGGAGTCCATCCGCGGCCGGTAGCAACCTCGGTGCTGCCACCCCCAATGTCCAGGACAGCACAGCGTTGCGAGGGTGTTTCGGGATCAACAGATCCCCGGTAAGTGAGCATCGCTTCCTCTTCGCCGCTGATGATCGTAATAGGGGATTGAAGCGCTGCTTCCAGTTGAGGTTGAACTACAGAGCGATTCGTCGCTCGCCGCAGCGCGCTGGTTGCCACAGCAGCAATTGCGGTGCAATGGTGAGTTTCACATAGCTGCCGGTATTCCCGGAGGATACGAACTGTTCGCTGGAGCGCTGCTTCACTAATTGCTCCCGATTCCTGGATGCCTTCGCCCAATCGGGCGATTCGGTGGTAGTCGCACACCAGTTCGAAAACATTTGCTGACCACCGAACACAGGCAAACAGCACCGTGTTAGTGCCAATGTCCACGGCTGCTAAAGTTTTCGGTTGTCCGGTAGCAACCGGAACGTGCCAGCATCGATAGCTGTCTACTGTTTTTGGCTCCATACGGCGATCCAATTCTGACGTTCTCGAATTTCCACTGGCTCGAAGCGATGCTGACGGAGCAGCGCTACCAGTTCTGCTTGGTCCTGCTGCAAAACACCGGAGCAGATGAGATGGCCGCCGGTCGCAAGGGCGCGTTCGTACTGTGGCAGAAGCTGCTGGTGGAGGTGCAGGTACAGGTTTGCAACAACGCCGTCCACTGATGGAAAAGGGAAAGAGAGGAGATCAGCACAAGAGAACTCGATGTTCTGTATGCCATTGTTTTGTGCGTTTTCCTGTGCTTCCGCAATAGCAGCCGGATCACTATCGACCGCGATGACTCCACGGGCACCGAGCCGGGCAATGGCAATAGCCAGAATACCTGTCCCAGTACCGGCGTCCAGCCACTGTTGGTCAGGCGCAACAATGTTTTCCAGTAATTGAAGACAGAGTTGCGTTGTTGCGTGCTGTCCGGTTCCAAATGTTGCCCGATGCGGAATGATCAGGGTGATAGGACGGTCCAGCACCGTTTCTACTTCTGGCGGTACTACCGCGATTCGGTCAGAAACGATGATTGGCTGCAATGTTCCAATCCATTGGCGGTACCAGTCCTGTTCCTGATATGGCACAGGATGGCGCAGCACGATGCCGGGCATTGCGGTCAGGTGTTCAGATAGTGCTGACAAAAGCTGCTCGGTAGATCCTTCCCACTGAAAGTAGGCGACAATGGTATCATCCGATTCTTCAGTCCCCAGCACCGGCATTAACGCAAGAATTGTGTAGAGTTGCTCTCGTTGGCTTTCCGGACATTCGAACGTTACTTGGTAGCACGCTGGAGCCTTCATTGAACGTGATACACCCATTGGAGCACCGTTTGTCCAACCACTTTCAGGGTAGCCGGACTGATGTTTTCGATGGTATCGTTGAGCGTGTGCCAGTAGTGTCGCCGGGGATCGGGATCCTGATGACCGATGAGCAACTGATCGATGATGTTGACAGCCGGAATCCCCGCAGCAATAAGGCGCACGTGGTCATCAAAGACGGGAGGTCCAGATTCAAACACAAAATGCTGAGGTGCAAGGCTACTACCAATTTGCCACAACTGGTGCATCAACTCTGGTGCTGCTTTCATCGAATTCTCTTCCAGCAAGAACCTTGCAGTATGATCGCCCACCATATCCAGATTGATCGAATAGACCGGTCTTCCTATGGGCAATGTTCCAGCAAAATACTGGGATCCGATACAGAAGCGCTCTAAGTCAGAAGATTTGCCCATATCTTCTGCATCAAAGAGGACGATGTCGATGCCGACAGCCGGCGGATGGTGGGCAAAAATTCGAGCCAGTTCCAACAAAACAGCAACACCACTTCCCCCATCATTGGCGCCAGGGATTGGTTTCGTTCGATTGGCTGGGTTGGGATCTTCATCAGCAAAGGGGCGGGTATCCCAGTGGGCGGTGAGCCAGATGCGCTTGGGATGATGTGGCTGAAACCGGGCGATGATGTTGCTCAATTCATACGTTGTGCCATAGAGTTCCCACGTAAAGCGCTGGATCCACACAGTATCCGCCCACCGACGGAGCTGTTGCACCAGAAAGTCCCGACACTGACGATGTCCCTGAGTCCCCGGCACTCTTGGACCAAATCGGAGTTGTTGCTGGATCCAGAAATAGGCGGAATCGCCAGAAAAAGACGGAAGAACGACAGCACCTGCGTCACTGTGACGTCCAGTATCTCGTGTTGCAACCTCCCGCAAAGATCGATCAGGGGAGCAACGAATCAGCGTTGCTACAATAAGCACTATCAGTAGTTGTCCTTTACCACAACGTGCAAACATAACTTGTACCATTGATGCCGGAAAATGCTCAATGACGTTAAACATTTTGCCAAATTTGCGCCGAAAGTTTGAAAAGGTACGGCTGGTGGTGTTTGACGTCGATGGCACGCTGACGGATGGCGGTATGTATTACGGTAGTGACGGTGAGCTGATGAAACGGTTCTCCGTCAAAGATGGAATGGGCATTACACTGCTGCGCCAAGCAGGGATTCAAACGGCATTTGTGACGGCAGAATCTTCCTCTATTGCCCTGCGTCGAGCAGAGAAGCTTCAGGTGGATTATGTCGTGTTGTCAGTGCACGATAAATTGCAGGAAGTGCGGCGGATAGCGCAGAAAGCGGGAGTGACGCTCGATGCCGTTGCGTATATGGGTGACGACGTAAACGATATTCCCGCAATGCAAGCGGTTGGGGTGTCTGCCTGTCCCGCCGATGCGGTTACTGCTGTGAAAGAACGTGTCGACTACGTAACGCAGGCAGCCGCAGGCTACGGCGCTGCGCGGGAATTTTGTGACCTCATTCTGGTGGCGCAGGATCGTTATCCACACTTTACCGTTGTTGAGGATACGCATATGGAAGCGGGTCGTTTCATAAAACAGGAGACCGATGATGGCACGGGATGATTTCCACAAAGGTTTTGCTTTTGGCGCCCTTATTGGCGGCGTTGCCGGGGCGCTCACGGCATTGTTATTAGCGCCCAAGCGAGGAGAGGAGTTGCGAAGTGAGATCGCTCACCATTCGGAGCGACTCTATGAAGACGTTACAAAGCGAGCCCAGCAACTGTTCGGCGAGAAGCGAAGGAGTTTTCAGGTGTTGATGAATGAGGGGCGAAAAAAATCTGAAGAGGTTGTTGGTTCGGCAAAGGCAGAGGCGGAAAAGCTGATCGCTGAAGCAGAGCGATTGATGCAGGCAGCACGGCAGCGGGTAAAAGAAGCCGAGGTGCAGTTGCAACAGAATATTGACACGCTCAAAGAGGCAGCACAGAAAGCAGCGGAGACCTTCCAATCGGAAGTGCAGGCGGAAGCAGCAGCTCCTGAAGAAGAAACCGTCCAGGATGCTCAGCAAAAGAATGATGAACAGGCAACGCAAAACAAAGAAGGAGCATAGCAATGGCACAACAGGATTTTGCAAAGGGATTGTTCGCAGGTGTTTTTCTGGGAGGATTAGCAGGCGCAATCACCGCTCTGTTGTTGGCACCCAAGTCGGGAGATGAGCTGCGCGAGGACATTCGGGAAGGAGTGGAAGAACTCTGGGAGCGAATCTCTGATCGGTCGGAGCGACTCTACCGGGATCAGAAGAAACGGATCGAGTCGCTGCTGGAAGAAAGTCGGGAAAAAGTCGACACCCTGATTGAAGATACCCGCAGCCGGATCGACCGAACTCTGAAGGAATTGGAAAGTACCGTAGCAGATCTCCGGAAACAGTTGCGATAACCGATCACCGTCGTGTACAGCAATCGAGCAGGGCGAGACTCTTCGCATCGGGCAGTGTTGCTGTTGGTTATCACTGCTGCTCTGTGGAGTACCAGCGGCTTTCTGGTTAAGCTGATTCATTGGTCACCAATTAACATCGCAGCAGCCCGGAGTCTGATTGCCCTTCCCGTCGTCTGGTTGGCGGTCCGAACGGTTCGATTTCGCTGGTCGCTTTTTCAACTGGCTGCTGCTGGAGCGTATGCTGGCACCGTTGTGTTTTTTGTGCTGGCAACCAAGATGACGACGGCAGCGAATGCGATTGTCTTGCAGTACTCCGCTCCGTTGTACGTGGCAATTCTTTCTGCGTGGATCGTTGGTGAAAAGCCGACAGTTTTTGACTGGGTAAGTGTGCTCATCGTTTGTGCTGGAATGGTGCTGTTCTTCTTCGATCGTCTGGAATCCGGGCAGTTGCTGGGCAACGTACTGGGGATTGTCAGTGGCATCTGCTTTGGGTTGACCGCACTGCTGTTGCGCAAGCAAAAAGATGCTGCGCCGATGGAGTCCATTTTGATTGGAAACGGCATAGCGGTGCTGCTGTGTTTGCCCTTTGTGCAGTGGACACTACCGCCATCGGATGCGTGGCTTCCACTGGTTCTGCTGGGAGTGTTTCAGTTGGGACTTCCGTACGTGCTGTACAGTATCGCGATCCGCTCGGTGAGCGCACTGGAAGCAGTGCTCATTCCAATGCTGGAACCATTGATGAATCCGATCTGGACATATCTGGCAGTGGGTGAAGTGCCCGGACCATACGCTGTTGTGGGTGGTTCAATGATTCTCGTTACCTTAGCAATTCGGGCGTGGTGGTCAGTTCGTCGTACTGCTGTGCGATTGGAGCAGTCAGTCAGAGGGAAAGCAGTATGAAGCGATGGTGCAATCGGTGGCGGCAGCCGCAGAGTATGGTTGGTGTTTACAATGCTCTGATTCTGGGCGGTAGCTTGCTGGGTGTTGCATTCGTGCTCCCTGAGGGATGGTTCTTGAGTCTGGGTGCATTATTGCCCGTACTGTGGGCGCTCCAGAAAGCGCGACGATGGCAGCAGGTGTTTCGATGGAGTTACCTGGCGTTCTTTTTCTACCACGGCGTTGCTAACTGGTGGATTGGAAGCTGGCAGGTCGAGGCGGATCCCTTTCTCCGACTTTCCGGTGTGCTGGTCTGGCTGGTCCATCCCCTGTTTTTTACCCTCCCCTGGCTGGGATGGTGGATGTTACACCGCCGCTGGGGGACGTCGCTGGCACTGTGGAGTTTGCCGTTGCTCTGGATCGCTTTTGAATGGCTGCACAGTCTTGGTGATCTGGGATATCCGTGGCTTGCCCTCGGCAATCTGTGGCTGCCGTGGCTTGCCGGGGTGCAAATGGCAGATATTGGTGGTGTTTGGCTCGTCAGTGGATGGATCGTGCTGCTGAATGTGCTGCTCTGGAAAGGAGTATCCGCAGCTATACGGGGACAGTGGCGTCGGAGCGGCTGGTTCCTGCTGGGCTGGGGCGTTGCTATCTTGCTGCCCGCTTCCTATGGGGCGTATCGACTGGAGGCTTTTGCCCACCACTCCGGCAAGCGGCTCACGGTTGCCATTGTTCAGCCGAATATCAATCCGTGGCGGAAGTGGGAAACGCTGAAACCCTGGCAAAACATTCAACGGCACATCCAGTTGCTGGATTCGGCACTTCGGACATCCTCACGCCAGCCGGATCTCACGATCTGGAGCGAGACAGCCATTCCGTTCTGGATTACGTGGCAACGGTATCGCACAGAATTTTTCCGGCTCCGGCGCTGGGTGGATTCTACTGGTATTGCTGTCCTGACCGGCTTCCCGGATCTGGTCTTCTATCAAGCGCCGCCCACGCCGGGTGCCCGGAAGTTACAGGGCAGTAACTTGTGGTATGAAACGTTTAATGCGGTGCTTCTCTTACAGCCCGGAGCGGCAGATTATCAGACGTATCATAAGATACGTTTGACCCCTTTTGCGGAACACGTGCCATACGCGGAAGTGCTCTTTTTCCTGCAAGATTGGATTCAGTGGGGCGTTGGGATTTCGTCGTGGGCAAAGGGACGTCGGCAGAACATACTATGGCTGCGAACCCGCCATAGCGATACCCTGCGGCTGGGAGCTGTGATTTGCATTGAGTCCATCTTTCCCCGGTTTGTTGCAGGATTTGTTCGCAAAGGAGCAGAAGCACTGGTGATTATCACCAACGACGGCTGGTTTTCCGGAACGCCCGGTCCTTACCAGCATTTTGAGATTGCCAGAATGCGGGCGATTGAAACGCGGCGGGTCGTGCTCCGGTGTGCAAACACGGGTATTTCCGGGATCATTGCGCCCAGCGGCGAGGTTGTGGCGCAGATACCGGATGGGAAGCAGGGAGTGTTGGTACAGAGCGTGGTATTATCAACAGGAACATCCCTGTATCTGCGGTGGGGAGATTGGGTGGCGTATGGAAGTCTGGTGATTGTTGGCGGAATGCTGATTGGTGGCTTCTGGCGCCGAAGATTTAAAGAGGGAACCAGAGAGTAAAGGTGGAGCCAACACCAACGGTACTGTCGACAGTGATGCGCCCGTGCATCAGTGCTGCCAGTTGTTGAGAGAGATAGAGACCGATTCCAGAACTGCTTTCCCCTCCTGTGGGTTTTGCTGAAAGGGTGGTAAATCGCTGGAACAGACGTTGCTGTTCTTCCGGAGCGATACCGGGACCCTGATCCGTAATGGCAATGGCGCATTGAGCGTCAGCAACGAAGGTCCGCACCGTGACCGTTGTGCCAACGCGGGTATATTTGAGCGCATTCGACAGCAGATTATCCAGAATTCGGTTCACCCAGAATGGAATGACACACAAAGTCAGTTGGGGATCGTGGATGTGGACTGCTAAGGAAACGTTTTTTGCTTTTGCCATCGGCATATATTGCTTCACCAGCGGTTCAATCATTTGTGCTAAATGGAGCGTTGTGCAGTTCGGAAGTCCAGCTTCAGGCGTTGCGCGAACCTGTTCAAGTGTTTCTGCAATCAAGTGCTGCATTGTTTCTACCAGTTGCTCAGCTTGCTGGAGCAATGCTTGAGGATTTTCCTGTCCTGTCTCAAGCGCTTTCTGGAGGCGATAGAACAGAAGGCGGATGCTCAATAAGGGGTTTTTTAGATCGTGTGCGATCAGGTGCAGCATATTACTGATGTGGTGCGAACGCTGTTGGAGCTGATCATTAGCAGTATGGAGTTGCTCGACCAGTTGGAGCAGTTCCAGATTCTGGTTGCGGAGAGTAGCAATTTGAACCTGTTCCTGCTCTAATTGATGTTTGAATTGCAGTTCAGCAAAAAGCTGCTGTTGCTGTTGATGCTGAAACGCCTGTTCTTTCTCGGCTGCTACCCGGAGCTGTTGATAGGCTTTATCAAATTGATGGCGGGCAGCGGCAATTTGACTTGCGATGCGATAGTACGGAGCTGCATATTCCCACAGTCCCGGATCATCGATGAGTGGGGCGATAGCATCGATCGATTCGGCAGCGCGGTCAATGGCGCCGCGCTCAAGAGCAATTTCAGCTAAGGCAATATGGATTCCTACCAGAAGTTCTGGTGTCGGCGGAGTAAAGAAGCGAAGTGCCAGTTGGAGCACGCGTTCCGCAGTGTCTAATTTTCCCTCTGCTTTGAACGTAAGTCCAACGTTGGCTAAGACGGCTGCTTTTTCAGGACCGGTGAATTGTAATGCTGTAAAAGCGGCAAGCGCTTTCCCGAAGTGGTAACGAGCCTGGCGATAATTGCCCTGCTTCCGGTACACTTCCCCGATGTTATTATGGATCTTGGCGATCCTTTCCAGAGACCGGAGTTTTTCTGCTAACTGGAGCGCTGCGTGGAAATATTGCAGTGCCTGCGGAAAGAGGCGGGACTGGCTAAACAGAAGCCCTAAGGTTGTATGAGCAGAGATCAGCATTACCTGATCGTTCAGTTCTTGATAAATGTCCAGCGCCTGCAGCAGTAGTTGTAGCGCCCGGTAGTATTCCCCTTTGAAGGTGTAGTAATTGGCTAAGTTTCCCAGGGTGATAGCATATCCCCGCTTGTCTCCAATTTGCTGTCGCAGTTGAAGCGACTGCTGGAACCACCGAAACGCTTCTTCATACTGGCGCAGGGAAAAGGCATTGGCGCCAAGACAGCGGTACAAAATCGCTTTTCTTCTGGGAGATGTTTCTTCGGTGACAACTTTCAATCCCTGGCGATAAGCGTGAGCAGCTTCCTGTATTTTGCCCTGCTTCGTGAGAGCAATACCCAGGGTAGTCCAGAGAGCTACAAGCGTATCACTGTCGCTGATATCCAGTTGGGGGAGTGCTTGCGCAAGAAGTTTCTCGGCATCGGCGAATCGCTGCTGGTCCAAAAGCAGGCGACCGAGCTTGTGCAAAATGTCCGCCCGCTGCGTATCAGGGAGGGGAAGCCGGTGCAGTTGTTCCAGAAACTGCTGTGCCTGTGCAGGCATTCCTGCTTTGAGACTCAACTCCGCCAGCAATTCCAGCGCCTGCTGTTCTAACTGACGATTGGTGCATTGCCGGGCATACTCTAAGGCTTCAGCCGCTAAGTCGATCCCAGAGATTGGTTGGGAATCCAGAAAGGTTCGTGCTTCCTGCAAAAGTTCCGCTGCCAGGATTTCTACATCTTGCGCCATTCTGCTGATTTTTTTAGTTTTTTTTAGTGGCATATCCGCAGTCTTTATGCCATGTGCGTAGTATTTCGAGCTACGAATCGTTTTAGTGTGCTCAGCAGCAGAAGGTAGCATTTATCAGATCAGGATTTCGTAACTTTGCCGGCGGATTGATCAGGAACACTGGTCATTGTAGCGGTGAGGGATGGATTCGGGTAGAGCGGCATTCGATGTCAGATTCAGTGCGTGAGGATGAGGTGGTTGTAACTGGCAGTAGTCGAACAGGATTAAACGATGGTGTCGAATAAAAAACGAGTTGGTATCACAAAGCAAAAGGTGTAGTATGAAAGGAATTGTTGTGTATCTGGTCGCTTTTTTGTCGTGGTATGGTGTTTTTTCACAAACCGTTGAACAGTACTATCGGTCACTTCCGAATGTGAAGCCGAAGGAACGGGAACAGTTTTTTTACGAAGCGCGGGCATATCCTTACGATCGAATTCCCTTTCGGGCACGGGTCAAGGCAATACACCAGGCGGAACAGTTGAGCAAGCGGTCGTCAGCGCACGCGCTGGCAACACAGCCTGAGTGGTACCCCATTGGTCCTTTTTATATCGGTGGGCGTGCGCGCACAGTGGTTGTCCATCCGACAGATCCGGCAACGGCGTGGATTGGAGCGGCAGCCGGAGGGATCTGGAAAACCACCGATTATGGGGAGACCTGGACGCCGGTATTCGACAATGAAACGGCAATTGCAATGGGCTCTCTGGCTATTGATTTCACCAATCCCGACATCTTACTGGCAGCAACGGGTGAAATGAGCTCCAACATTGATGCCTATCTGGGCGATGGTGTATTTCGCTCGACCGATGGTGGCGAAACCTGGACCCAAATCGGATTGGTAACCGTGGGAGCTTTTTCGAAGATCTGGATCCATCCACAAAATCCATCGCTTGTTATCGCTGGAGCGACGAAAAATGGAGCAGGGGTTTATCGTTCAACGGATGGAGGAATGACGTGGGAAAAAACCTTTAATGGCATTGTCAGTGATGTCTCGATGAATCCTGCAGATCCTCAGGAGTGGTTTATTGGAGTCACGGGGAAAGGAATATATTACTCCAGCGACGGAGGAAAGACGTGGGAGGAACGAAATTCGGGACTTCCAATTTCCGGAATCGGCCGGGTATCGGTGCACCAGGCTCCTTCCGACCCCAACATTCTCTACGCCCTAATGGAAGTGCAAGGAATCGGGACGATTTACAAAAGTACGGATCGAGGGAGCTCCTGGCAGAATGTCTACACAGGCTCTAATGCTTTTTTCAATGGACAGGGATGGTATGATCAATACATCGTTGTTCACCCGACGCACCCAGATACCGTGCTGGCAGGAGGTATTGATATCTGGCGCACCACAAATGGCGGACAGACGTGGGAAAACATCACCAACGGCTATGGCGGTGGTCCACTTTATGGTGGCGATCGAGTCCACGTCGATCAACACCACGCTGCCTTTGCTCCCAGTAATCCGGACATTGTCTATGCAGTCACCGATGGTGGTGTCTATCTTAGCACCGATGCAGGAAAAACGTGGAAGAACATCAACAACAATCTGGCAATCACGCAGTTTTATGCGATGGACATTGATCAATCGGTAGATAACAAAACCTACGGTGGAACGCAGGATAATGGAACCTTAGGCAATTACCAGCAGGAAGACCGATGGTCCCATGTCGCTGGCGGCGATGGTTTCTTTGTTGCGGTGGATTATGAGAATCCCCACATTATTTACGGGGAATTTTTCGGGGGACAATTGTGGAAGCGGAATTTGCAAACAGGAGAGTTTAAAAGCATTATGGATGGCATTGACCCAAATGATCCTGCTTTGTGGTCTGCACCAATTGCTATGGATCCGGCCGATCCACTGATTCTGTATCATGGGCGAAGAAGATTGTACATCAATAGCTTCGGCGGCGAACAACCGTGGGAGGTTATTGCGCCAGACTTTCCTTCACTGAACGGATCAATTTCTGCGATTGCCGTTTCGCCGGTTGATCCGGACATCCTATACATTGGCACCAGCCGGGGAGAAGTGTATCGAAGTACGGATGCCGGTGAGACCTGGACCAGCGTTGCGGAAAACGGGCTGGTGAATCGGTACGTAACGGATATTGTGTGTTCGGAACAGAATGCCCATACTGCTTTCATTACTTTCTCCGGATTTGGAGTGCCGCACGTCTTCCGCACGACGGATGCAGGAGATAGCTGGGAAAATATCAGCTCGATGCTGCCGGATATTCCGTGTAACGCAGTTGCAGTCAATCCCGAAGATGACAATAACATCTTTGTAGGAACGGACATTGGCGTTTTTGCAACCTATGATGGAGGGAATACGTGGCTTCCTTACGGCGTTGGATTGCCCAAAGTCCCCGTAGTGGATCTCCGGATCCATAAGGAATCACTGGCACTGCGGGCAGCAACCCACGGACGTTCTATGTGGGAGGTTCCCATTGAAGATGGTGTTGAGGCTTTTGCTATTCTCCGGCCAGCCGGTGGCGAAGATTTCTCCGCACTTTCTACGCAACCGATTACCTGGTATGGATTTGATCTGCCAGTGAAAGTGGAATACTCTCTGGATGATGGACAGACCTGGCAATTGATTGTGGAGAGTGTTTCAGCTCAATCCACATTGTGGAAACTGCCCGCTACGTCGACGATTGCCGCGCGGATTCGAGTCTCCTCGCTCAGCAATCCGGATCAGGTTGCCGTTACCCCACGGTTTAGCATTCAGCCTATTCATCCGGGTTCGATCCTCAAAATTTCTGGCGTTTCGCACGTGCCCTATGGCATTGCTTACGATGGACAGGGCAATCTATGGGCAACCAGTTTCTATGGCAATCGGTTGTACAAATACAATGCGGAAACCTTAGAACTGATTGCTTCTTTCCAGATGCCCGTCGGTGATAGCTTGTTTACCGATATCACGATCAACCGGGATAACGGGACCATCTACGTTCATAAAATGGCATCGCTTTCCGGAGGACAGGGACTGATCATTGCCCTGGATGCTGATGGGAATCTCAAAAAAACCTATCCATCACCCGCAACGCAATACCCGATTGGTCTGGTCTGGTTGGAAAATGATACGTTGTTGGTCGGTGATCGGAATCTGGAAAAGCTGTATCTGTACGATCTTTCGGAACAAAGGGTTCTGGGCACGTTTGATAATCCGTTTACTGGCGATTTCGGTCCCCGGGGACTGTGTCGGGATCCCCAGGGCAACATTTATCAGGTGTCGACTGATTTTACCGGGGGAAGTTTGCAGGGGGCGTACTTGATCAAGATACCCGCTGGCAATTATGAGGTTGAGCAGGCTCGCTTACAGTTAGTAGGACCTTCTGGAAACATCAACGCCCGCGGCGCAGACTATGACCAGCGGGATGGAACGTTCTGGCTTTCTGACTTTGCCGGAACCATCTACAAGATCGTTGGTTTCCAGATTCCGAATTCGACACCGGAACGGTCAGGCAGGGTCGCTGCTCCCCCGATCCAGGTTCAAAAAATCGTCCCGAACCCGGTGCTGGAGAAAGCAACTGTCCATTTGCTGGTGCAGCAACCCGGCACGCTGACGGTGGAATTGTACACGCTGGATGGGCGGTTGCAGCAAACGGTGCTGGAGCAACAGGTCAGCAGAGGTGAGTTTCAGTTCCCGCTGCAACCTACAGGAAGCAGCGATGTGTACCTGTTGCGCTTTCTGTTCAATGGGGAACCAGTTGCAACAACGACCTTTACGTTTATCCGGTAAACAAGCTCAGCTTTCCGGTCACAGGCGCACTGACTGGGAGTGCCGACTGGGGGAGCGCCAGCTTTAGCCGACAGTCACTGGCAGTGCCGGCACGTTAGTCGACGAAGAATACGCCCTTGAAGCGTGTGCTTCCGGTGGCCTTGATGTGTCACTTTCGCTGGCATAGAGCGGAAGTACTTTGGGGAAAGCACCGATATATTTATGCACGCTAAGGGGGTGCGCTTCTGGTGAGGATGTTATTGTGCTATCCTTAGGTCCTGTTTCTCTTCAAGAAGGAACGAGGAAGATATGCGCATTGAACCTGCTGACAGTTCAGGGTCCTGCGCTATGGCTTTGAATTCTGTCCCAACCTCATAAGTTAGCGATCCACTGGAATGCCCAGATAGCGGCGGAACCACGAACCAACAATGATTTCTCGGTGCAGGCGGGAGAACTCGTACTGCGGCTTGCCATCATCTGTCAGGTTCAATTCGCCTTGAAGCTCAAGAACCAGCTTTGCTAAGATTGACTTAGCAATCGCTATTTCCGAATCGGTGATGTTCGCACGACGCAGAATATCTTCTTCCGTTGCCGCAGCACCGCGCAGCCAGAGAATGGAGCGGAACAGTTTTTTGCGCACGATTTCTCGCTCGCGCTTTTGTTTGCGGTGCAGTACGTATGGAATCCGCAGAATGGGAATGATGAAGTACAGAACTGAGACGATGAAGGGGAAATAACCTAAAGCAACCTCTAACAACTGAGCGGTGCTTATACTTACTCCCGCAAGGCTGAAATAGTTGATCACTGCCCACGACATTCCCAGGTTGAAAGCATTCATTGCAATGATCGCAATGTTTTGCCCGGTCGTGTTGCCATTGTGAACAACTGGTGGATCAGCCTCATCAGGGTAAGGGATAATGAGTTCCTTTGATGGTGGGGTTTTGATTGCTTCTCTGGTCAACTTCGGAAAATGTCCAATGACAATGCCTTCCTCGGAGATTTCCGCATCGCCCTGAAATCGGGCTAAGTATTCTGTCAGGCGGGATTCTGCTACCTCATACGATTTGCCGGTTAAGCCAACGATATGTCCACTGGTAAGCACTCCATCGTTGAAGTAGATGAATGCTGCGGCTTCTTTCGCATCTTCCAATGGTGAATACTTCGGATACTCAGGACCAAAAACAAAATCGTAGACGGCTTGCAGAAAGCGCTTTTTCTTCTTTTTTGAGTGGGTCCTATCTGTTAGCGGCGTTTGGTAGACTGGATATCGGAAACCAGAAGCATCCGTTTGCCACTGTATGTGCCGTTCAGTCGATTTCCATTCAGCAAGGACCCACAGAAGCCGGAAGATAGCTCCAAGATCAATAGACGCTGAGGAGCGGCGGTTGCGAGAATCACTGCTACTGCCAGAAGCGGCAGCAAAGAGGAGCAGCAGCACGAAGATTACGGTGTAGATGATGAGAATAACGCCAATAGCTGCTTTGTATACTTTAACGAAGATTTTCCACACCGTTGTTGCTATCGACAGAGCGATTTCGCGGAAACTTTTCGCATTCCGGGGGCGGAGGGGATACTGGAAAGCAAAGACGACATTCCCGCTTTCCGGATCCATCGTCACTTTGCATTCGTAACGTTCTAAGAGGGTATAAAAGGCGTTCTGGACCTGTTCCAGGGGCAAGCCGGTAGCAGCAGCAAAGTCGCTGATGGTGATTTTTCCACGATGGGAACGAATGTACTGTTCCAACTGCTGGAGTACTTGCAGATCGCTCGCCATACCGCTATCCGGTTGATCGGCAGGAATAAAAGTGACCCCGGCAGGGATCGAACCTGCGACCCACGGCTTAAAAGGCCGTTGCTCTACCTGCTGAGCTACGGGGTCAATAGTCAAGAATCCAGAGACGAAGAGCTGGGAATTTGAGTGCCCAGATGCAGCGATTCCAGGACCAGCCGAGCAATCCCGGCGGCATTAAGCTGCAATTCTTCGTACAGTTCTTCCTGGGTACCGTGGCTCACAAAGCGGTCTTCGATACCGTGAACCACGATATGGGGAGCGGTAGACCGGGGATAGGCGTGAAAATATTCCAGAACGCCGCTTCCAAATCCACCAATTTTTTGCCCATCTTCAATGGTAACAATCAATGGATAGGTGTCGAACAATTGGTCTAACAGAGCAGTGTCCAGCGGTTTGGCAAAACGTGCATTGATCACCGCTGCCGAAACATCGTGCTGCTCCAGAATACTTGCTGCTGCCAGCGCTTCTGTTACCGGTTTGCCAATTGCCAGCAGCGCAACATCGCCACCAGTTCGCAGAATTTCTGCCCTTCCAATGGGAATAGACTCAAAATCACCCGGATCCCACGAGCTGCCCGGTCCCTGTCCCCGGGGATATCGCAAAGCGATGGGACCACCGCGATGTTCGACAATTGCCGTATACAGCATATTCCGGAGCTCGCGCTCATCTTTGGGTGCCATCAACACCATATTGGGGATCACTCGAAGTGCAGCCAGATCAAAAACGCCGTGGTGCGTAGGACCATCCGCACCAACGACGCCGGCGCGGTCCATTGCAAAGACAACGTGCAGATTTTGCAGGGCACAGTCGTGGATGATCTGGTCGAAAGCACGCTGGAGGAAGGAAGAGTAGATCGCACAAACAGGAATCATCCCTTCCGTTGCTAAGCCAGCGGCATACGTGACAGCGTGCGCTTCAGCAATGCCAACATCAAAAACCCGATCAGGGAAGTGCGCCGCAACTTTATCCAGACTGGTTCCGCTCGGCATAGCAGCAGTGATGGCGACAATCTTCTCATTGTGCCGCATCAATTCAATCAGCGCCTCGGCGAAAACATCTTGATATTTTTTCCCTTTGCGGTGGGAAGAGCCAATTTCAATTTTATCCTGCGACGGTGGGGCTGACTTTCCGATAGCGTGTAATGCCTCCGGATGTTTCTCCGCCGCTTCGTACCCTTTTCCCTTTTGCGTTGTAACGTGGAGCAGCACCGGGCGATCGTAGGTGTCCCGGATAAATCGTAAGATCTTGATCAGCCGGGGCAAATGGTGACCATTGATCGGACCGTAGTACTTGAAGCCTAAGGCTTCGAAGAGCATTCCGGGGGTGATGATCGATTTTACGCCACCTTCGATCCGCTGGAGCAGCTTCAGAATTCGATCACCGAATGGCTCCAGTTGTTCGCTCAACCGCTGGATATTTTGCCGTAGCTTGAAAACGATGCGAGTGGTATCTAACTCTGTGAAGTAGTTGGCTAACGCCCAGACATTGGGTGCTATCGACATTTGATTGTCATTCAACACTACCAGCAATTTCCGCTGCTGCAACCCACAGTTGTTCATTGCTTCATACGCCAATCCGCCCGTCATTGCCCCATCGCCAATGATGGCGACAACGTGAAAATCTTTTTTCATTAAATCCCGGGCGGTGGCAATACCCAGCGCAGCCGAAATGCTGGTTGAGGCGTGTCCGGCACCAAAAACGTCGTAAATGCTTTCGCTCCGTTTCAGAAAGCCAGAGATGCCTCCTTTTTTCCGAATTGTCGGCAGCAGATGTTTTCGTCCGGTCAGGATCTTGTGCGGATACCCCTGGTGTCCGGTGTCCCACACCAGTTTGTCTTTCGGGGTCTGGAATACGTAGTGGAGAGCGATGGTCAACTCCACCACTCCCAGTCCTGAGCCGAAGTGTCCACCAACTTTGGTGATCGTGTCGATAAGGTATTGTCGAACTTCGGTTGCCAGTTGTGGCAGTTGATCGATGGGGAGTTTTCGGAGATCATCAGGATCGTGAATTCGGGAAAGGAGCGGAAATTGCTCTTGCATTTTTGTCTTTGATGTCTATGACCCTTGCTATTTGCAGCAATGGAAACGTTGCCCTGCATTCCCTATTGTGCAGCCGGATTTGGGAACAGGGTAAAAAGCCGCGTCAGGTTTGACTGGTGTCTGCGCTCTTCTGGAAACACTGGTTGGACAGGAGGGGAAAAAATGGTTATTCGGTTGCCCTTTCTTTCGCCGGGATTTTGTAACTTTACCTGAAGTAAAAACAATCCACGGAGGCTTGGTGATGCGGCGGTGGCTTTACGGAATGTTGGTGGTCCTCGTGCTTCCAGCAGTGGCACAATGGCAGCGGATCGAACTGCCGGCGCCCTATCGTTACGGATATTTTCTGGATGTCTTCTTCCTTCCCTCTGATCCGCAGTATGGATGGGCGTGTGGTTTCAATGGTTATGTGGTGCGTACCACCGATGGTGGGAAAACCTGGAAGGGGACGCAATTGCCCGCTCCTGCAAACCATATGGAAAGCATTCATTTTGTTTCCCCACTTGTTGGATGGTGTTCGGGCACGAATCCCGATCGGATTTATCGCACGACCGATGGGGGACGCACCTGGACGGACATTACGCCGAATCCCACAGGCGAGCTATGGGGATGTTACTTCGTCAATGATTCCGTGGGAGTGCTGGTTGGTGGGGGATGCGGAACACCGCAGAATTTTTATCGTACCACTGATGGAGGGAATACCTGGACCCTGAAGCAATACCACGAGCCGGGGTCAGGATTGAGCGATGTGATTCTCTATTCGGCAAACGGATTGGGCTATGCCATCAGCAGTGGTCGTATCTGGCGGACCACTGATGGAGGACGCACCTGGAGCATTTTTGCCATCACGGGTCCAAAGCACTGGCAGGAGGAGATCTCGAAGAATGGCAATTCTTTTCTGCTCCCTTCAGCAGGTAATACTTGTAATGGAGATGGTCCCGGCGGCGAAATGGGGTTTTCGCCGGACAATGGAAATACCTGGCTGGCATATTCTACCGGGAAGCGGATGTTTGGTTCTTTTCTGTTGACCCCGCGGATTGGCTGGGGCGTGGGCGATAGTGGAACAGCAATCCGCACGACAAATGGAGGGTATGCCTGGGAATTGCTCAACTGTGGGGTGGAAGGAATCAATCTGGACGATATCTGGTTTGTCAATGATACCACAGCGTTCATCGCCGGTGCTGGCGGGCTATACCGAATGGTCTGGCCCCCCGTCCAACCCCACCCGGATACCGTGCAGTTTGATACGGTCTGCATAGGCGACAAACAGGTTGAGAAGATCTGGATTAAAAATTACTGGCGTAAAGACTATCCTGCGTATACCGAATTGATAGGTTCCTCTGCTTTTACCACTGATCTCCGCCCAACACTTACCGTTGCTGGCTGTGACTCGATGGATGCCCGCATTGTCTTTGAACCGAAACGAGCTGGCAAACATACGGCTGTATTGCGCCTCACAACGCCAACAGTGGGACGATCCTTCCTTATCTACATCGAAGGGTATGCGCTCCCGCCAACCCATTACCAGGTCAGCCGCGACACCTTGATCATCAATCCTGCATTCTGTGGACAAAATAACACTGGTGGGGTTACGTTGCAGCCCGTGGATACTTCTGCGTTTTCTTTGCAGTCCGTTGAGCGCGTATCCGGTAGCTCGCACATCCGCATTGCTTCGCCGTTGCCTTTAGAGATTACGGAGCCGGGAACAGATCTGCTGTTCCAGATCAATCCGCCGGATACTGGGTGGTATGAAGCCCGTTTCCGTCTCTTTGTGAATCAATGCTCGCCCGATACGGTGATCGTGGTTCGAGCGTATGGAGTATCGCCTATTATTGTTGCTCCTCAGCGAGTACAGCACATTGCTGCCTGCCGGGATGTTGATACGGTAGCCGTTCCTGTCCGTAATGGTGGAAACGACACGTTGAAAATTTCTGCTGTGACGCTCCAGGGTTCAGATACCGCAATCGTGCAGGCGCTGTTCTGGCGTTCGGGACAAACGCTTCCAGTTGCTATTCCGCCAAAAGCAGCAGATACCCTCCAGCTTGTTATCCAGGTGCAGCAGAATCAATCTTACAACTTCAGCATAGCGCTTGCTAACAATGATCGGACACAGGTGCGAGGAAACGCAAATCCAAAGATCGTTGCTGTCCAGATTTCCAGTTTTCAACCTGAGCTTGAACTGAGCGCAACGCAGGTCGATTTCGGCACTGTTTGCATCGACACTCCCAAAGATACCGCTATCTCGATCCAGAATCTTTCGCCGCAATCATCAGTGCTGGATTTCATTATGCCGGCAACCGCTTTTCAATTGATCAGCCCGGCAAATCCTCCGGTGAAGCTTTCCCCGAATCAGCAAATCAACCTGCAACTGCGATTTGCTCCAACCGAATTGGGTGAGTTTACGGATACGTTGATTGTGCTGGTACAACCGTGCAATCTCCGCTTTGCCATTGTGCTGCATGGGCGGGCGATTACAACGGATGTAGCTGCTATGCCAGCGCAGATCCAGATGACGATCAGTCCCGGCGATACTACGGTTGTCCCTGTTCGATTACGGTCGACCGGAACAGCCGCTGCGGTGATCGATACGATCCTCCTGATACCCCAGCGATCTGATTGGATGATCGTTGCGCCAGCGCTGCCGCAAACATTGCAGTCTGGCGAGGAACTTACTGTACAGCTCAAACTGTTTCCGTCCAGCGATACGGTATACGTTGGCAAAATATGCGCTTCGGGAGATGCTGAATGTCCGTGGAGCATTTGTGTCGATGTTGATATTTCAGCAAAGAACAAATTGCTTACAGTGCAGCCGGGTATACTGGCATTGCCGGAATTTGTTTGTTCTGCCACGCCCGTGCAGGATACGGTGTGGGTTACCAACACTGGCAGCCAGAGTGTGACGATTTATGGAGCAGCGGTGACAGCGCCGGAGTTGGAATGGCAATTTGATGGTGGATTGCCCTTTGCGCTGGATCCGGGTGCTGCTGTTGCCTTTGTCGTTCGCTGGACGCCAATTACGCCTCGGGCTGCGATCGATACACTCCGTATTTTTGCTTCTGTTGACACTGTTGCGATCCCGGTAAGCTTTGGATGGTATCGTCCGGAACTGGAAATTGTGAAGGCGCCAGCATCATTGCCGGATACTCTGTTCCGGTGTGAGCCAGCACAGCAGTGGCAATGGGAGGTACGCAATAGCGGGAATTTTGCCGATACGGTGGATGTGCAAGTTCCTGATGCTTTTGCAGCGGCTGTTTCCGTAACGCCGCTTTCATTCCCCCTGTCAGTTAATGAGCACCGTTCCTTTGGTGTCCAGTTGGATCCGACTGTCCTGAAGGAAGGGGTTTATCGCATTCCGGTTGTCCTTGCCTGGCGGCAGTGTGGAGGACAGGATACCGTTGAACTCAGCGTGGCGATTCGAGACCCACGAGCGGTTTTCCATCCTGCAAATCTTCAGATCGGACCTGTGTTTGCCCGCAAGGAACAGGTGACAGCAACGGTCTATCTGGTCAATCCCTCCGCTTATTTCCCGATCGAAGTAACGGACATCCAGTGGGATTCTCCTGTGCCAGCAGCGCTGATGCTGTCACATCCCCCACTCCCGGTAACAGTAGCAGCAGCCGATTCATTGCCCGTTTCGATTCGCTATGCGCCGCCAGTTCCCGATACGGTCAGCACCGCATTACGCGCAACGATTGGTCCGCGCTGTGATCGGCAAAGCACCGCAGGAGTGGCGGTGATGGCAGTTGAAAAAGTCTATCCACTGGTGCTCAGTATTCCAGCATACGAGGCAATTCCGGGAGATACGATTGATATCGCTGTTCTGGCACGGCTGGAGGGGAAAGATGCAGAAATGCAGCGAATGGAATTTGCTGTGGACTTTCTGCCGACTATCTTTGTGCCGTTGCAGGTGTCCCTGGGCAATGGTTATGCTGCCGTTCCATTTACCTCCGATCTGGGTCGAACCATCGTCACCCTGGATTCTCTCCTACTGGCACAATCGATCTTATCGTTCGCAGGGTCTGATCAGGATACTCTGATCACGATGCGGGGTATAGTCCAGTTGTCTGATCCGAGCGTTTCTCCCTTAACGATAGCAGATGTTACGATTCAGTCTCCTGATCGTTTTGCCGTTACTACTATCGATGGGACGCTCAAACTTCAGCAAATCTGCTTGCTGGATTTGCGGACCATTCAGCTTGCTTCCACATTCAGCGTTGTTCGAGTTGTGCATCCAGCGCCACAGCCGGCGATTGTGATCAATGCCTCAGGACCGATGGAGCTTCAGCTCTCCGTTTACAGTGTCACAGGGGTACTTGCTGCCCAACAAACCATTGCTGTCAGTGCGGGGCAACATTCGATCCCACTACCGGGCACGCTGCCCAGTGGAGTATACTTCTGGGAGCTGCGGTCGCCAATGGAGATGGCAAAAGGGTACCTCTGGGTGGTGAGGTAGCGGAGGTATTGGAAATCTTCGGAATTTTTCGTAAGTTTGCCTTGATATGGTTGAGGAACCGACAGGTAAGTCCAATAAACAACGAGGCGAGCAATGATGCGCCGGTGGTTTTTTACGCTCTTTATCCTTTTTCTGGGAGGGCTCAGTGCCTTTGCACAAAAGCGCGAAGCGATTTCTCCACAATGGCTGCTGGATAACGGGACACAGGGACGGGAATTCTGGATTGCTTTTCCACAGAATGAAAACACGAATTACCGTGGAGCTGGTGGAGATGGTGCATTCCGTCTGCTGGAGATCTATGTGACCTCTTCCGTCGACACGAAATTTATGCTCCATATCCCTGGATTGGGAATTGGTCCCATCCCCTACAAAGTAGAAGCAATGAAGATCACAACAATTTCATCGCAGGGCGGACCGCTGAACGAATCCTTAGAAATGCGGGATGAAGGGGGTGGAAAGTCGCTGAAAGCCATTCACATTACTGCTGAGGATCCGATTTCTGTCTATGTGATGTCCGCTCACCAGTTTACTTCCGAAGGCTATCTGGCACTCCCCGTGGAAGTATGGGGCAAGCGGTATATCCACGTGGGACATTACGATTACAAGGACCTGAGCTGGAATTACCCGCGCGGTTCGGGATTTGTAATTCTGGCGAAATACGATGGGACAATTGTTCAGGTCAAGCTTCGTGGTCGGAATAGTGGGTATATTTTCTGGCAGGGGGGCAAGCAGCAGATTCAATTTCCACGGGACTGGAACAAGCCATACACCATCACTTTGAATGAAGGTGAAGCCTTCGTCTTCCAGACCACTGGCGAATCGCAGGAACAATTGTTCGATATCACGGGGACAGAGATTGTGGCAACCAAGCCAATTGGAGTTATTTCTTACCACGTTCGGAGTATTATGCCAATTGCTGCCGGACTCACCAGTCGGGATCACCTGTTGACAATGCCGCCACCAGTACATGCGTGGGGAAAAGAATATATCACTGGAGAACTGCTGCGCAACGGTCGTGGTGATTTCTTCCGAATCGTTGCATCGCAGGATAATACAGTCTGGGAGGTGAAGTGGTACGACAAGCAATCCGGAGAACTCATTGGGCAGTTGTCAGGGCTTTTGAAAAAAGCAGGAGAGTTCTTTGAGTATATGAATGCGTGGCAGCCGGGGCAACTGGAATCAATTCGGGGATTCTCTGTGTGGAAAGCCGATAAACCAGTTCTGGTCTGTCAGTATTCTTATTCAGCTGCCTGGGATGCTGCAACGGATTTCGATCCCTTCTATTACTGGGTTGTACCTGTAGAGCAGTACACAAAGGGAACCGTTTTCCAGACCCCTTCCAATCGGGCGTTTACCAAAAACTATTTCAACATTCTGGCAATTGGCGATCCAGATGATCCAGAACAGAAAAAGCTCAAAACGATTAAGCTGGATGGACAGTACGTGTGGCAGAAGGTACCGTCGTTCCTTAGCCAGCGGATTCCAGGAACCAATGTGTATTATGCCGTGCTAAATGTGAATCCCGGACCCCATCGTATCGAAGGGGAAACGCCTTTCGGCGGGTATATCTATGGATTTGCTACCTGGGAATCCTATGGGTGGCCCGCCGCAACCGCCGTCAATAAGATCGACGAGCTGGATACCCTGGAGCCAGTACTGGAATTTGTGGAAGACTGCGGCGATTATGACTTTACCGCCTGGGAGGAACGCAACGGCAAACCCAACGATAACCCCCGCCAGATTGATCAGGGAGTCAGCAAGATCGAGCTGATTCCGGAAAAAAGTTTCAACTATCGGCTGGTATTGGTCGATCCGCCAAAGCTGGAAAACACCGGTGAAAAAATCTCCCCTGCCAAGTTCCGATTGGAAGTGATCGATAAGACAAAGGACGCGCAAGCCTATTTTGTTGTGGTCGACCGTGCGGGCAATGTTGCATATGACAGCGTGTTTTACGAAGCGCCGAAGTTGGTGCCATCGGACACCCTGGTGTTTTTCGATACCGTACGGGTCGGCAAGAGCCGGACGCTGCTGCTGGCGGTGGTCAATGAAAGCGATTCCGTGGTGCTCGTGGAAGAAGTGAAGCTCAAGATAGCCGACGAATTCGAGATTGTGTCGATCACGCCCGATATTCCGGCAAGTCTGGCAGCGAGAGACACCCTGTGGGTAGAGTTGCGGTATACGCCAAAGGATGAGCGGAGCGATCCGGAGGATTGGGACATTGATTCGTTGTTTGCAACGACGCCGTGCGTGGAGTTTCCGCTGGCAGAATTGCGGGGACAGGGCGTGTTGCCGCATATCGTGGTGGGCGACTGGGATGCAGGGCAGGTGCCGGTTGGACTGACCCGGTGCAATAGTGAGAACATCCAGGATTTTCAGCGGACCGTGGAGATTCGCAATCCGGGCAGCACGGTGCTGACGATCACCGAGATTCGGAATGTGAGCGCACCATTTTCGCTGGATCAAACTCACTACACATTGCCGATCAAGGTGCAACCGGGAGAGACCATTTACTTCAAGGGAGCGTGTTTCACGCCACCGGCGGTGCAGCAATATCAGATTGATGTGGAGTTTGTGTGCGATGCACCGGCGGGAGACGACAACATTTCGCGATGGACAGGAGAAGGGATCCAGGGGGCACCGTACATCACCAGTTACGACTGGGGGTGGCAGCGGTTGCAGACGGTGCACAGCGGGCAGGTGGAAGTTGGCAACGGTGGGAATAATGCGGTCACAATTGATACGGTATATCTGACCGAAGGGACAGAGCACTTTCGGATCACCGGTTATGAGTTCGAAGGGACACCGTTGAACGACCCGCAAGGGGTAACACTCAATCCGAAGCGGAAATTACTGGTGTTTGTGGAGTATGAGCCGCAGGTGGAGACGGCAGCGGGAGATACGTTGAAGGTGGGGATTCGAGCAGAATTTGTGGATGCTGAGGCGGTAGAAGGGGAGCTTCGGGGACAGGCGTATTTACCGAAAATCGGAGCGGAAGGGTATGAGTTTGAATGTGTGGAGCTTGGGACAGAATCGGCGGAACAGGGAGTGGTGAAGATCTGGAATGCCGATGCGGTGTGGCAATTGCAGATTTGGGATGTGGAGTTTGATAATGGGGTAATGAGTGATCCGCAGGCGTTTTGGGTAGAGAACTGGCCACAGTTTCCGGTGACGTTGGATGTGGGAGATACGCTGGAGCTTGCCGTACGGTTTCGGGCACGGACGTATCCGTCTGATAGCGTACGGGTGCGGATAGTGAGTGATGCGGCAGCGGGACCGGAGGAAGAGCCGCAGGTAGAAAGTGGGGTGATGGTGCGAGGCTGTGCGTATGTGGTGGGGCTGGAAGCAGAGGGGACGGTGATCGGACCGGTATTGGGGTGTGATGGAGGGGAAGGATTTATAGTGGTGCGGAATACGGGTGGAGCGGTGGTAGATGTGACGGATGTGCGGATCGTTGGTGGGGATGTGGGAGAGTTTGAGGTCGTAGGACCGCGGCAGTTTGTGGTACCGGCAGGCGGGGAGCGGCAGGTAGGCGTACGGTTGTTGCCGGGTGAAGCGGGGCAGTATGAGGTAGAGGTGCAGGTGGAAAGTGGGAGTGGAGACACGACGGTGGTGGTAAGAGGGGAGCGGTATTCGGTGCCGGTGGTGTTTGCTGTGGAGTCAGTGGAAGAAGCAAAGCTGCCGGGAGATACGGTCGCCATATCGCTGAGCTACACTGACAGCAGTGGAGAGGCAATGCTGGATACCATAGTGCTTTTCCTCCGATATGATGCACGAGCACTGGGATACCTTAGCATCACCTGGGTTCAGCCAGACTGGACAATGACCGTAACGCCAACTGGCTTTGGCGAACTTCTGGTGCAAGCCCGTGGGGCTGTGCCATTAGCCAGCGGAATATTTGCGACCCTGCGTTTTGTCGTCTACGCAGAAACCCAAAGTGATAGTCTCACGCTTGATCTGGCGGTCCAGAATATTGGCAATCGTGCACTGTGCGTCGAACCACAGACGCAACCGGGAACGATACCACTGGCAGAGTTTTGCCTGCGGAAGTTGCGTAACATTGTATTAGGTACCGCGTACGGACTGCAGGTACAAGTGGACAAGAGGCAACTTGTTATCCGCTATGGAGTCGGACTGGACGGACCCGTTCATCTTCAAGTATTTAACAGCGTTGGTCGCCAGGTCTGGAATTTCCGGCAACGTACGGCGGCTGGATGGTGGGAACAAACAATTTCAACCCGTTTCCTGGGAACAGGACTCTATTTCGTTCACTTCCGCAGCGGGCGTTACTCCCAGACCGTACCGGTATGGATTGAGTAGAATAGTCAAAGCTGCGCAGAAGAAGAAGCTATTGCTGTGCTGCCGCCTCGCGTTCCTGGAGCGCCTGTTGTAATAGTTGATTCACAACTTTCGGATTCGCCTTGCCTTTGGTGGCTTTCATCACCTGTCCAACGAAAAAGCCAAAGAGTTTTTTCTTCCCACCGAAGTATCGCTGAAGTTCGTCCGGATGCTGTTCTAAAACTTCCTCTACAACCTGCCGCAACGCCGATTCATCGGAAATTTGCACCAGCCCCTCTTCCTCGACTATCTGTTTCGGGTGTTTATCCGGATGCTGGAGCAACTTCTCGAACACGGTCTTTCCAATTCGGCTGCTGATAGTTCCATCAACCAGCAATTCTGCTAACGCAGCCAGTGACGCAGGCGGTACCGGAAAATCCTGAATCCCGATGTTCTTTTCAGCCAATACCCGCAACACTTCTGTCATAATCAGGTTACTCACCCCTTTGATCCGATCTGGCGACGGTTGCTGGAGGGCTCCAACGGCTTCCTCGAAATAGTCCGCCACCGCACGTTGCTGCGTCAGAACACCAGCGTCATAAGCTGGTAAATGGTACTGCTGGATAAACCGGCGTTTGCGCTCCAACCCCAATTCTGGTAAGCTCTGTCGAATACGCTCAATCCACTCTTCCGGCACCACAACAGGCACTAAATCGGGCTCCGGGAAATACCGGTAGTCGTGTGCCTGCTCTTTGGTTCGCATCGGGCGTGTTTCCTGCCGTACCGGATCCCATAACATCGTTTCCTGCCGGACGGTGCCTCCGGATTGCAGCACCTGAATCTGGCGCTGGATCTCATATTCCAGTGCTTTTTCCACGTGACGGAAACTGTTGAGATTTTTGACTTCTGTCTTCGTCCCGAAACTGGAACTGCCCTTCGGGCGCACTGAGACATTCGCATCGCACCGCAAAGCCCCCTCTTCCATATTGCCACTGCAAATGCCCAGGTATGTGACGATCTGATGAATTTGCTTCAGGAACAGATAGGCTTCCCGCGCAGATCGCAAATCAGGTTTGCTGACAATTTCAATCAGCGGCACTCCTGCCCGATTGAAATCCAGCAGCGTATCGATGTCCACATCGTGGATGGATTTTCCAGTGTCTTCTTCCATATGGATTCGGATGAGCCCAACCTTTTTGGTGCGCCCATCCTCTAATTCAATCTCGACCCATCCATCGTAGCAGAGCGGTTCTTCATACTGGCTGATCTGATAACCTTTTGGCAGATCGTGGTAAAAATAGTTCTTTCGTGCAAACAGCGAGAAAGAGCGAATGGAACAGTGTGTTGCCAGCCCCATTGCAATGGTCATTTCCACCATCCGCTTATTGAGTACCGGCAACGCACCGGGATGTCCCAGGCAGACCGGACACGTATTGGTGTTGGGCGGTGCCCCAAAAGCGGTAGAACAACCGCAGAATGCTTTCGACCGGGTCAGCAACTGCGCGTGAATTTCCAATCCAATAACAGGTTCAAATTCCATCTGCCAGATCGACCTTGTTTTGTCAAAACCTTTACGGATGTTGACGAACAACCCGTAAGCGGATGGAACGATTCAGGAATCGCCCTTCGGGTAATTGCTCATCAAATTTCTTCCCGGTATAGCGTTCTGCCACAATGCGATAAGCGCCCGGAGCAATGGATTGCAGAAATTGCGACACATTCTCTGCCCGCTGTTGTGCTAAAATGCGGTTGCGACGCTCTGTGCCCAGCGTATCGCTACTACCGTACACGATAATTGTTGAACCCTCTGGAAGCAAATCCACCAGTTGACGTAAGAGTCGCTGGTTCGCTTCACTCAATGCGCTGCTGTTGTAATCGAAACGCAGGATCGCTTCAAAACGGTCCAGGCGCAACTCAACCTCGATCCGGGGCAGCGTATCCAGCCGTATTTGCGCTGTATCATAGACAACCAGCGGGGCAGGCGAATTCGGCACGGTCAGAGTACCAGCAACGGAGAGCCGATCCGGTGGAGAGTGGAATCGCCATCGGAACGGTATGGTAGTAGCAAACTGCTCCTCCCGCGTTTGCAGCATCGTATCAACCGGCGGCAACAAATGGAGGACAGCAGGGTGGCTGCGGAGCGCAGCGTTGCGAACTGTACTGCGCACCGCCAGTGTTCCTTCCAGTTCCTGAAATCGCTGCGCTCGAACATACCGGAGCAGCGGTGCATTATGGACCACGATATCCACCCGGCGATTTTCCGCGCGTCCTTCAGGAAAGTCAGGGTTGGAAGGATTTGCTGGCAAGAGCTGCCAGCGCAGGTGTAAACGCTGTCGGGGAACGCCCAAGCGCTCCAATGCATCTGCGACGGCTTCGGCACGCCGACGCGCCAGCGCTATCCCTTCGGGTTCATCGTCCGCTCCGCTGGTCGCTCCGATCAATTCAAAAGTCGCTTCTGGATTTTCCTGAGCAATGGATGCAAGCACCGGCAGGACATAGCGGTGATAACGCACAGCGTCGGTAATAGTATCCAGCTCCTGCTTCGGGATCATCTGCTGAACATATCGCTGCGGAATGGTTGCACTGCCACGCTCAAAGAACACGGCATTTACAATCGGCAAGGTAGCAATTAACTCGCTTCCAACATTCCAGTGTACATCGTCTCCAAAAGCCAGTGCCAGATGCGCCTCTGGTTTAGGTGCAATCGCAACGGGAGGTGCTGGTGCTGGAGGTGGCGTCGGAAGCTGTATCGGCGGCGGTGGCAACAGGGTATACGCTATGCCACCCTGAAGTCCCACCTGCACTGCCTTCCAGGAGGTCTCTGTCGACTGAGAATTCCACGGAATAGCGACGGACAATGTCTGGAGCAGGCTCCACTGGCGACTGAGCTGAAGCTGATGCTCCACTGCTACAATGTGATGGATCAAAACGGACTGCTTCGACTGCACCGTGCCTTCCGCCAGAATTCGTTCCTTCAGCCGCTTGCCATCAACAATGAACACCAATGGGTTATCGGGATCAAAACGCTGGCGCTGCACATACGTTGCCTGCAGCGGGAATCCGAACTGTAAGCCCGTCGCCAGTGTCAACCAGGACTGTTGAGACGTTGATAGAAAGCGATACCGAACCATTGGAGCAATCGCAATGTACTGCCACGTACCTTCCAGCACATTCGTGATCTGCGCCGTTCGCACCTCGGTTGCTCCCGGAGGACGATACGAATACAATCCGGTGTTTTCCATCACCCCGCTGTAACTGCGATAACCCAGCTCAAGGGAAAAACCAACCGTAGCAGTCCACGGATACATTGCCCGCACTGTTGCCAGCGGTCCCCATCCCCCACCGCTCTGATACCGCCCACATTCAATGATTCGCTCGAAGCGCTGGACATCTGCGCTCAAAAAATTACGACCGATTCCGCCCAGCAGCGAAAACTGGACTATTGGCTTCTGGACTGTCTGTGCCTGCCCCAGCACAGCAGCAGAAAGCAAAAAGGCTATCCAGCGCAAAAATCTCCACATTGCAAGCCAACCGATTGCCTTTTGTGAACATTTTGCAAATCTACGGATTTCCTCTGGATTACCCGTTCGGTCGCTGATCCGCCGTTGCCGGCTGCCAATTGAGCTCTTAGCTCGCAATCCACTGCACGTGCTGTGAGCGAAATCAGTACAACCTGTCTTTACAAACGCGCCTGTCCAGTACAGCTTTTGAGGATGCCGTTTTCCAGCGCTCGGTACAGCCTCTCATCAATGGCGGAAGACACGGTGATCCCCAATGAGCATCCGGCAGCGTTGTCAGGCATTACGGTACCACAAACACACCGAATGTCGCGAAACGTTCTGTCCGGTCATACAACATCCCGTGGTAACTTTTGCCATTGTAGAAGCTGAGCTGGAAGTAGAGTGGCAGTGCAGGGGGCCACACTTGCAGCACAATTCGATGATTCCAGAATCGGTCACCAGCAATCCCAGTGTTTCGCAACTGATAGCCTGCAAGGAAAAGATAACCACTCACCGCCAGGTGTAGCGTTGCCCCAACAGCCGGTTGGAGTCGATCCAGTTGAGCAGGAAGTACGGAAAACAGATATGCGATCTCGCCCAGCACGTGCAATTGTGCAAAGATCAATCGGAGCGTGGCCGTTACAAACTCCTGGCTGTAGACAAATGAAGGGAGGCGATCGAACGCTCCATCGACCACGTGGGCAGAAATATGTCCCAGCCGCAGCCGGAGTTGCCACGGGACATTCAGGGTGATTCCGGCGTGCTGATAGTCAACACCAAAGTAGTAATCGATCAGTTCCACGGGGAATTTGAAATGTGCCTCTCGACGGAGACGGCTTATCGTAAAACCCTCAGCACCTATTTGCCACCCTTGCCATCGACTGCCAAAGAGTCGGGCATATCCTCCAAGATATAATTCCAGCGAGTCGGTGCCAATGAAGGTTGCTGCACCGATTCTCGGCTCCCAGGGCGAAGCGATCCAGGGGTGAAATACCGGCTGCGCAAAGCCCAGGAAAACGATCCCCCACCATCCGATCCCCCACACCACCCGGTTAGCTACTTTTGAATTTGTCCTCATCGTGGTAAAACAGCACGTTGAACGTGGTCAGCGAACCATAGCACCGTGTGATGTATGCCTGAAGTTTCACTTTGTCAGCATCGGACAGCTTCTCGTGGTTGTTGATCTTCTGCTCCAGAATCCGCAAATTTTCCCGGATCAGCACAATTTTGTGGAGTAGCCGATCAATGGGAATCTCGTACTCTTTTAATCCCTCTTTGCCCGGCAACAGGAACACACTCCCACCTTCCCATTTCGGCGCTAACTCTGCCGAATAGCGGGACTCCATCTCATCGACAATGGCTCGCGCCAATTGCTGGATCTCCTCTCGAGACAACATTACCCTTTGCGTTTTTGTCTTACACTGCCCATCAGGGAAAGTGCAAAAATACGGAAAATCCGAAGAAAGGGGTGGAAGAAAGAAGAGGGAAAATCCTGCTATCCTGCTCACCTGACGATGGCTGGAGAAAAACACAGTGCGACTATCTATCTTTTTTTCGTATCTTTGCAAAGTCTGTGAAGCTTGTTTCACAAAAATGGTAGCAGCACGATGAAACGATGGATTGCGATTTTAGCATTTCTCCTTGTTCCCTCGATCTTTTATGCCCAGGGCTTTGGGATTGGTCTGCAGGTTGGACCGCAAATTCCCATCTCGGACTTTGGCGATGCCTTTGATGTTGGTCTGGGATTCAACGGTGTTTTTGAATATGCAGTGTCAAATCAATTTACCCTGAACTTCACCAGTGGCTACCACTGGTGGAGTGAAACAGCTCAGGAAGAAGGTGTCGAAGCAACGCACCGCTTCACAGCCATTCCGCTGATTGCAGGATTTTCCTTCCTCTTCCTGCCATACGGCACCTCCCCATTTGCCGGGCTGAAATTGGGCGTCCACATCGAAACGGAAAGTATCTCAATATCAGCTCAGGGAATAGATCTGGGATCGGAAAGCGAGACGCAAACGCACTTTGGTATCACGCCCGAAGTGGGGGTACTGATTCCTGTTACTCAAATGCTCGACATCGTGCTCAGTGCTGAGTACAATCACATTTTCGGCACCGAAGGCGGCATCGACGTTACCTACTTTGGGATCAACGGTGGGGTACTGATCCATCTGGGGCATCACTGATCTCGATACAGACAGATTCTGCTCATACACAATTCCGTTCCGAGATCAAAGCCAGCTATCGGCGGTAACATTGTATACGCTGATTAACGGTGGACTGTTCCGTGAGAGCTACAGAGGATAGAGAGGCGATCAATTGAGAATCCCTGTATAGGCAAAACAAGACTCTGGTTCAACTTATTGCGCTATGGAAAACTGAGCAAAAGTAGAGCTCTGCGTCTGTGTTACCACGACCTCTGAAACCTTCCAATTGTCGGTAACCAACTTCGTAGTGCATAGAATTCCAGCATCGGCGGGGGTATCAATGCCAACAACGTTAACAGGAGAACTCTCTCAAATTCAGGTGAAACAAGTTCCAGCCATAGGCTCTTTTCATAACCATCCGTCACAGCGCAGAACCTTGCAACCTGACAAACTTGCATTACAATCTTTGTTTCCGGACAGCAGTAGTGAGTTTTCCCTTCGGTTTTTCGATATTTGCAACTTTGATACTCCAACGCTTCAGCAACAAAGAACGGAGTAAAGTTAATGCGTTTCGTATTTGGAATAGCCCTGTGGACAATAGTGATACCATTGATCTTTGCTGCTTCTCCTTTTCAACAAGAGGTGCGGTATCAGATCCAAGCCAAACTGGATCCAGATACTAAAAAGCTCTGGGCACGAACTTTCATCTGGTATCGCAATAACTCGCCTGATACGCTGTCAAAGCTGTACTTCCATCTCTACTGGAATCTGTTTGCTGAAAACAGCTATGGGCGGCAAAAAAGCCGACAGCGATCGTGGATCACGCCGCCGGTAAAGGTGCTGGCAGTATACCGACAACGTCGACCGAACAAATCGCTGCTGTACAAAGTAGACAACACCGTGATGGAAATCATTCCACCCACTCCCCTACGCCCCGGCGACACTGTCGCGCTGACGATCGAAATCGAAGAAACAATTCCTCTGGAAGGAATGCGGATGGGATACTGGGGATCCGCCTTTTCCATTGCCCACTGGTTTCCTTCCATCTGCGTTTACGATCGCTACGGATGGCACAAATATCAATACCTGGGCACCGGAGAGTTTTACGAAGAGTTCGCTGATTTTGATGTTCAGATTCAGGTGCCTGCAGCGTATGCAGTCTTTGCTACTGGCGAACTGGTCAATGCGGAAGATGTGCTACCTGCCCCTGTGCGTGCCCGATTGGACTCAGCGCGTCGCTATAAAGTTCCTGTCCGCATTGCTGATCTTGCCACCCTCTCCCAACAGCGGCCGGATACGGTTGATACACTGGTCTGGCATTGGCGTGCGCAAAACGTTCGGAGCTTTGCTTTCACCGTCTACAAGGAATATTTATGGGATGCGCAGGGATGGAACAACACAACTATCCACGTTGTCTATCCCAAACGGCTGGAAGACTTCTATGCAACGGATGGTTTGAAAGCAGCGGTCTTTGCTGTGCAATTTCTCAGCCAACACGTCGGACCTTATCCATATCCCAATATGTTCGTGACGGTGGGAGGTGCTTCCGGCGGGATGGAATATCCGGGGATCGTTTTTATGACCCGATGGCTGGGCGGCGGTGTGATGCGCAAGATCACGACAGAGATCATCATTCACGAAGTCGTCCATAACTGGTTCCCGATGATGCTCAACACCAATGAGCAGGAATACGCTTTTATGGACGAAGGCTTTACGACCTTTTTTACCACTCTGGCTGTCGAAGCCTTTCTGGGACGCTATGAAAATCAGTTCCCTCGCGAAACTTTCTGGGAACGCCTGGTACTGCCTCCTATGGATCAACGGACAGATATGCAGTTGCAGGCTATCCGGTGGGCGTTCCAGGAGCAGGAAGAACCGGTAATGACTCACTCGGAGCGATATGCAACGGGACAGGCGTATCGTGTTAATTCCTACAGCAAAACAGCTTCTGTCTTGCTGATGCTCCAATATGTTATGGGCGACAGCGCTTTTCAGGCGTTGTTCCGGGAATACTACCGCCGCTACCGATTCCGGCACGTAGAGCCTCAGGACTTTTTTGCCTTAGCAATGGAAATTGACCACCGCTGGAACGGACGACGCGACCTCCGATGGTTCTTCGACCAATGGTTTGAAAAAACCTATACCCTGGACTACGCCCTTACCGACTTTTCCTGGGAACGGCGAAAAAAGAATCTGTACACCGTGACAGTAGAAATCACCAACCGTGGACGAGCAATTATGCCCGCCGACGTTGTGATCGATCTGGAAGATGGCCGCAAAGACACAATCTGGTTTTCAGAAGAAGACTTTTTCAAAGGCACGCGGGTCGTACGAAAGTCCAAGATGGTTCGGAGCAAACCGGTGTACGCAGAAATCAACCCGGACGGTCGACTACTGGATATCAAACGGTACAATAACACATCTGATTGGCCCCTCCGGGCAAGCTTAGAGTTTGCTCCGTGGATACAGGATGGTCCCAAAAGTCTCAAGTACTATCGCATTCACTTCTTTCCTGCATTGTGGTTTAACAATACCGACAAGCTGCAACTGGGAATATCCATTGGTGGCAACTACTTGCAAACCCAGCACGCTTTCCATCTCCAGTTCCTTCAGGGACTCCGTTTTGGTCCTTCTTCTACTGGATTCATCCGGGAGTATACCTATACCCGTGGCGGCAATACGCCACAATATTTTCTCCGCTCTGCCCTCCTGGAAGGGCGTTCCGCACTACTTCTGGGCGTCAAACTCAAAGATCCATTATTGGTCACGGCTGAAGCTTCGTATTTCAACCTGTTCGATTCGGCTTATGTTTTTCGGTACCAATGGAATCCTGACAATCAGGACACGACAGAACTGCTGTCGCAATGGTGGTGGTGGATTCGAGGAAGCCTGGGAACCTACATTTTCGGCCGCAATGGAACATTTCAACTGCGGTTCGAAGGAGGCAGTCGGATGAGTCCGGGAGCAGCAGTGCCGTACGTCCGGTGGGACGGATACTGGCAGCAGCAACTCCAGCTTCCCCTTCTGGGGTGGAAGCTGAACTTCCGCCTCTACGGAGGCTTTTCTCCAACACCACTACCTGCGCCCAAAGCCTTCCGGCTGGCATCTGCAACACCATTTGAAAGTTATTGGTGGGACATTTACCGTTCCCACGGTATCCTCAGCCAGACATTTCTCCGGAATCGACACGGCGCCTACGGGGGAGCACTTCTCCGTGGCTATGCTGACCAGGATCAAAGCGGCTCCGTTGTAACCGCCGTTAACCTTTCGTTGAATGTTGATCCCCTGATGCGGATGTTGCCACGGTATACCCAATTTCTGGGCAGCATCCTGAGAGTGTCGCTGTTCTATGATGCTGGAATGATCTGGAAAGATCCGCAGCGCATTCGCTTCCAGCGCCGATGGTACCAGGATGCTGGCGTATCGGTCTCCCTGCTTTCGGGATTAGCATCTGTTGCCCGCGGATTCAGCGGAATCTTTCACCTTTTCCGTTCCATTGGAATTACCGACATCCGGTTTGATTTTCCCTTCTTTGTTTCTCACCCCAAGGATGGGGAAAAACCGTGGCAGTTCCGATGGCGCGTCAGCTTTCGACACGCTCTTTAAGGGCGTAAAAGCCTTGCGCAGTGACGCAGTAAATGTGCCTAATAACGAATTCAGCACTTCCAGGAAAATTGGAATGTCAGTGCATACCTGGCGGGAGCGCACACTTCAGTGTGCAATGCTGCTGGCGAAAGCTGGCATCCCGGCGAGGAGTACTCACGCCAGAAAGCTCTGTGCTCTGCTCTATTTTCGGGAAACACGCGAAGGCAATTTTGCGCCCGCTACTTCGGCAAATGCTGCTCCAGTTCCTGCTTGAGTGCCTCAAACGGAAGGGCACCGGAAACGCGCCACAAAATTTTGCCTTTGTGGAAAAGGATCAGAGTGGGAATGCCACGAATATGGTACCGCTGAGCAATGTGGGGTTTCTCATCTACGTTGACCTTGACCACCAGCAGCCGTCCTTTGAATTCCTTGGCAATCTTTTGCAGCACCGGTGCAATAATACGACACGGGGCACACCATTCTGCCCAGAAATCGACCAGAATAGGCAACTCTGATGTTCGGATTAATTCATCGAAAGATTTTGGTAGCTTCTTGGTTTTTGTCTCTGCCATTGGCAAACTCCTTTTGCTTTACCTTACAGAAGTCCTCTCGCTTTTCGTTGCAATGCCCGTACATTCCGCAGTACGACCATTCGCCGCTGTAATTCAACCCATCCGTTTTGCTCAAAACTTTTCAATAAGCGGCTTATAACTTCCCGAGCCGACCCCAATTCATACGCTAACTCTTCGTGTGATCGGGAAACGATGAAACGACCATCTTGTTGTTCCGCAAACTCCAGCAGCAACTGTGCCAGCCGCTCATCCAATCGACGGAACACCAGCTCTCCTACCAGCGACAACACTTCAAAAAACCGCCCCGCCAGCAACTCAAAGATAAATTGTCGGGCTGCCGAAGAATGCTGGATCAGCCAGTGTAGCGTTGTGAGTGGAATAAACGCCACAACCGCCTCTTTTTCCACCACCGCCGACGCCTGGTACATATACGACGACAGTGCGCAGGTAAGCGCCAGAGAACAACTTTCCCCTTCAAAGAGGCGATACAACGTTACCTCTCGGTTCCCATGCCCGGTCTTAAACACCCGGATCACTCCTTCGACGACGAACCCCGCTTGCGCACACTGATCTCCTTCGGTAAACAAATATCGCCCGGCTGGCAACCGGGCGATTGTAAAAGAGACGCCTTTCAAAAACGGAAATAGCGAAATAGCCTTTTCTCGATACTGCTCAATGTCTGCGTCAGTCAGCATCCGCCAATGGAACCTATCGGACTATTGGTCCTTTCCATTGACGGATACCGCCATCCATATCGTAAATAATTTTGAAACCGTGTTTGGCTAAAATCCTCGATGCTGTCCGACTACGATTACCACTCCGACAGTAGACAATCACCGGCTTGTCCTTATAGGCTTCAATCTGCTTGATCTCCTGCTCCAGCACCTGAACCGGAATCAACTTTGCCCCCGGAATATGCCCCTGCATAAATTCTTCCGGCGTTCGCACATCTAACAACAGCAATCCCAGAGAATCTTTTTTTGCCAGCAACGCCTGTACGGTATCTGGCGGCACTCGCTTCACCACACTGCTGTCTGTGACTGCCTGCTGTGTACAGGCAACGTTGGTCAGCAATGTCCAGAACAGTCCTAACCATACGAAGGAAAGCAATGTTCGCTTCATCGATCTACTCCCGATTTTTGTGGAACATTCTTTTGCTGAGGTTTAATCATTGGCCCATGCCAGGTCTGCAACCCTTTTTTCAAGTTACAAATCACCCGAACTGGCAGGCGCGCTTTCTCCAGAATCTCAACAGCTCGGGCACTCCGCTTTCCATTGCCACAATATACGACCAGTGTATCATTCCGGGAAACCTGCTGTTGCAATTCTGCCAGCCGTGCTGGCAGCTCTTCAAGTGGAATGGATAACGCACCGGGGAGGTGTCCTTTGAAAAACTTTTCCCGTGGACGAACATCCAGAATGATTAAATGCGTTGTATCTGTTTTATTCAGAATTTTCTGTAACGAGTCCGCTTCTAAATGCTGAACCGGCGGCTGTGCTTGCTGCATCGCTGCTTCACCCCACAGACTGCTTACGCCGATACTTAGCCACACAATGAGCGATCCTAAGAATATTTTCCCTGCCATCTTTCCTCAGATTATCCTACAGTTTGCTTCACTTAACGATCTGATTTCCAGACGATACTCACTGCGCCACGAATATCGCCCAGCTGATGATTCCGTGCCTGATCGTTCGGATACTTCCGCTTCAGAAATGCCAGTAACTGTGGATCCAGATGATCTTCTGGACCGTGGCACTGGAGGCACACGGCTGTGTTGATCACTATGGGCTTCAAAAATCGATACACCGTGTCGGCTTCTTCTGCAACAGCCTGCAATACCGCAACAGTATCCAATCGAACTCCCCGTGCCTTCATCCGTTCGAATTGCTGCAACCAACGACGCTCAAAGGCATCGGCGGTATCTGCCGGGTTACGGGGGCGAAGGCTGACGCGCCGAATCTGAATCCCATATCGCTGGCTAAAATGTTGATTGAGAAGCTGCGCTGTATCAGCGCATACCTTTACCGCTTCAACGGTACCACGCGCCAGGTGGCGTAACAATGTACGTTTTAACGTTGACAGGTATTCTTTCGTCACCTGCTGAAACCACTGCCGTTGCGGCGGCACTGGAGTGCCTGGTTGCTGGATGGTCCATAGCTGCCACACGGCAAAGAGCACCAGGACAATCCAGATCCACGATCGATGCGATCTTTGCATAAAATTTCCCATATTTGTTCCACAGAATCGTGACGCAAAACTCTGAAAAAACGATGAAACACTTTGTAACAACGTTACATTGCATCGGCATCACACTCCGCCATACCCTTGGCGTTTTCCGCCACGCTCGGCACAACCCGGATCCGGGACGTCCATGGTTTCACTCGATGGCTCGGCAGTGGGCACGCGAGCTCCTGCAAGCAGCCGATATATCGTTATCCGTCGAGGGTCTTGACCTGCTGTCTCCAGATCGTCAATATGTGTATGTTGCCAACCACGCCAGTTATATGGACATTCCCATTGTATTAGCGACACTGCCGGGGAACCTTATCATCGTATACAAAAAGGAGCTGGAAAAAATCCCGCTTTTTGGACCTATGCTAAAAATCTCCCCCTTGCTTCCCATCGAACGGGAAAATCCTCGCAAAGCCTTTGCTACACTCCGGCAAGCGCTGCATCTTGCCGACCAAAAACGCTCATTGCTGCTCTTCCCCGAAGGAACACGTACACCAACCGGTAAGCTCCAGCCGTTCAAACGGGGTGCTTTCCACTTAGCCCTCCAGGCAGGACTACCCGTGGTTCCCGTGGCAATTGCCGGCACTTATGACATTCTCCCACGCCACCGCTGGACGATCACCCCCAACCAGTCAGTCGCAGTCTTTATAGGAAAACCCATCGAAGTTCCTGCGCAGCGGAGTAAACAGCAAGAACGGGACATCCTGCAGCAGGCAGAGCAAACGATACAAACCCTGCTCCAACGTCATAGATCCTCTGAACAACAAACCGTCTCATCGAAGGATCGGCACAATGATTGATGCAAAGACTGTCGAGACTATTGCACAACTGGCACGGCTGGAATTCTCAGAAGAAGAAAAAGCACTCTTTGTGGAGCAATTTGCCAAAATCGTAGCGTATGTTAACGCCATTAACAAGCTGGAGTTAGACAAGTACGAACCGTTAGTTAACGTGCTGGAACTGACGAATGTGTTCCGGGAGGATGAAGTTCAGCCATCCCTGCCTGTTGAGGAAGCGCTGCACAACGCCCCTGCACGGAACGAAATGTTCTTCAAAGTGCCGAAAGTCCTGGGATAAATGTCATCAGCCGTTGGCATTATCCCTGTTCGGTATGAATCCACCCGCTTTCCTGGCAAGCCATTGATCGATCTGGAAGGAAAATCGATGATCGAGCGAGTATGGAACGGGGCCCGGTCAGCGCGGCTGTTAGAGACCGTCGTCATTGCCACGCCCGATACCATCATTGCTGAACACGCCCGATCATTTGGTGCTTCAGTCGTGCTCACCCCCGATCCTTTTCCCTCTGGTTCCGATCGGGTAGCGTGGGTCGCCCGTCATCACTTTTCTCGTGCGGACATCATCGTAAACGTCCAGGGAGACGAGCCTTTAATTACCGGGAATCTCATTGATCAGCTCGTCACTGCACTTCGTAGCACACCAGGTGCAGATGTAGCAACACTGATCGAGCCAATCGATACAACGGAAGCAGTTGAGGACCCCTCTGTTGTCAAAGTCGTTCACAATCAGGCAGGCTATGCGCTATACTTCTCGCGAGCTCCTATCCCCTACACGCGAACTTCTCTCGAAAAACCCTACTACTACAAGCACATCGGTATTTACGCTTTCCGCGCTTCGATTCTTCAGGAATTCGTTACGCTCCCGCCTTCCCCCCTGGAACGTATTGAGGGACTGGAGCAGCTTCGCCTTCTGGAAAACGGCAAAACGATTCTTTGCATCGAAACTTCTTATCCACTCATCGGTGTCGACACGCCGGAAGATGCGGACAGAGCACGGCAAGTTCTCCGCCAGCACCAGCGTCCTTCGGAAGCACCACACTCACCGAGCGAAAATCCACCACAACAGATGTAAGCTGGGGTATTCCTTTCACCCTGACGTTCTTCCCTGCTGACAGAGCAAGGCGGTCCTTCACAACAACCTTTGCGGGTTCTCTTTCTCCTCTGTAACCGGTTATGCCTCCCGAAATGGCCGGGGCAGTTCCTTCATCCAGCTTCTCCAGAACGCTCCAGTCCAGAAGGTCAATGCAACACTTACCGTCCTCCTTATCACTTCATTGCGTCCCAGTAGGAACTTTTACTTGCGCGGTCCAAACAGAAAAAATGCGTTTAGCACAAACTCACTACTATCGGGTAGGGTAAAAAAGGTGTGGAGTTCTACGCCTACCTGATGTTTTTGGGCAACGGGATAAACCCGCAGTGTAACTGAATCCACCGGGATCGGCACTGTCGTAAGCTGCCGCCGATTTATGGTCTGGAACCAGAACAAAATGTGATTTTTCTGGTCTGGATCACTTCCCAGCATCAGCTTTTGTGGAATAACCTCGATAGAATCCAGCACCAGTTGAAACCGATGGAAGCGATAACGTCCTTCCGCAAGCGCAGAATCTGCATCCGCTACTTCCGCAAACAGTGTTGTTGCAAACACCGCAGGTGTTGCCAGCGTATCCAGTACTGGCTGCTTCAGGAAATGAATCTGCCAACTGGAAGAATCTGCCACCGGCGGAACGGTTGCAATATCGTACTGCAACAACTCTACTGCCATTGGCACCGCCGGTTCAATCCATCGATAGCGTGGCACGTCCAGATCTGTAGGATTTGTGCACTGGACTATGCTGCCAACGATGGCTACAAAAATCAACCACCAGTACAGGAAGCGGCGCATCATAGCCCGACTTTCAGCCCATAAACCAAGCTCATCTTCTGCGTTGCAAACACTCGTTCATACACCTGATACAACAGCGTACTTCCTTCGACACCCACTTGCAGAGCAACATTGTCAGTCAGCCAAAGCGACGTTCCAAGCGTTGCTCTGAGCAATGGGCCAACCCTGGTCCCCCCAACAAAGGCTTCTGCAAATGGAGACACTCGTGGCATCAATTCCCACTGGGCACGATAAAAGCCTCCAGCCCACCACAGAATTGGTACCTGCTCATAGTACACGCGTACATCGTACTCTTCGCGCTCTTCATCTGTTTCCATATGAGCGAACAAATAAAACCGCTGCGGGAACGATTCTCGCCCAACAGCAATGCCGACAGCGTGGTTTGGAGTAAGCTGATATCCCAGTGTCAGTTGAAACTGCCGCATTAGCGGATCGGAAAATCTTTGGGTCTGAGGATTTGCTATCATTGCCACCTTTTCCCGATACTCGCCATAGAACCGATCCCATCGAATCGAGGGACTCAAGCTCCAAAGACCCAAAGAGGGAGATTCCGGTAACACCACACCAACCGGCTGTTGTGACAGAGAGGAACTTGGTAATGGAACAGATGCTACACTGACAGCCTCTACAATCGGTGTTTCCTGCTCCGCTGGTTTTTGCGAAGGCACTTCTTGCTTTTCGTTCTCTATGGTACGTCCCTGCTCCACAACACTGACAGGGACAGAGAGGTCAGCGGTATCTGCTACAACTGGCAATGCCTGCGCTGGTGCTGTAAATTCGACCACCGGTAACTCCGGTACTGCCTCTCCGATCTGTACAGAGGACGAAATTTGCGACCATTGTCCAGTGAACCACACAATTCCTGAGAGCAAAAGTCCAACCAATATACCACCACCGAAGGTCAGCAAAGGGCTTGTAATGGAACGTTTTCCTCGGAACAATCGATCGAATACTGTTCGTGTCACCGTCGGTGGCGGCATCCGCACAGGCTGTTCCCGCAGCGATCGATTCATTAACACCAAGTGGCGAAATTCCTCCCGGAGTTCTGGATGCTTCGCCAGTGCTTCGAACACTTCTGCTTCCTTACCGGGTTCCAGCTCCCCTTCCAGCAGCAGGTGCACCCAGAATGAATATTTCTCCATCAAATCCATTGTCCTGTCTATTGCTCAATTTCACATATGTTGCGCAAAGTCTTTGATGTACGGAGCCAAAATCTTTTGCACCTGTTTCCGCGCTCGATAGGCGCGAACCCGTGCCGCTTCTTCCGAAATATTCAATGCCTGCGCAATTTCAGCATATCGATATCCCTGATATTCCCGCAGGATAAAAATTTCCCGGAGATCATCTGGCAATAATCCAACAGCAGTTTCAATCAACTTCAACATTTCTTCCCGATCTGGATCATCTTGTGTTGGACGCATATATTCCTCGTCAAAGCTCACAACATCCTGCCGACGCTGTCGCTTCATATTCAAGCAGGTATTTCGGGCAATGCGCAGCAGGTACGCCGGCAAATTTGTCATTTCCCGCTCCTGCTGCGCGCTCTGATAAAACTTGGCGAATGTTTCCTGAAACGCATCTTCAGCGTCCTCCTTGTCCCGGAGAATGGTCCGGCAATAATTGTAGATCCGGGTGGCGTACCGAGAATACAATTCAGCAAATGCCGCCTCGGCTATCGACTTTTTCTCCCGGAGCAATCCGAACAATTCTGCATCGCTGTAGCCGGAATAATCCATTCTCGCCCTTTTGCCATTTCCGGAACCAACAAAATTAACACAAAGCTGCCAATTTTGTTACACTCCACTGCTGCCGTTGTATCTGCACTTGCTAAAAATTTTCCAGCCCTCATTCCAGAGCACCACTATAGCCCCAGTATATCCCCGTTTTGCAACAATGATCGATGCAACAAGCTGAAGATCTAATTGCAAACGACAGCGGTAGAAGTGATACAAACAGTCTCTCCATTGCCGAAAACAATGGTGCTCAACAGAGCTGATCTATACCTCTCTGATGCGTTCCCCGATCACTGCTGCTGGAACTGGTAACTGAGCCCAAACGTAAATAGCGTAAATTTTCCAATGTTGAGATCCAGCGCCAGTTGCACAGGATGAAGGTCTATCGCCACTCCTGCAATCCACTTGATCCCTGTATCCTTGGCACTAATGGCAGTACTCTGTGGCTTGGTATCGCCGGGATAATCCGGTGGATCAGGGACCCATTCGTCATCTTGCGGAATCCCATCGCCATTCTGATCAATCCACCGAATGAGTTTCAACTGCGCCTGGAGCGATCGTGGCAGCACATAGGTGTATGTTCCGGTAATATTCAAATGTTCCAGTGCCAATGCCGTAAACAACTGCCATTTCTTCCATCGGCGGCTGGCTTGCACACTCAGATTCCAGATCTCAGCATTGGCTTTTAACTTTGCATTGGTCACTCCAACGGTATTTTCCAGCGAGGTTCCCTGATACGCTCCCTGCACCGCTATATCAAACGGCAGGCGGAAGTAACGAGAAATTTGATGTTTGACAGCAACACCCCAGAACGCAAATTTTCCCACGGCGGTATCAAACTCAATGGGTGGCACAAAGCGCAATAGCAGCTCGGTCCCCCACAGTCCTCCCATCTCCAGTTGAGGAACAGCAGCAACAATGGTATTGATATCTCCACCGGTGGGTAGAGGAAATTCCGTTGGCATCGTCCGAATGACCTCGTCCACCAGTGTTGTATCAAAGTCTGGATAAAACTGCCGTACCAGCGGATAAAACTCCTGCACTTTTTGCTGCAAATACGCTCGTGGAATTGTCAGATTTACCCGGTCATATCCCACAATGGTTGGCGCCCGCTCTGGAACCACGATGGTGCTGTCCACATACAATCCCTGATGCAAAATGTAGTGCAGCAAATGAGACAACAGTCCAACCGTATCCCGAACAGCAATTTCGGGGGTAAGTTGAAGGTACGGGAGAATGTTCAATGCTGAATCGTGTGGCAATTGGGGAGCGTACGTTTTTTGATCTCCCCGAACAAAGCCCAGCATTGTTTGAATTCCGAAGCGCACATACCACCGTCGATCACCAACATAAGCAGTCGAAAAAAACCGTGCATTCGAGGTCGCATTCGTAATTTCTACCAGCGGCTTAACGAACGGTTGAGCGTTCAGTTCAAAAAGATCCCGACTAATGGCACGAGCCAACTCTACCGAAAGGGGATTATACTGCGGCTGAGCACTCATAATGCCAATCACACACCAGAACAACCATCCGCTCCACCACCGGCATCCAAGTGTCTTTTGTGAGTTTGTCATCGTTCTTTTTCTCTCCATTTTGTAAGTTTGCATTGTCCCTGTCAGGAAGTCTCACAAAAAACGGGGTAGACGATGAAATGCAACGTCGGCACAATTGACCGGATCATTCGGGCATTGCTCGGGATCATTCTTCTGATCTGGGGCATTGCAGCCTCGCTCTGGTGGGCAATTGTTGTGGGGATCATCCTACTTGTCACTGCTGGCATCCGCTTTTGTCCCTTATATCGCCTCTTCGGTGTTTCGACGTGCAAACCAGAATCGGCGCAGACGGAAGAAAGTACTCCAGCAGCATAAGACAGAACTATCGCCGAGCATCTCAGTAATACACCTTGTCTGCTGCATCGATCTTTTGCAGTGTCAAGCTCAGAAGGGCAGTGCATCGTGTCCTCACTGTTTCGAGGATACAATTGTTGGCATCGGAGGGTAGTAAAATTCGACGATCTCCGCTACCGTCAGTGCTTCAACCTCTAATTCAGCAATTTTCAGAGTTTCTGCCAACGCGTGTACTTCCTCCAATCTGGCTTTGGTAACAACGTTTCTGGGAATAAACAGCGTACAGCAATCCTCGTCGGGCAGCAGAGAAAGCTCATAGGTTCCAATTTCCTTTCCCAGAGCGATGATCTCTTCTTTGTCATCCCCCGCCAGGGGACGCAATACGGGTAAAGACACCACTTCATTCACCGCTCGCAAATTCTCCAGCGTTTGCGATGCCACCTGCCCAACGCTTTCACCGGTCACCAATGCCAATGCTTTTTCCCGGCGAGCAATCGCTTCCGCCAGCCGATACATTGTCCGACGGTAAAAGATTACCCGGTATGGAGCGGGAATCTGGAGCATAATCTGCTTTTGAATCTCAGCGATCGGAACCAGGTACAGGCGCGAATAATATTGCCATCGGGTGAGATGCTCCACAATCGTCCGTGCATTCTGCAACGAAGCTGGCGTTGTATAAGGCACGCTGTGAAAATGCGCAAAAACAATTGAGACCCCGCGTTTCATCAGTTTCCACGATGCGACGGGCGAATCAATCCCTGTGGACAGGAGCGCCACTGCTTTGCCGCTGACGCCCACCGGTAATCCCCGTGCGCCGCGCAATCGGCTGGTATAGCACACAGCCGATTGGTCAAACAATTCAACGGAGAACGTCCAGTCGGGCTGGGAAAGATTCACTTGCAGTCCCGTCTGCTGCTGGATCAATGCTCCAAGATGGGCTTCCAGTTGCCGGGAGCTCATCGGAAAATTCTTCTGCGAGCGTTTCACTCGAACTGCAAATGTTGTCCCTGTTGCAAACGGAGCAAAAACTTTTGCCGCTTCCTCCAGCACTTCCAATCGTTGCGATAGCAAAACGCCGGGAGTTAACGTAGCAATACCGAAGACGCTTTGCAACCGACGCAGGGCTTCTGCGGCATCCTCCTCACTCCCGGCGGGCAATCGTAGCAGGAAACGACCATACAATCGTTGCGGAGCCGGGAACTTTAGCCCCTGCAACGCCTGCTGAATGTTGCGCAGTAGCCTCTGCTCAAACCGCGGTCGATTCTTCCCTTTGAGTCCCAACTCCCCATAATGAATGAGGATCACCGCTACCGGCTGCTCGCCATCAAGCCGCTGCGATAAATCTCCAACGACTTGAAAAAGCTGCTGTATCGCCAGATGTTCCTGCATCACCTCTTTGCCTCCCTGAGTCTATCGTTGACTCCTTTCCATTGTGCAGATAGAGAGCGCTGCTATTACGGCACTGACACTCCAAAAACAAAAAAGCGCCCCTCCCCACAGGAGGGGCGCCTCTATAGCTACTACAGCCAATGCTGTAGAGCCGCCCCCACGTTCTATTTCGCTACTGTCACCGGATAGGTCACCGTGCTCCCACCAGCATCCATCCGCAGGAAGTACGATCCCGAAGCAATACCGGCTGGCAATTCAACCGTCAGCATATGCTGTCCAGCCGTAACGACGCCTTCATACAGGCGGAGAATTTCCCGACCGGCTGCATCGTACAGTGCCAGTCGCACAGCACCCGCCTGCGAGGTTACGTAGGTAATTCGGGCGCTTCCCTGTACCGGCATCGGATCAACTCGCAGGATAGCCGTTTCAGCAACGTCTGCCGGCTGTTCTGTATCCACGCTGGTCACCGTTGCCCGACCGACCAACTGTACCTCTGCCGGAACACCCGTGTTGTTGATCAACCGCAAGGTCGCCTGCTTTTCACCACCAGTCGTTGGTGCAAAGCGAATTGTGAGCATTCCCGTACTACCCGAAGCGATCAAAATCGGTGTCGGCGTCTGGATGTTGAATTCATCCTGTGCCGGACCAACGATCAACGCTTCACTGATTTCTAATGGAGCATCACCGTTGTTGGTAACGGTCAGTTGCAGCTCACGGAAGCTATTCGGCGTTACTTCACCGAAGTCCAGCGTGGAGGCAACGCTGATTTCCGGCGCACCACCAATTCCCATCAGCGTCGCACTGATGACGCCATATTCATCGGTCACAAACCGGAGGAAAGCGTATTTCAGTCCACTGCTCAACGGCGTAAAGGTTACCCGCACCGTCTGCGACGCACCGGGCTGGAGTGTGAAGCCAACGGTATTGTCTGCACGGAACATCTCCGCATCTTCGCCTTCAACCTTCACCGAGTACACCACCAGCGGTGCCGTTCCCGTATTGGTAATGCTCAGCGACATTTCACGGGACCGACCAACCGGTAGGCTACCGAAGTTCAGTGTTTGTGCACTCAGTGCCACGCCCGGTGCCACTGCACGTCCATACAACTGAACTTCTGCCTGTCCAGTGTTCGTTTCCACATACAACCGGGCAAACTTATCACCAGCTTCAGTCGGCACAAAGCGCAGCGTGACGACCACTTCTTCCCCACCCTGCAGGGTCGTCGGCAACTGCTCTGACACGCTGACAATGGTAAAGTCTGCTTGTGCCGGTCCACTCAGGCTTAAGCCGCGCACTTCCACAGGCAACCCGGTAGCATTCCGAATCGTCAGCACCTGATTGCTGACTTCTCCGACGCGTACATCGCCAAATTCCACGGATGTCGAGCTCAAAGCAACGCCCGGCACTGCTCGCAATCCGCGCAACTCCACACTCCGCGGCTGAATAGAATTCGATTCCGCAATGAGTCGAGCATCAGTAATATCCAGCTCATCACCTGGTAGCAAGGTCACAACAACATCAAAGGATTCTCCCGCACCAACTTCAATACCAGAGGGTGCTGCCAATTGGAAGGCATCGGCGTGAGCACCAATGATTGCCAACTGGGTAATTGCCAGCGGATATCGTCCAATATTCGTAACCGTTACCGTTCGCTGTGCTCCAACCGTTTTATCGACCGTGCCAAAGTCTAACACGCCATTGACAATGTCAGCACCACTGAATTCAATCTGTGGCACTGCTCCATCACCACTGAGATCAATGGTTACACTGGCGCCGTCAAGGGTGAAGTTCAACTGTGCCGTCCGAATATTTGGCTGTGATGGATCTTCTGGCAGCACATTCGGTGCAAAGGTAACAATAATCGGATCGCTGGACTCACCTGCCAGCACAGGGATCACATCTCCTGCTTGCAGTTCGGTTCCCTGATACTCAACGCGATATTCGGAGTTATTCGGTCCGCCAATGCCATTGAAGACTGCGACGACATCATAGGCTCCACCAGAGTTGTCAATGTACAACTCAGAAGAAGCTTCGGTAAAGACCCGAACCGCTCCGAAGTCAATCATATCATTGGAGAAAGCCGCAGCCGAAATGCCATTTCCAACGCAGGTCACTTCATAATACTGATCCCCCATCGCATCAGGCGAGTAGAACGTAAAGCTCGCTGATGCCGATCCCAGTGCTGTCGGCGTAAAGGTAAAGGTAATATCCAGAGAAGAATTCGCTGCAACAACCACACTTCCGCTACCGGCATCGTGACTAAACGGACCGACACTTGCCGGCGGCAGTTGAACGGTGACATCCGCATCACCATTGTTGATCAACTGCAGGGTCAATTGAGCACTCTGTCCTACAAACACATTGCCAAAGTCCAGAATACCGTTGCTCGGATCCAGACTCAGGGTAACCGGATTCACCCCTTTCCCCGTAATGGGTACTTGCAGCACATTGACACCCACGGTTGGCGGTACGTCTGGAATGTACGTCACATCCAACTGCGCATCCCGACGTCCCACCTGCGTTGGGGAGAATTCCACCACCAGCGTTCGGCTCTGTCCTGGCAACAGCGGCGTCTGGGTGTCGCCAATCAGGTTATACGCATTGGGTTGATTTGCATACAGATCAAATCCAAGATTCAGATAGTCGAATTGATGCGAGTACAATGGACCACCACTCATGCCCGGCAATGTAAGGGTTTCAAAGTATGCCGGGAAGTTCCCGTTGTTTGTCACGGTAATCGTTTGCTGTGCCACATCATTGAGCTGCACATTGCCAAAATCAATCTGTGGCGGATCAACCGCAACATCGGCAAATAATGCGGTGCCTTCCAGATTGAAGACAATTTCTGGCTGACAAATATCGGTTGTGATAATCCGCAGCACTGCGTGGCGCTTTGCTTTACGCTGTCCATCCACGAAGGGACGCGGCTTAAAATGGATGTAGAGATTCACCGCTGGTTTTCCATCCACTCCGTGAATATCCAGCACATATGGCGTTCCAATAGTCGCACCACCACCAAGATCAGCGACCCACTGGATGAAGCTCTTACCAGCACCCAGTGCGCCCAACATCACTGGATCGACTGGATAGGCAACCGGATTCGGTTCCGATACACCGCTGGGCAAATCGAAGCCCACAATTTCAAAGTCCGGAAAGTCGACTCCCTCGATGAAGATGGCTTTGATACCAATTTTCCCGGTCGAAAAATCAGCTCCCGTTGGCGTGTTGCCTGTTTCCTGACTGTTCCGCAGCGTAATAGCAACAAAGTTGGAATCTCCGGAGAATACACCGGGACGGTATGGATACGGTAGATCAAAGTTCACCATCGCATTCGGCGGCAAGTAATTTGCTCCAAAGCTCAGATGCGCAAAGTTCCCCAGCTCCGTGCGCAGCGCTGGACGCAGCGACGAACCTTCGACGATCAGCTCCAGATACTTGTACACATCTCCATCGTAGGTGAAATCAACGTCGTTATTCCGATTCGAATGCGGAATGCGGACTACTCCGCGCAACGAGCCAACCGACGGTGGCATCAGTTGCGACGGACGGAAGATGACATCGAAGCTCAGGGTATGATAAGCAGGCAACTCGACAACCGGGGTTGCGTTCAAATCAACTGTACTGACTGGATTCCCCAGAGCATCACGGATAACGGCTGGGGTGTTATAGTCAATTGAAAAGTCATCTGAAAGTGCCGGGACAAATACATTATTTCCTGGTCCACCCAACTGATATACCTGTGCTTGATCGAAGTAGAGGTACACCGGCGTTACTGCCCCATCATTGACATTCCCAACGGATGTCGGAGCAGGAATTCCATTGCCAACAGTTAAGTGCAGATGCACCGTATCCCGATTAGCAGGTGCACCGAGCAACCCGCAGTAATTATCATAGATCGCTTCACGCCACGCCCGGTACACCGGCGCTGGACGCGTATAGCCACCATCGATAACAACGTCGCTCACACCGGTCGCATTCGGATCGACCACCGGGAAGGGACGAATTCCTTCACCAAAGGCGCTGTATTGCAATTCGACCGTTGGAAACTCAACGCCAACGAAACTCTGCACTAATCGCACGACCCCGTTGCTGACACCGACACTTCCGGTCGAGCGGGTTCCAGCATCATAATGCACCCAGATGACCAGCGCTGTAGATGCGCTGGGCGACGGCGTTCCTGTCCACCCTAATGGCTGGAGGTCAAACGGGAACACTGCATCCGCGGGTGCACTACCTCCAGCAGCAGCGATTAACTCAGGAGTCGTGACTTTCACAACGTGGAATGCCCCCGGGGCACCTGTCAGTGCAAATGCCTGAATATCCCCTGCGGAAAGTTGCATTGGCGCATTCCCGTGGTTCACCAGTGTATACACGATCACCGTATCTCGAACGCCGAAGTACGTGGGAATACTAACTCCTCGGCGGGCTAATTCTTCCGCTGGCGCATAATAGCCCAACGGCTTATCGCTGCTGGTCGCATCTGCCAACTCGTGTTTGCCAAAGTCTACATTATCCGCAATCGCCGTGCCCACGTGCATTGCTGGATCGTAGTACTTAACGTGTCCCACAACATTGATGGAGTACGTATTCATCAAGTTTGCTGATTGCGCTGCTCCCGTTGGGAGATTAGCATCGGTCAGAATTTCAATTGTTCCAATTCGATCCGCACCAATGTTGTTCAGATCTGGCGTGTTCGCACGGGTCGGCGAAAAGACCACATCAAATCGGACGTACGAAAGATTGTTCGCTGGATCTGCTGGATCCTGACTATACAACGGCTCTAAGGTAAACTGTACATACGACTCACCATTGATGGTGACCGACTGATAGCTTACACCACTGCTGGCGAATGGTCCATCCAGCGTAAAGGCAGCAGACGGTACACCGTTTTCAAAGATCGATTGCCGCACGTAGAAGGTTGCCACCGCATTGCCATTGTTCACAATGTAGAAAGAGGTCTTTCCTGGCGTACCAGCGAAGGTAACCATACCACCCCACGGTAACAAATCATTCACTGCGCCCCAGTAGCTCGTTACTTCCAGATCCACTCCAGCATCACCAACATCTGTTGCCGGAACGTCAACACCCCCTTCCCGGATTACCAATCCACTGCCATTCAGTTTCGGCACGCCAGCGGTGTTAATAGGTGCTTGCTCGCTGGAGTTTGCCTGCGCCTTGATCGCCCGCAGAAAGCCGCGATGCAACCGAATCGTTGCATTCAATGTCCCTGCTTGCGACAGATTCTCGCTGGCACCAAAGGTTGATCCTGCCCCATTTGCGTAATTGTGCCAGAACCCTGCATCAGTCGGGACAGGCTGCGAATTATTCGTAATGACAGCGTCAAAGGAGTAGCTGGTTGCACCCGTTTCCACCGACGGCTTGACACCAAAGCTGGTCCCCTGACTCCACGGAAAGTCGCTGCTGGTCACCTGTGGCGTGTACGTGACTCGATAGACCGCTTCATCACCCGGCGCCAGATTCGTACTGCCAGTTACCAGCACAGCCGTTGCGGAGAAACGATCGTTCAAGTTCCCGCTGTTCAAATTCGTAATGGCAGCAATGGTCAGGTCTGCACTTCCAGTATTTTTCACCAGAAACTGCTCGCTAAAGCTCTCAGGAACGCTGGGATTGCCTGCTGAGGGACCAAAGATCCGATTTCCAAGATCTAAGGTCGGGACGCTCTGATTACCCGGAACATCCGTTGACAGAGGAACTGCAATCGATACCCGCGGTGCAAGCGACTGCGCACTGACGTTCAACGTTGCAATATCAGCACCGCCATTACAGGTTTGATTCCCTTCCGGCACGACCAACTGGACGCCGCTGTAATCGGCAATCCACGTCATCGGATCCGCCGCTGCTGCATGTCCCGCGCCAGTCGGAGCGAAGGTTACGGTGACATCAACACTCTGTCCGGGATTAACAGTAACAATTGCCGGATTTACAGAAAAGGAAGCAGCACCTGTCCCCGTAAGGCTCAACGTCCCGCTCCACGCGGAAGTACCATTATTTGTCAAGGTAATCGTGAGCGATGTCGAAGATCCCACTAAGGTTTGCGGGAAATTGAGCGTTCCCGAAACAGCCAGATCCGGATGCGTTTCTGTCCCTTGCAGCGGGAGATTTGTTCCATTATTGGGATACATCACAACGCCACTGGCAACGTTGACCGTCATAATCCCGGTCACCAGCCCACTGGATGGACAATTCCCGGTAAACGTAATGGTTGCTATTGCCTGTGCACCAGCCGCAATAGTACCGCTGTAGCTGGACGAAAACTGTGCATTAGAAAAGACCAATCCATTGACAGTGATAGCATTCGCACCAACATTCACCAGTGTTATTGTCCGCGTTGCCGTTCCGCCATCCGCATCAACGCTGCCAAAGTCTAACGGTGATGATGCAATCACAGCGATCGCATCGTAGTGCTGTGTAGCGATCGAGGGAACAGAGCTCACCACCGGTGGCAAATTATTGTACGTGATCAACTTCGTATTCGCATTCGCATTGGCATCCTGCACTTCATTGCCCGGTGTCACATTGCCGTTGAACACCAGGTAATTGTTCGGCGCGTTCTCATCAGCATCGTTAATCAATCCTACCGTAGCGGATTGGTTCGTGTTATTTGTTCCGCTGCCATAGCTGAACCGAATGCCATTACCCGAAGCCATCAACGTCAGCTCAAACGTAATAAAGCTGGTCGCCGTCCCCCATTCCATTGAGCGCCACCGCACTTTGAATTCGGAGCTGTTGCCTTCATAGGAAACCGCCCCATTATTGCCAACGCGCAGATCATCCCAGAGCACTGCCAGCATCGGTGTATTGTTGAATTCCCAGTTTTCAGGATCGTTCAATGGCACACTGGACAGTGAGGATGGAAAGCTATTGTTGTAGCCCAGCGCAACCCATCCATTGGATGAAATTTTCACCTGATTGTATGGCTGCCCATTGAAGTAGAAGGTAAACGGCAAATTGATGGCACTGCTGAGTGCATCGTCTGTACCGGCACCAAAGACCACATTTGCCAGATCCAATCCCGGATTGGCAATTCCAGTGCTGTTATTGGAGAACACGTACATTCCGATATTAGCCGTAGGTGCCGGCGCCGTGATCGTAATATTGTCAAGCGCGATTTCATCTCGGGCACCACCAGTTACATCATCCCCTGTCCATCGCAGGTAGAAATACCCGCCATTGGGGATGTTAATACCGGTAATATTGACTGTCCGCGTTGCGCCGAGTACAAATCCCAGTGCATCGCTGTTCCCCGGCGTTTCATAGTGAGCGGCTGCGACAGTGGTATAGGTTACATTGTCGTCAGAATACGAAAAATCCAGTTGATAAATGGAATTCTGGTCATTATTGACATAAATTTCGTAACTCACATCGAGTTCCGTGATTGCCTGCCCCGTGTTGTTCTGGATTCGCAGCGTCAGTGTTCCGGGTGTGAAATCGCTACTGGAGGGTTGAATCATAAACCGATAATCGCCACCACCAGCATCCAGGGCATATAAACCACCCGTTGACACTCCCCCAGTTGACACCCCTCGAGCAAAATCTCCGCTGGTCTGCGTCCCTCTGAAATTCAGATTTCCTGTTGACAACCCTGTAATTGCCCAGTCATCAGAGTCCAGTTGTCCAAATCCCGGCGTTGGAGTAAACCCCGCTCCTCGCCATCCATTAAAGTCAATCGTTACGGCCGTGTTAAACGCCGAAATCTGCACCTGTGCCTGGAGGTTCGACACCAGCAGCAGATTCAAAGCGACGATTCCAACGAATCCCACGAGAAAAGCCGTTACACGTTTCATAGGCAAAACTCCTTTTTCTATACACACACCATTAAATTGCGCCATCATTCTGCACATTTTTATACACTTCACCACTTTCCAAAAACCATTGGGTGCAGTAGGAAGGGTAACCTAACGTACGGTCTTTGTGCCCTGCTTTTTACATTTAACGGAAACGTAAATTTACAACTTTTTTCGCTCATACGCAAACATTGTCAACTTTTCACCATCGCAGCAGCTGCACTTCATCGAAATAAACCGTTTGCCGCGTTCGGAACAATGCCAGAATAATCGCCAATCCAACGGCCGCTTCAGCCGCAGCAACTGCCATTACAAAGAGCACCAGAATCTGTCCGCTAATATCGCCCAGATACGCTGAAAACCCAATCAATGTCAGATTCACCGCATTGAGCATCATCTCAATACTCATAAAAATCACGATGGCATTTCGGCGAATAATCACGCCCACCATTCCAATAAAAAAGAGCACGGCTGATAGCAGCAAAAAGTATTCCAGCGGAACGGTTTTCATCCGACTACCTGCTCCTCCCGTTTCTGAATCGCCTTCGTCTCTACGGAAGCACCTGGTATTTCCAGTTTCTTCTTTGCCAGTACAATGGCTCCTACAACGGCAACGAGAAGCAACAGAGAAACAGCTTCAAAAGGAAAAAGATACGTCGTAAAAAGCTCTCGTGCCAGTGCACCAATTGTACCGATCTCTGCCGCTTTTGCCGCCATTTCCGGATATGCAATCGGTACCGCTGTAAGCGCTACAGCCAAAAATAAAAGCAGCAAGCCTCCAAAGACCAGTGCAAAAATCGCCCGTGGCTGAAAGCGTTCAGCCAACTGTTCCTCTTTGCCAAGATTCAGGAGCATAATCACAAAAAGAATGAGCACCATAATAGCGCCCGCATAAACCAGAATCTGCAATACTGCCAGCACCTGCGCACTCAAAAACAGATACAGCGCTGCCAGCGACGCAAAGTGCAGAACCAAAAAAAGTGCTGCGGCAACCGGATTTCGCCTCGTGATCGTTGCCACCGCACTTCCAATCGCCAAGATTGCAATCAGCACAAACAGTATCAACTCGCCACTCACGGTCGTATCTCTTTTTCGTTTCCTCAAACTGCAAAAATACGGATTTTCTCCAACTGCACAAGTGCAGTCCCCATCACCCCAGCGACGCAGTTGCAGCACTGCAAAACGCCATCTGTCAGAATCAAGATCGAACTCATCTCCATCACGCATAAGACAACACGACATCCTCCAACTGATGGAACATCGCCTCGCCCTTGCCATCGTGGTCAGACAGCAGTCATCTGCAAAATTCCTGCTTCTTACTTCTGCTGTCTCTTTTGCCACAATTGCAATTCCCGAATCGTTCCTCCCTCCCGATCCACACCGATGCCATAGCTTCCCGCAGGCGGCACCGGTACCGTGGATTTGCCATCGGGCATCGGCGTCCGCCAGCGGCTATTGTTCTGAAACACCGTACCACCAGCAATTCCCGCCATCGGACGATATTGATCCTGCCCACCCAGATCCAGAAACAGTCCGATGGAACGCAACCAGTAAAAGTAAGCTGTCAACGGAGAATACTGCTGCGCATACTGATAGGGTGTTGCCGCCCCAAACATATTTTTGAACGCACCGAACACATATTCATCATCGCCACCAAGTTCAAAAAAGAATGCCTGTGATCGGATCTGGGAAACCCCAAAGGAAATTTTCTTTGCCCGATAGAAATCATTCCCGCTCCGATCCAGAAAGAACGCAACGGTACAATCCCAGCCAAATCCCAATGCCGCACCCATTGTCTCAAACAGCTCGTGCCGATCGTCACCCGCTTCCTCGATCAACGCACCGATCGCAAAGTGCGCGCCAGAAGCCTGGGTAAAGTAACACGACTCATATCGGTCATTTCCTCCTTCATCCAGCAAAATGCCGACGCCAAACCAGTACGCCGTTCCCATCGACCAATTGCCTGACACGTACCGATCATCACCGGCAAGATCCACCAACACGCCCAGTCCTCCTGCCCAGCTATGTCCATCGGAACCATCGCCACGGCGTCCGCCACCGAATCCCTGTGCACTGCTGATATTGACCCTGTAATCCGAATGGTAATCCCCGCGATTAAAAGTCGCCGCCCACGGTTCCGCATAATAAAAATCGCTGCCGGTATAATCAACCAGAATGCCGATGCCGCCGAATTCCCCATCTCCCTGTCCATTTCCCAAAATCCGGTATTCATCCTTCCCATCCAGATCCAGCAACACGCCAATGCCCAGCATTCCCGATCCCTGAGCGATTGCACCCGCAGCGAACTGATCGTCCCCCGCTTCATCAACCAGCACTCCCATCCCTACCTGCCCGCTTCCCTGCGTAATGTTGTGGCTCTGGTATCGATCATCACCACGACAATCCCATAACACCCCAATACCGAGAATTCCGGCGCCGAAACTCACATCTTCGGTGGTCTCATACCGATCATCGCCGGCAAGATCGATCATCACCGACACCGGATTCTGAAGTGCTACCGCCCCGGCGCCGCTGCCATAATACGTATCATTGCCTCCAAAGTCCACGACAAGCAGCGGGTGATCCGACCGGAGCGTATCATTGCCGCTTCCGCCCAGCAGAATTTCTCCCAGGGGTGTTTCCAGCCGTAGTTGAAAGGAGGATGGTATCCAGAAGGGACGCATCGTATGCACAAACGCTTCCGTTGCCGCTACACTTTTGATCGCTGCATACAGAAAAGCATGCCAGTCGACTGCCTCCATTGCATCATCAATTTCGGGATAGTACACCGTACCATCCGACTGGGTAGTATGCAGATCCCGAATCCGAACAACGCGAGCAGCAACGTCTGCTGGCACCTTCCGCATTGCAACCTGATACCAGGACACAGCATCAGCCAGATTATGCAGCAGCAGTGCCAGCGACCGCTGCACCGTTTCTGGTAGCAAAGAATCGACTGCCTGCACAAAGCGATCCCACGGTTTTTCAGTATTCACATAGTTTCCTCCAAACGGAGGACGATACGGTAATCGCTTTCCCAGTTGCCACAACCGGATCAGCGCATTCTCCAGCGAAAATTGATCGGTATACTTCGTCACCACATTAGCACTATAAGGGCGAAATCCGGTTACCCATCGATCAACGGTCAGAAAGTAGAGCGCACGGTAAACGCCATCGGCATTATTGAGTCGGCGTTCTGGATCCAGGTACGTTGCCGCTGCTTCAGAAAAACTTTTGGCAAACTCATAAATACCCATCGGGTGTCGCCACAGGTCTAAAAAGAACGGCAACCGATATGGAAGCCGCCGGGGATCTGGCATCCGGACCCACCGAGCCTGCGGTGTAAAGCCCAGCGAATCTCGCGTCCATCCAACCGAATGCAACAATGAATCCAGAAAATCCTGCGACGGCGCCATCGCAAAGTTCAATCCCCAGAGAGCAATCAGAACCAGAAGCGTTCGCATGCCCGCCACTCCTCAATTTCACCACCGACACGGGCGCAA
>JALWJX010000051.1:0-9489 GCA_026996895.1 Candidatus Kapaibacterium sp.
GATGCGAGGGAGAAGCGGAGTGGGATAGAGCGGGTGTTGCGATCGTTGGTGGATTACTTTGATCAGGTCGGAGGGAATGTGTCGCCAGTGGAGATTGTGAAGTTTGAGGGATGGCAGGAAGGGGAGGAAGTGGTGTTGCGATGGGAGGTAGCGGAGGAAGAAGGGATCGTGCGGTATGAGGTAGAGCGGGTTGGAGAAGGGAAGGTGGTAGGAGAGGTGATAGCGGATGGGCGGACGGCGTATGAGGTGAGGGATGCGGTGGAAGGAAGCGGGGTATATCGGTATCGGCTGCGGGTAGTGGAGTCGGATGGGAGTTGGTGGAATGGCGGGGAAGTAGAGGTAGAGGTTGGCGGAGTGGCAGCAGGGAGTGGGATTGAGGTAGTGAGAGTGGAGCCGCTGCCGGTGAGAGGAGAAGGAGCGGTAGTGTATCGGGTAGTAGGAAGTGGGGAGGTAGAGGTGGAGGTGTATGATCTGAGTGGGAAGGTAGTGAAGCGATGGAGTGAAGGAGAGGTAGGAAGCGGGGAGCATCGGGTGCGGATCGGGGATGGATTGAGCAGTGGGGTGTATGTGGTGGTATTGCGGCAGGGGCAAGCGGAAGCACGGGTGAAGATAGAGGTAGTGAAGTAAGGGATCAGGCAGGTGTGAATAGAGTGAAAGGGGTGCCGGATGGCACCCCTTTTTTTGTTTGCGAAGAGGTTATCAATGAATTACAACAGTGTTTTCTTGATGGAACGTTGTTATCGGACGTTGCAGCTTATGGATGTTGTGCAACGTGGAAAGGAGCACGCTGGAATTGACTGAGGAATCGTCGTAACAGAGAAGTCGGGGAGGGACGGGAGGGTATCGAACGCAAAGGAGAAGCCGATTCCAGAAGTTGCGGATGGGTATCGATGAGTGATTCAGGGAGAAATTGCCCGTAAACTTTATGGAGATGTGCCACGATCATAGGTTTTTTATGCTGGAAAACGATGGTGATTGTATCTGCTTTGTGTTCAACGACTCCTGCCGGTTGTTGCGATTCGTCAAAAAGGAAGTACCGGCTGTAAGCATCGGTATGGGCAAGGATCATTGCCGGAGCGTCTTTGATGGTGGTAATACGGAGGTATTCGCTTTTTAGTAAGTGCCATCGGTGTGGGAATTGCACTGATGCCGGAAGGAGTACTGAAGCATTGCGCCACGCCGTGAGTTGATCTGTCGAATCGTTGAGCTGTCGATAAACGACGGAATCTGCCTGAAGAACGGTCGAATCTAACCAGATGCATGTTTCGGGAAAGAGGAGCAGGGTGGAGTCTATCTGGGAAAGCGTTCCGGTGCGACATCGGAATTGATCGGTGACAACGACGACACTTTCCTGCGCACGAAGCGTGTCAGCACAAAGATATAAGGAAGCTGCCTGAAGGAAGGTGGTGTCGGCGGATGATGAGGAGAAAGACCACGCCTGTACGTTCCCCGAAGCGGTGTAACAATCTGTTGCCAGATCCCCGCTGACTGAATCTGCGATGAGAAAACGGTCTGGCTGTCGTAGCAACTGGACGTTTCCTATGGCTCTGAACTTTTGGGAGCGGCGCCAATAGTGGACGACATCGGCAAGGAGCAGTAAGGAATCCGTTGCAATATGGACGGAGCCAGAAAGCTGGATATGGTCGTTGGGACGAAAATAGATACCGGATTGAGCGGTTACCCGGACAGCCGAATCCACGATGATGATCCCTTTGGGGACATCCATCGTTTGCATTTTCCGGTTGTAGTAGAGCATTGGGGCAGCGATGTGCAAGGAGTCTCGATAGATACGGACGTTGCCCTGCAGGATAATCAGCGCTCTTGTGGGTTGTTCCCTGACGCTGTCAGCGAAGATTTCCAGTGTACCGATGCGGATATGCACATTGCCCAAAAGTAAACGTTCGATCCCATTGGGAGTCTGGATGACTCGATATTGCTCAGCGTGTTCTGCTGTAATGGGTTGTGCAAACGCAGGTGCGGTAACAAGGAAACCACATACCACTGCAATAATGATCAGGAGCATCGAATTTCTGGACATTTTCTACCACCGTGTGTTCAGAGAACGAATAGGAAGGGGTTGTGGTATAGCCGCGTACAAAGAACTATTGCACTTTTGCTGATCAATTGCCGTTTATGGCATCAAGTAGCAAAGAGCGTTTTTCAAGGGGAGGAGTTTCTATGACGGAACGGGTTGAAGCATTAAAGCGGGCATATCGAGAACGAGATCAAGTTGTGCGCTTTATTGCGGAAAGCGGACATTTCCGGGTGTCGGTGGTCAAAAACACACGAGCGGCGCAAACGGCGCAGCAACGACATCAATTATCACCGCTGGCAGCCGTAATGCTGGCAAAGACGATGGCAGCATCTTCACTCCTGGCATCTTTTCTCAAAGGCGAGGAACGGGTAGTTATTGAAGCAATGGGGAACGGTCCTTTGCGGAAAGTCTTAGCAGAGGCTTTGAAGGTGGGAGAAGTGCGGGGATATGTTGCCAATCCTGCTGCTACCTTAGACTTCTCGCAGCAAAATGTGCGATTGGGGGATGCGCTCGGCGTTGGGGTACTTCGAGTGTCCAGGATTTTGTATAACCGTGTGGAGCCAGTGACGGGCATTGTGGAGCTGCGACGAGGGGACATCAGCTCGGATGTAGCGTATTACCTGTGGCGTTCTGAGCAAGTACCTTCCGTGGTCTTACTGGACGTAACAATCGATAAAGAAGGCACCATTGAGCAGTCGGGAGGGGTTTTGATTCAGACTTTGCCGGGCGCAACCGAGCCAGAAATTCAGGAAGTAGAAGATCAATTGCGGATGTTTCGCTCGCTCACCACGCTTTTTGAACAAGGGTATATGCCGCCCGAGATTGCGGCAACCTTAGTTCCTTTCCCGCTTCAGCAGGTGGACAGCACTCCGGTGGATTTTTTCTGCCGCTGTTCCAAAGATCGTTTCAAAGCTGCTTTGTTGATGCTGGGTGTGGAAGAATTGCGCGGAATGCTCCAGGATGGTCATCGAGAATTGGTGTGCAAGTATTGCGGTGAGCGGTATGAGCTTTCCGAGGATGAGCTACGGGCTATGATTGCGCAACTGGATGCCCGGAAGAATTAGACTTTTGCATTGCTTGCCGATAAAACTGGTACCGTTCGTGCGCAATAAATCCCATCAGAAGCAGCAAAAAGGTTGCTACGCCTGTTCCCAGTACGTACAGTGAGCGCTTCGGACGTGCTTTCATATCTGGAGGCACAGCAGGATCCAGCACGTTCAGGATGCGTTTAAACCGCTGTGCTTTGACTCTGGTTTCCTCCAGCATCGGGATTAAAAATGCCTTGATTCGGTAGTACGTTTCAACATTGGTGAGCAGCTCCATATAGCGGAGCGCTACCGATGCACCTTTCTGGAGGGGGAAATTGCCGAAGTAGCCGGGCTGTGTTTCCATCTGGATAAGGCGGGACCGAAGATCCTGGAGAATTTTTTCCTGTGCCTGCACAGCAGGATCATTTGGACCATACGCCTGGCGCAGCAGTTCAAGCTGGATTTGATATTTCGTGATTTCTGCACGCAGATCGGCTATGCTTTCAATGGCTGTTTTCACCTGCGTTTCGGGTTCTACAATCTGGTATTGCTGAGCAAATTGAACGAGGCTGTCACGAGCAGCAGCCAGTGAGCGCTCGATTGTTGCCAGACGTTGTTCCAGAAAATCAATTTGCCAGCGGTATTCACGCTGAAAGAGCTCTGACGCAAATTTGTTGGCGATCTCTACCATGCGATTTGCCATATCGGCGGCAACAATTGGGTCGGTGTGATAAACGCTGATGACGTAATTGCCTTCGCGCTCGAAGGAAACATCAATATCAGAAGCCACGTATTTGCGGAGTTTCACCCGTGGGGAATCAGGAAGTTCGTAGACGTCTGCTAAATGGTACAGATCGATCAAGGTGTCGATCATTCGGCGGCTCTGGAGCAGAACCAGTGGAGAGTATATTCCCTCTTTTGCTCCCAGCTTGGTCAGTTCCAATCCTGGAAACCCCGGCGCTAATCCTCCCAGCAATCCGGCTAATCCTCCCCCTTCACCGGTGGAGGGCGGAAAAGCGGTCACCGTGGCTTTGTACCACACCTTCATTCCGAATAAAGCGTACAGTGCCATCAGAACCATCGAAATCAATGGAACGAGGATCAGTACCATTCGCCGCTTTTTCCAGAGGCGGAAGAGATAGAGAAAAAGCGGGCTGGGAGAAGATTGTGGCGACGACGATAACGGCTGGGTCATGTTTCCGCTTCAGAGAGTTTGTGGTACCACTCTTGAACTGTGGAGATCGCTGCGTCTAAGGGAACGTGCAGCCGCTCGCCCGAACGCCGAATCTTGATTTCTACTGTCTGTTCCTTCAGCGTTCGAGGTCCGACGATGAGCTGGAGAGGGAAACCTAAGAGATCAGCGTCATTGAATTTGATGCCTGCGGAGACAGCTCGGTCATCGAAGAGGACAGAGAAGTTTGCTTGCTGGAGTTGCTCGTAGAGTTTCTCAGCGATATCCCGCACGGCTGAATCTTTGTGTACATTGATGCCAATGAGCAAAAGGTCATAGGGCGTAAGAGCAGGATTCCAGATAATGCCTTTATCATCGTGATTCTGCTCAATGTAACAGGCAATGATGCGTTCGACCCCGATGCCGTAACTTCCCATAATAATGGGTTGTTCCGAACCATCCTCCAAGAGGATGGTGGCCCCAAGCGCTTCGGAATATTTCGTTCCCAGTTTGAAAATGTGTCCAATTTCAATAGCTCGAACGATCCGCAGCGGCTGCTGACACTGCGGGCAAGGTTCGTGCTCGCGAACCGTTCGGAGATCGAAATATTCAATGGTTCCCACATCTCGTACCAGATCGATGTTTTTGTAGTGGTAGCCATCTTTGTTTGCACCGGAAATCAGCCCGTTGGTTTCCCGCAGGAGCGTATCTGCAAGAATGCGAACACTGTCTGGCACGTTAATTGGACCAATGCTACCGGGCGCTGCGCCAAAGATGTCCGCAATTTCTTCAGGTTCAGCCGGACGGAATTGGGTGGTCTGAAGAGCAGCTGCCAGTTTTTCTTCGTTCAGCTCGTCATTGCCGCGCATAAGGATGAGCACCGGCTGTGAGTTGACGATGTAGACAACGGATTTTGCGCATCGTTCCTCCGGAACGCCGAATTGTTCTATGAGATCATTGATCGTTTTGGCGTGGGGAGTTGGGAAGAGTTCCAGCGGTGGTGAGGGATCAAGACGGGGAACAGGTGGCAGAGCCGAGGTGGCTACTTCTAAGTTTGCGGCATATCCACAGTGATCGCAGAGAGCGCACGTGTCTTCCCCGTGGGGGGATTCAACCATAAATTCCTGCGAAGCGCTACCGCCCATTGCACCGGAGGAAGCGCCAACGACAAAGAATCGAAGCCCGGCGCGGGAAAAAATGCGGTGATATGCTTCGTAGTGTTTTTGGTAGCTCTGGTCCAATCCTTCCCATGTTGCGTCCAGCGAGTACGAATCTTTCATCAGGAACTGGCGGCCACGAAGTACGCCGGAGCGCGGGCGCGGCTCGTTGCGGAATTTTGTCTGGATTTGATACCAGATTTGAGGAAGTTCTTTGTAGGACTTAATATGCTGGCGGGCGTGGTAGGTGATAATTTCTTCGTGCGTTGGCGCTAATACCAGGTTACGGCGGTTTTCAAGGCGAAAGAGCACATCGCCCATCGCTGCAACTCGATCCGTTGCTTCCCATATTTCGATGGGGTTCAGTGCCGGAAGGTGGAATTCCTGCCCGCCAATGCGGTCCATTTCTTCCTGCAAGATTGTGATGACTTTTTTGACTACCCGATAACCCAGCGGTAAAAAGGAGTAGACCCCGGCAGCAACCTGCCGAATCATCCCGGAGCGGAGCATAAGCTGATGTGAGGGAATTTGCGCCTCACTGGGAACTTCCCGAAGGGTTGGGATAAAAGCCTGTGAATATCGCATTCCAATCCTGCTCTTTGTTTCGTGCAAGCCGCAAAAATACGGTTTCTGTATCAATTAGCGGTCAGAGAGGCGTTGCTCCATCGTGATTGTTCGGGGGGTGAATCCAAAGCGAGCATACAGCCGCTGAGCAGCTGTATTTACGCTGGCAACCTCTAACTCCAGGGTAAAAATGTGACGCTGTCTGGCAAAATGCTGGATATGCTCCAACAGCAGCGATGCTAAACCCCGGCGACGGTAGTGGGGATCGATGTAGATGTTGTTGATAACCAGTCGGCGCTCCGGGATGATATAAGGCACCGTGGTATTCCGAATAAAAACTTCGCTGAAACCGGCGCAGGTCTGATGGTCGGTGTCCAACACAACGAAGATACGGTAGTTCGGAGTGGCTAATGCTTTGAGCAGACGGTCGCGCCAGAAGTCCGGCGGTGCAGGGCGGAAAAAATGCGGGAGGAAGGCAACATAGTAGTCATTGTGGGCGTGAGCGAAGAGTCGACTGAGCTGATCAATGTGTTCCGGTTGCGCTGTAACGATTTCAAAAGCCATTGTTCGATTGCCTGTTATTGAGAGCGCAATGTAAAGAATAATATGACGGCTAATGCCGAAGAAGTGAGGAATAAAAGGGGTACTCCTATCTGATTCCAGAAGGAGTTGCCAGCATTTGCCGGCAGAGCCGCGGTAGTGAATGGATAAGATGGCTGTTCACGGAGCGGTATGTCCTTACGAGCGCTCACTAAGGTGGTGGTCGTGTCTAAGGGAGCCAGAGGGATCGTTCTGCCATTGATGGTAAGAACAGGGAAGATCTTCCATCGAAAGAGGCAGAGAAGGGAATCTTCGTCGCGGGGATGCGGGTAATAAACCACCTCGAAGTGTTCAATGCTGAATGACAAATGGCAACGGGCGCGGAACGTTGCAATGGGCAATATCGGATGCGCAAGATGAATGAATCGATTCCGCAAGATAGGTGCTGCTGCGTGTGGAGTGAATTCAATGGACACAGAGTCACATCGCTGCACCGGCGAATGGTGCAGTAAGTGCTGAATGTAGCGTTCGTAGACGCCAATTAACACATCAAAATTGCTGGGAATGTCTGCCCACAAATGAAGGGGAAAGCAAGCGGCAAGTAGCCAGAACCACCTTTTCATCGAGGATGAAGCTGTTGTTTGAGTGCTTGCAGTAACTCAACAAGCTGTTGCTCATTTTCGTATAATCCTGGGCGAATGCGAACCGGGCGACGTCGCCGGCGTAAGTAGATGGCAACAACCCGATACTGGGGACCACCACGCGACAGCCTCGGCTGCCGAAATCGGATCGATCGGATTTCAACAAGGGGGATACGCAGAGAGCGGAGGCGATTCTCAATGCGGATTTCCTCCGGTGTGATAACAATCCGCCGCCGCAAGAATGAGTGGATGCTCACTGCCAGAACCCCTAAAAGGATGAAAACGAGCAAGATGAGCAGGATGGGATCGTATGTGATGGAAAAATTGGTGGATTGAATGGTGCCTCGAACAATTGCGTAAACAATGAAAGTTGTAGCATAGATTGCTAAGGCTTTCCAGTAGATGTCCAGCCGGTAAGGAAAAACGGAGATAGAAGAAGCTGCTGCTTTGTGCGAATACCTTTCGGACATTGTCTTTGCTGTACCTTTCTCCGGATCCTGACAAAGACAAAATTAGCGATCTTTGGGAACGTAGCCAAACCCAGGGTGACTTCCGTTGGTTCTTGCCGGCTAAAGCCGGCGCTCCCAATGTCGGAACGTAGCCAATTCAGAGTCTGATACGCAGAAGGCGATGAAGGCAGCAGATCCTACCCAGTGTTGGAACGTAGCCAGTCCAGCGTGGCTTTCATCACTTTGCCGTAGGAATGGCAGCGGTGCTCTGTCGAACAGAAAGTCAACAATGGGAACAGTGAGCGCCCATCAGGAATTATGGTAAAAATTTTTCCAGTTCCTGCGCGATGACTTCTGCAGCATCTGGTCGGGCAAATTGCCGAATATTCTGAGCAAGCTGTTCCCGAAGCGATGCGTGACGGAGGACATGGCGGATAAGAGGCAGAAGCTGTTCTTTGAGCTGGTGATCTTCCAGAAAGAGCGCTGCTTGATGACGCACAAGCGCTGCAACATTATGATGCTGGTGGCGATGGACGGCTGCGGGATAGGGGACGAAAATTGCGGGCTTTCCGAAGGCAGCGATTTCTGCGACGGCGGAAGCACCAGCTCTGCTTACCACAAGATCCGCAGCTTGATACGCCGCCTGCATATCGTCGATAAAAGCGGTTGGAACAATCAGCGGGGAAGGGTGCGGAATCTCCACTGTCTGTTTGCCTGTTTGCCACAATACCTGAATTTTGTGCTGAATCAATTGTGGCACGATGCTGGTGATAGCTTCATTGATGCTGCGTGCTCCCAGACTGCCGCCCAGGACGAGGACAAGCGGACGCGCAGGGTCGAATCCCCAGCGGCGTTTGGCTTCTGCTGGATCTGGAGGATTGTGGAGTAAAGACGGCCGAATTGGATTGCCACTTAAGATGCAACGATGCTGCAGACGGCTGGAAAACCACTGGAAGCTGTCGGGGAAAGAGAGAAAAATTCGGTCTGCCATCGGCGCTAACCATCGAATCGTTCGTCCCGGAAAGCTGTTTGCTTCCATCAATACCAGCGGCAACGAAAGCGCTGAAGCAGCAAGTCCAACCGGCAGGCTGATATAAGCGCCGGTACAGAGTACGACTGCTGGCTGAATGGCTTTGAGAGCGTCTATGGCTTTGAGCAGTGAGGAGAGTAGAGAAAATGGTAATCGGAGGGTTTGAGTAGAGAAAATGCTGGATGTAGAGTGGATGGGGAGAGAAACAAAGGGGAAGCCAGTCTGGGGAATAATCCGGCTTTCGATGCGGTGCGGAGTACCAAAGAAAACAGGGCGGATGGTTCGGCGTTGTTGGAGTGCTTCAATAACGGCAAGAGCGGGAAAAAGATGTCCACCGGTACCCCCAGCAGCGACTGCTATGGCTGGATTTTCCGTTGATGATTGTCTGATCGTTTCTTCCTAACTTTGCAGTTTCACAAGTTGTACAGCAGGATCAGAAAAAATGAAAAGACGGCAGATCGTGAGGGTTCTTGTGGTTGGAATCCTTGGGCTCTTTCTCCAAACAAACAGTGCTCTTTGGGCGCAAAATGCGGATGCAGTGGTTTATGAACAGCTCCGCAAAATTGCTCGGGGGAAAGTGGAGGAAGTCAAACGCCTTTTGCCAGACTTATTGCTGGAGTATCCCAATGATCCGGGAGTGATTTTTCTGCACGGTGTTGCTGCAAATGATGCGATGAAAGCATTGCCGTTGTATGAGAAGATTGTCCGGGAGTATCCTCAAAGCCAATGGGCGGATGATGCGCTGTGGCGTATTGTGCAGATTTATGCGGTCGCGGGTGATACGGCGCAGGCGCGACGATGGCTGGGTACGGGGGAAACCAATACCCCGGCTTCAGCGCAACCTAGCAGTGCTCTATGAGTGGTCAAAGCACAG
>JALWJX010000051.1:9499-20272 GCA_026996895.1 Candidatus Kapaibacterium sp.
AGTATGTTTGAAGCCCAGTATCCGGATTCTGAATACCTTCTGTTTGCTCGATTATTGGTCAAAGAAACGGTGGGGCTTGGACCGCAGCGCACCGTGCAGGACACTACGTCCGCTATGGCGACGCCTCCGGTAATTCGGGCACCCCGGCACAATAATCAACCGCCAGCACAGGTGCCGAACTTTCCGCCGCAGCCATCAACACAGCAAACGGATACTGCTCAGCAAGTCCGGTACGGGTTGCAAGTGGGAATTTATACGTCTCGGGAGGCGGCAGCGAAAGAGTTGATGAAATACCAGCGGTTGAGTTTGCGTGCAGAAGTCGTCAAAAAAGTAATGGGAGGCGAACCGCATTATGCGGTAGTAATCGGGGATTACAGTTCAAAAGAACAGGCAGAGCGAGCGAAAAAAGTTGTTGCCCGATTTTGTCAGTGTAATCCCTTCTTGATTGTCAAATGAGCAAAAAACGCTCAAAGCGTTCCATCCAGACGCGCTGCACACAGTTAGAGCGAGAGGGAAAGGTTTTAACAGCAGCTTTCCTGCGTACCGCGCTGACACCTGAATCTCCGGATCCTGCTGTTGTGCCCTTGTTAGAGCGGGCAGTACGGAAGGCAAAGCAGGTATGGCGGCGAGCGTACGCGCCTTTTTCCCGTTTTCCTGTTGGTGCTGCAGTGATTGGTGGCAGTGGAAAGATCTGGGCGGGATGTAATGTAGAGTGCAGCAGTCATAGTTTGACGCTATGTGCTGAAAGAAATGCTCTGACAACAGCCGTTGCCAGTGGGGAACGGGAAATTGTAGCAACAGTGGTTTATACCGAGCAGGGTTTAACCCCGCCGTGTGGTGCCTGCCGCCAGATGCTCTATGACTTTGGTCCCGATAGTGTCGTCATTGTGACAGATGGGCGGCAGCAGCAATGGTTTCTTCTGGAAGACTTGCTCCCTGTTGCATTTACGGCTGCATTGCTTCGTTCTACCACAGGAGCAAAATTGACAAAGGGGAAATAGCATCGGAACCAATAAGCTACCCGGTCGGGTTGAAAACAGAGGAGTTCCAATGTGGCGCTGGTGGATCGTGGGCAGTATGCTGCTGCTCTGGAATAGTGCTTTTGCTGCATCGCGTTGGGCTGTTGAATATAACACTCCCCATCGCCTGGAAATCTCGGTTGATGTGGGCGTATTGCACGGTGATTCGATCCGGGTTTTCGCCGTCGTACCGGATCCAGATGCATTTTGGCTCGAGGATCTTGCCGTCGTTCCGGAACCCGCACAATCGCTCACTGGAATTCCGGAGGATTTGCGACGACTGGTTCATCTTCAGTATTACGGTCAGGTTGCTCGGTGGCATCTTGCTGAGATACTCGTGCCTGCTGATGCCATTCCGAAGGGGGTAGAGCGTATTCGAGTGACACTGGGATTTTCCTCTGCTTATGGGATGCAAGAAGGCTTGCACCGGAACAGCACAATGGCAGCGCTGGCAGCAGCGGTATTGCCCCGCAACGTGGTCAACCCGGAAGCAGCATTGTGGTGGTATGTTTCCGCTCAGCCTTCGCTCACACGCCTGGATGGGGAGGGATGGTGGAAAATCGAAATTGAGCAGGAGGGGATCTATGAAATAACTGCTTCGCAGTTGCAGAGGCTGGGCATCGGGCTGGATGAAGCGACGCTGGGAACAGTAAAGCTCTATGGGATTGGAGGGCGACCGCTTCCTGATGGCGTCGAGGATGCACGGGAGGAATGGGTTCGGCAACAGCCGCTGCTGGTAGAGTATACACCAGATGGTACATTCCAGCGATTTGTTTTCTACGGCGCTGCGACCCGTGCACCGGAATACCGCAATGGACAGTTTGGGCACTACCAGAATCCTTACGCGACAACGGTGACCTATCTCCTTGCCGTTGGGGGAGAACCGCGGCAGCAGTGGACAGTTGCAAACGATAGCGTGCCGCAGGCAGTGCAGTATGAGCAGCGAGGTATTCGATGTGTCTTCTGGGAAGAAGATCAATTGCAATTGCTGCATCCGGGTTCCGGGCGAAACTGGGTGGGAATGCCTTTTGACCGTTACGTACCTGCTACGCTAACGCTGGCATTGCCAGATTTGGTAGCAGAAAGCCAGATCTTTTACCGCTTCCGCCTTGCCCATTACGCTTCAGCCGCTGCTGAAATCCGTGTCTATGAGCACAATGCCGAGCTGGCAACGGTCAACTTAGCCTCTGTTGATCCTGCAGTCTACCAGTATTCCGTTGCGTATTTTCGCACTATGGAGGTGCAGACGCCGGCGCCGGTGCTGGGAGAGGCACGCTCAGTCTTACGGTTTGAGTATGAATCCAGCGATCCGTCTGGGACTGGATACGTGGATTGGATTGATATCTGGTACACTGCGCAATTGCAGGCACATAACGGCTGGTGTGATTTTTTCACCCTTCCAGGAGCGACCGATCCAGTTGCATACATTATCGATGGCTTTCAAGATGGCACTGTCTGGGGGTTCGACGTTACTGATCCTGCAGCGCCACAGCCGATAGCCTTGCAACGATACGAGTCCAAAGTGCGGGTGGATGTCCGGTGGAAGCAACCGCATCGATTGGTGTTAGCCCAGCGGTTGCAAACCCCTGCTATTGTGCCCGTTGAACTGGCAGGGTTGCGAGATTCTCATAACCAGGCAACGGTCTTGGTGATCACGCATCCGCAGCTTCTTCCCTCGGCAACAGCTTACGCTGATTATCGCCAGCAGCACGATTCTCTGCAATGCATGGTTGTAACAACGGAAGCAATTTTCCTGGAATTTGCTGCCGGAATGCCGGATCCGACTGCCATTCGGAACTTTATTGCTTTGGCATTTCATCAGTGGACAAAACCGCCACAGTTCGTGGTGCTCTGGGGCGACGGACATTATGATTATCGACAGCTTCGTACTTCCCAGATCAATTTTATTCCGCCGTGGGAATCGCCGGATGATCAGGATGGCTATCTGAATGCTGTGTATTCAACGGTGACGGAAGATTTTTTTGTTCGCGTTGCTGGTGATGATCGGGCAAATGATTTAGCAATTGGAAGAGTGGCAATTCAGTCCAATGACCAGGGATACGTAGTACTCACCAAAATTCAGCAATATGAAAATGACGCACCAGATGATCCTTGGCGATTACGGGTGACGTTGGTTGCAGATGATAGTCCAACCGGCGGTAGTGGCGGCGATGGAACATTGCACACCAGTCAATCGGAGCGGTTGGCATCAGAATTTATTCCGCCGTATATGTTGATTCGGAAAATTTATTTGCCCGATTATCCAGCAGAAAAGCAGCCAGGACGGTTGCGGCGTCCACAGGTAACAGCGGATTTACTCAGTAGTATTAACGCCGGAACTGCAATTCTGAACTGGATTGGGCACGGAAATCCCCGGGTGTGGGCTCACGAGGAGATTTTTAACAAAGACGAAACCATCCCGCAAATGCAAAACCGGGATCGATTGTTCTTTTTGACTGCCGCTACCTGCGACTTTGCCCGTTTCGATGACCCAAATCGTCAGAGTGGAGGAGAGGAATTGCTGGTATATCCCAATGGAGGAGCCATTGCGGTGTTTTCCTCAGCCCGTGCTGTTTATGCCTTTGATAATGCCCGGTTGAATGAACGATTTTATGAGGAGTTATTCACGCTGACCCCGTCGGGATATTCCCGGCTGGGAGAAGTTTTGCTGCGGGTTAAACACGAGTTCAACAGCACAAATGATGAAAAGTTTTATTTGCTGGGCGATCCGCTGGTGCGAGTCATTATTCCTCCACTGCACGTCCGTATCGAGTCTATCAATGGTGTGGATGTAACACAGGATTCTGCAACCATCACACTTCCCAGTCTTTCTACGGTAACAGTGCAGGGACGAATCGAGGATCTTGACCAGCAGTGGTTGCAGTCGTTTCAGGGGATTGTTCAGGTGTTCTTGTTCGATGCTGATGTGCAGAAAGAAGCAATTGATGTCGATGGAACGAAGCACCGCTTTATGAAGCCTGGTGGATTACTGAATGTAGGGGCTACTACGGTTGTTGATGGCAGCTTTACCGTTACACTTGTTGTTCCCAGGGATGTAAGTTTCGCAAAACAACCCGTCAAATTGCTCCTGTACGCGGTGGATACACTTCATCAGCGATTCGCTAAGGGTGTGAATCAACAGTGCCGGGTTCGGGGGATTGCTTCGGGAAACATTACCGATACCCAGGGCCCACAGATTGAAATCTTTCTTGAAAGTCGCGATTTTCAGCCGTGTGACTCCGTTTCGGCGCAGCCGCTGTTGATCGTGGATCTCTTTGATTCCACCGGCATCAATGCCAGCGGAATTGGGGTGGGACACGATATTCAGGCGTGGATCGATGAAAATCCGATCCCTCTGGTGCTGACCCCCTATTATCAACCTTCCCTCCAGGATGTTCGCCGCGGAAGCATTGAGACATTGCTGCCGCTGCTGCCTCCGGGGAAGCATTCCTTGAGGGTTCGAGCGTGGGATATTGTCGGCAATGTTTCGGAACAAACCGTCTGTTTTACAGTGGTGGATTTCCAGCGTCGCTTAGCCAGAGGATTGGCTCCATACCCTCAGCCTTTTCAGGAAAGTATCACGATTCCTTTTCAACATTTTTCAGCGGAACCAGTGAAAGCAACTATTCAGGTATTTGATTTGTATGGACGGGTTCTCTGGGAAGACTCGCAAGTAGTGGCAGAGCGGGTTTCCGCTTTTCGCTGGCAACCAGATCCTGGGACAGTGGCGGGAGTTTACGGATATCGGATTCAAATTGTGGCAGGACAGCAGACACAATCCGTTGGGGGAACAATAGTCTACAAGCCATAAAAATGATCAGATTGTTTCACAGCCGGGAAATAGGATTAATGAAAGTGATCATCCGCAGTGTTATGATGGCACTTCTCATCAGTGGGATGTCAATCATAAAGGTGTGGGCGCAAGCAGGAGCTGCGGCAGTGCCATTTGTGACTATTCCTCCAGGGGCTCGGTCGGCTGGGATGGGAGATGTTGGCACCGGTATTGCGGATGATATTGGTGCCCTCTTCTGGAATCCTGGAGGATTGGCTTTCCAGGCAGATCGTCAGGCAACGCTGTCCTATTCTCGCTGGTTGCCACAATTTCAGGCAGATTTGTTTTACGCCTATGGTGCTTATACGCAATTCTGGGAACAACTGGATGGAACTGTCGGCGGTAGCTTTTTGCTGATGAATCTGGGCGAGTACGAGCGGACGGACTCCCGGGGAAATTTTCTGGGACGCTTTCGTTCTTTCGAGTTTGCGGTCAGCCTTGCGTATGCAACGCTGCTGTCCGAGGATCTGGGAGGTGGTATTCAGTTTCGCTATATTCAGTCGAACCTTGCCAGTGATGTGCAGGGAGAAAGTGGGGTAGGTCGCAGCGTAGCTTTCGACTTCGGACTTCTGTGGCGTCCTCGGCATCTCCAGTTGTTTGGCAGTGACTGGGGTGATCGCATCAGCGCTGGATTTAACTTGCAGCACGTTGGTCCCAGTATTACCTACGCTCAACAAGCGGATCCTCTTCCGACAACATTGCGCCTTGGCGCTTCTGCTATTGTGTTGCAGGATGAGTTCAATCAGTTAAGTCTTGCTTTCGATATCAGTAAACTGCTGGTTTACCGGGATGAAACAGGATCCGATAAAATTCCTCGATCGTTCATTACGGCGTGGAAAAATCCCGGGGTAGAATTTTCCATTGGAATGGAATACTGGTATGAACAGTTGGTTGCACTGCGTGCTGGATACTTTACGGAACCAACGCGTTTGGGCGATCGGAAATTTTTCTCATTCGGGGCTGGTATTCGGTACGACATTTTCGGTATGGACTTCAGCTTCCTGATTCCTCAAGAAGAAAATCATCCACTGGCAAACACGATGCGGTTTTCTCTGTTGGTGAACTTTGATCGGGTATACCGTTGATCCATCACATCGTTAGCTTTGTAGCCAGATGACTAACCTGCGTGTTGGGAAAGAGATTTTGCAGAGAATTTTTTCCTTCCTTTGCCTAAGCGGTTGGTAGCTCAGGTGATGGGTTCGATTCAAGCAATTGGGACCATTGCGGACAGAGCCGATTTGGCGATTTTTTGCAGAAAAGAGGAAATTTCTGCACTGGAAATCTATCAAAGCCAGTGCTGCCACCTGTTAGTTTCCAGATTTTTCGTAACTTTAAAATTCTGTAAAAAATGGAAAGCTCATAAGAAAAGTTTGTGTAAATGAAAGAGGGGTGGAGAGCCATGCGTCGATTGTTTCTATCATTGTCCGTCTTTTTGTTGGTAGCTCTTCCTGTCATCAGTGGCAGCGGGCAGAAGCGAGGGGAAGCGGAGATATTGCATCGCAGTGGGAATCAGTCGTATCCGATGCCATTTAATTTAGATGGAGCCAATCCGGTCAACCAGCCGGCAATTTCCACGGGGTATTATGTTGTCAACAGCGTAGACGTTGCACCGGCGCCGTGGCGACCGAATCCGGCAACGGCGTATGAGCCATTGGATCGGGATCCGCAACTGTGGCGGCGGATTGTATCGGGACCGAACCAGTATCCATCGTCGTTCTGGACGAATCATCCGGAGGGCAAGCCGTATTTCCGCAATCCGAGCAATATGAATGATTCCACCGACAATGCCTTTGCTGGACCGATACCGATTAAGTTAGCGACACCGTTTTATTTCAACGGGGTACGGTACGACAGTTTTTATGTGTCAACCAACGGATTTATCGTGCTGACCAACCGGCGATATTTTTATGATCGCAATGGGAATCGATACATTCCGCAGGGGCAGACAACGGCATATGATCCGAACAGTGATGATCCGCGATCGCGCAGTGGCGATGGGTTAAATGATCCGACGCCGGACAATTACGGGTATCAGTACATTGCATTGGGGACGGCAAATGGGAACGGGACGGCGACTCAGGGGGCACGCAATCCGAACAATGTACCGTTTAACAACGGGTTATTCAATAGCTGGAATGCGGCGATTATTGCGCCGTTCTGGGATGATTTGCAATTGTCGGTGTTCAATCCGGATTTGAACCAGCCGGATGATTTTGCAAAAGTGTATTACAAGCGGTCGCCGCAGGGGGACAAGTTGATCATTTATTTTGTGAACATCACGCCGAAGGGCTGGAAGGCAACGCCATTTGGGATACCGGTGAACTTTCCGGCAGACATTCGACCATTTACAGATGATCCATTTGTGTCAGCGAATATGCAGATTATTTTGAACAGTACGGATAGTTCGATCACGTTTGTGTATGAGAATTTCCAGGGGGTAGTGACGGTCGGGTGGCGGCCAGTGTTCAGCAACTGGTTTTTCTTTATGAATTCGACTATTGGGGTGCGGGGGCAGGCGCGATTTCCGGATGGGAGTCGGTACACGCAGTACACGATGTATTCGCATAATGGGACGCCGTATGTGGTTGGGGGGAATTTGCGGAGCATTGATGCGTTATTGGGGCGGTCTAATTATGCGATCAAGTTCAAGCAATGGAAGAATGTGTTGCGGGTAGTGGATATGAAGTATTTTGTGCGGGATCCGAACACGGGACAGTTTACCAAGGAGGTAGAGGATCCGAACAATTTTGAGTTGTTAGTTGGAGATCCGATGTTAGGGGCGATCCAGCCGGTAGGGATATTCCAGAATTTGAGCAATGACATTCAGGGGTCTGCGGGGGTAAATTATCAGGAGCAGGGATTGGATTTTCGGGTGCGGTTTCGGATTTCCAATGATGTGATCAATGACACGATTGTGTACAACCGGCAGGTGTGTATTGATCAGGATGCGCTGGAGTTGGGATACACGCACTGGGATAACTTGAGTTATGGGGCACGGTTGGTAGATGAGGACGGCAATCCGATCGATCCGACGCAGACGGGGGTAGAGGGAGTGCCGCCGTATGCGTTTGTGGAAGTGAAGTTTCCGCCGTTTGAGACCAACACGTATTTGCCGAACCACGTAGGGCGGTTAACGGCGACGGTGATAGCGGAGCCGAAGCAGTGTGCGGGCGGAAGTTTTGGTGGTTATGGGGATATGTGGCCATTTGATGACACGGTACGGGTGCGGTTATTTGGGGTGAAGCGGTTGACCAGTTTTTATGACAATGTGAACGATTTCAGTGTGGTGAAGCGGTTAGGACCGATTCCATCGGCGAACAAGTGGGTGAGTATCGATGCGGATGTCGTGGATGGGAATCAGGCGACGTACAATCCGCCGCCGCCGCGAGGGATGGCGGGGACGAATCCGCTGTTTCAGATCAATTCACCGGTAATTCGGTTAAATCGGGATCGGCTGGATGGATCACGGGTGGCACGTGGTGGAGATCAGATCATATCGTTTCCGATCGACATTCGGGGGAAAGAAGGGGCAGTGTTAGCGTTTTCGGTAGAGCGGACGGGGCGGCCACCAGCCAACAGTTTTGATCGGGATTGGTCGGCGCAGACGGCAGTAGGACCGGAACATCGAGTGTTTTACAATGGTGATCCAAGCAGGCCAGCGCGGCCGAGCTATCAGCCGCATGACGAGCTCATCGTTGAATTTGCCAAGCCGAGTCCGGATGGGTACAATAATATTGTCAACATTCCAGACAATCAGTGGAGTATCCATCCACGGCTGGATGATCCGGGCAAAACGATCAAGGATAACCCGGCATTCACGTTGTTTGGCGGTGGCGGATATCGCCGGGGCTTTTCGGAAGCGAATCCGGATTCAGCATTGACCAAGGCGCAGGGGTTGCGCGCAGATTTGTTTGATGATGGTAAGGATGATCACTTCCAGCGGATCTACATTCCGTTACCGGACTACCTGTTTAATCCGACCGATTACTTTGACGATGGGACGTATCCAGATGCGGGGAAATACTTCCGATTCCGGATTCGGCTCAATGCACGGGAGCATTATGGTCCACCGTATCCAGTCAGTGATGATGCGGACAATTTCTACATTGACAATGTGGAGATCATCCCGTTATTGGAGGTACCGGATCTGGAGATATCGTATGTGAAGGCGAAGTGGCCGTACACGCAGGCGCCGGCAAGTCAGTGTCAGCGGATACCGATCGAGGTGAAGGTGTACAACAACAGTTCGTTTGCAGCGCAGAGTTTTGCGGTGCAGGTATGGATCAAGCGGCGGAATGATCCGGACAACAAGCGGGTGTATTGCCGGTATATCAGTGTACCGCAGTTGGCGCCGCATAGTTCAGTGGTATTGCCGATGCCGGTATGGAATGCACGGCTAACGACGCCGGGCGAGTACGTGATCAGTGCACGGGTGATTTACAATCTGGCATCGGGGGATGCGCAGCCGTTGAATGACTCCACGTACAGCATATTCAATCTGGTGTTTGGGGATTCCTTTGCGTATGACCCGGTCAGTGGGCAGAATGATGTGCCGCAAGAAGCACAGATGCCGGGCAAGGGGTTGAACCTATTGGGAGCGGCTTCTGGGGGTTATAGTTGGAACTCTGCCTTTGGGGTACCAGTTGGCTCCGGGAATTTGGCGATGAAGTTTCGGGTGTTGACGCAGGATACGATTTATGGGTACAAGGCGTATTTTGCGTCGTTGAATCAGGACTTATTGAACATTCGGTTTCAGGTGTATCGGGATGCTGGCGGGGCACCGGGGCAGGTGCTGGCAGCGTCGCGGATATTGCGGCAGCGGGGACGGGATGACATCCGGATCGCTGATTGTGCGTTTGGATGTTTTGATGAGTACACGGACTATGTGCTGCCGCAGCCGGTGATATTGCCGCCGAACACGTACTGGATGTCGGCGACGCAGTTGGGAGCCGAAGGGTATGAGCTTGGAGGCTCGAAGTATCGGATGGGAATGGTGACAACGCATTTCAACACGTTGCCGCCGGCGTTGGGTGCGAATGGGACCAGTTTGTTGATTCACAAGGAGTTTCGCACGTTCAATCGGCAGGGGAAATTGATCAACGACAATGTGTTTGCATTTGAGAACAGTGCAGGAAGTGGGACGTGGGTACAGTTTACGCCGACCATCGGAAATCCGGCGTACGCGTTTCTGGCACATGACGGATATGTCCCGCCGTCAACATTCACCCGTGGTACGTGGGTCCCGATGATTCGGCCGTATTTTGGGGAGCGAAGCTACGCAACGCCGCCGGTGTATGAGGACACGACGCAGTGTACGATCGTGCCGGTGGAGTTGACGAGCTTCCGAGGGATGGCAAAGCCGGAAGGGATCGTGCTATGGTGGGAGACAGCATCGGAGATCAACAATGCGGGCTTTTATGTGCAGCGGCGGGTGATTGATGGGGATGAGAACTGTGATTGTGAGGGTTGGACAGATATTGGATTTGTGCCGGGAGCGGGCAATAGCAGTCAGGTGCGGCGATATGAGTATGTGGATCGGGAAGTGGTCAGTGGCACGACGTATGAGTATCGGTTGCGACAGGTAGATTTCGACGGATCGCAGTCGTATTCGAACAAGGTGGAGATAACGTATCGGTACACGGGGTTAGCGATCCTGTCGCCGTTGCAGCCGAATCCGTTTTCGGACAACACGATTGTGAAGTTCACGGTACCGGAGCAGCAGCGGGTGAGGATTGAGATCGTGGACAGTTACGGGAAGGTAGTGAAGCGGTTAGTGGATGAGGTACGGGAAGCGGGGAGTGAGCAGGTAGTGATCTGGGATGGGCGAGATGAGCAGGGGCAATTGGTAGCGAGCGGGTTGTATTTCTGCAAGATGACGCTGGAGAATCGGGAAACCTTAGTGCAGCCGGTGCACGTGGTGCG
>JALWJX010000052.1 GCA_026996895.1 Candidatus Kapaibacterium sp.
ACAGAAGCGGACTGAAGAGCAGATGCGGCAGTTGGTGCAGCGGCAGGAGCAGTTAGAGGGGCGGATGGATCGGCTGGAGATAGCGATGCAGGAACTTGCCGAGGCGCAGAAGCGGACGGAGCAGCGAGTGGAGGAGCTTGCCGAGGCGCAGAAGCGGACCGAAGAGCAGATGCGGCAATTGGTGCAGCGGCAGGAGCAGTTAGAGGGGCGGATGGATCGGCTGGAGATAGCGATCCAGGAACTTGCCGAGTCGCAGCGGCAGACGGATCAGAAGATGCGGGAGCTTGCCGAGTCGCAGCGGCAGACGGATCAGAAGATGCGGGAACTTACCGAGGCGCAGAAGCGGACGGAGCAGCGGATGGAGGAACTTGCCGAAGCGCAGAAGCGGACGGAGGAACGGGTACAGTGGCTGATAGATACCACGAGGGAGATTCGCCGAACTATTGGAGCGCTGCAACATACGGTTGGATACACGCTGGAAGATCGGGCGTATGTAGGGCTACCCAAACTATTACAGCAGGACTTCGGGATTGAAGTCATTGGCGCACTGGATCGCGACTACGTGACGGTGGGCAGGCGAGAGATCGAGGTTAATATTCTGGGCAGAGGGCGGAAAGATGATCAGGAGTTCTGGATCGTTGGGGAAGCCAAAACGCAGGTGTATGAACGAGATATCAAGCAATTCGAGCAGAAAGTTGAGCAATTGAAACAGGTGCTGGGCGAGAATCTGTTTCTGGTCGTCGTTGGCTACCAGATCCCGCCGAAGGCGCGACGGTATCTGAAATCCAAGGGTATCCCCTTTTATCTATCCTCGAAGTTCCCTCTGTAGTTTCCTGTTGCGCATTTCTCTGGTAATTGAGTCACCTGCGATGGTGAATTCTGTCCTTGTCATCTTGATTGTCCGGTAAAATCTCTGGCGGGACTTGGATCACTCCAACGATTGTCGCTGCGGCCACTTATTTGATTGTCCGATGAAAGTCCCTGGCGGGGCAGGTTTTACGCGGGTAATTTACCATACATCGGGATCAGTGCACCATTGATTCCTTTGCCAGCGTCGGAGGAGAGAAACAGGATTGCTTCAGCGATTTCTTCCGGCGTGATCCATTTCTGGCTTTCCGATTCTGATGCCCAGGAAAGGTTTGCCGGAGTGCGGATGATGCTGGGCAGGATGCAGTTCGCGCGAATCCCAAAAGGACGTCCTTCTTCCGCTACCGTTTGGGTCAGATGTGCCAGCGCTGCTTTCGCACTGGCGTATGCCGATGTGCCCGCTGCGGGATGTAACACAAATTTTGAGCCGATGGTCGTAATGGCACCTCCTCCATTCGCCTTGAGCAAAGGAAACGTGGCACGGATGACCAGGAACGTCGTTTTCACATTCAGTTCCCACATCCGAACAAAATCAGATTCAGCAACTTCTTCAATGGACGCACCGCCAACGAAGCCACCAACCAGGTGCACGACAGCATCCAATGGTGCTAAGTTCTGACAAACTGCTTGCACGGCTTCGCTCCGGGTTAAATCGGCAATGGTGATTGAGAGTTGAGCGTGGAAGTTTTCAAGTTGTGCCTCCAGCTTCTGTTTCGCTTGCGCCGAATGGGCGACGGCATACACTTTCCATCCTGCGTGAAGGAAGCGGTCAGTAACAATTGTTCCCAGACCGCCAGAAGCGCCGGTAATAAAAGCGGTTTTCATAGTGAGGATCCTCCGTTGGATTTCTGTTTGACCAATGCTGCAATGTCCGAAAAGACATAGATGGGTTTCCCTTCCGGAGATAGATCCAGCTCACAGATCCCCAATTGCACCCACTGTTCTAAGATTTTCTGGAGCTCCGGGAGATCCCCGTCCGTTTCCGCCAGAAGGAGCGTCAGGGAGACTGTGCCGTTGTGGCGAGCGGCTGCTTGCAGAATCTGCTTCTGCAGCAATTTCTTCCGGTTTTGCTCCTTCCACGGGCGAAGGAGGAACGAGCCGATAACGAATGCGATAATGAGCAACAGGGTCAATTCCAGAAGAAAAAGCATCATCAGTCTTCTAACTCCTCAGGATTGAGTGTTTCTTCTTCTGTTCCCAATGGTTGCATCGCAACCGCTGGCGTTTGCCCCGCAGGTGGATGCACTTTTCCACTTTCCCACAACGTGCGAACTTCATCCAGCGAAAGTTCCTGGTAACTCTGGGCATTTTCCAGAAAAATTGACACCGTTTTCCGGAAAATATCCACTTTGACAATTTGACCGCGATCTTCCTCAAGCTCGACGATGGAGTGAAGCGGTGGAAATTCCTTGAGCGCTTCGACGTAGAGTTCTAATTCATACAGCAGGCAGCATTTTAATCGGCCGCACACACCGCTAAGTCGGGAGGGCGTCAATGGCAGCTGTTGGGTTTCAGCAGCGCTGATGGTGATATGTTGAGCGGTGGATAGGAAGGTGGTGCAGCACAATTCCTGTCCGCAAATACCAACGTCGCCGAAGCGGCGGGCGACTTCGCGGGGTGAAATCTGGCGCAGTTCAATGCGGGCACGGAAACGAGATGCCAGGGACCGCACCAATCGGCGGAAGTCCACTTGATGCGGTGCAGTGAAGTAGAAAGTGATCCGCTTCCGGTCGAATTGCCATTCCGCATCCACCAGCTTCATTTCCGTCAGTTTGTGGTAAGCAATTTGCTGGCGACAAATAACCATTGCTTTAGGTTCATCGGCGCGATTCTGGCGCGCTTTTTCCAGATCTGCTTTGGTTGCAACCCGGACCACCCGAAAATGGGGAAATTGACCGTGATATTGCTTCTCTAACTTCCGCAACGCAACCCGCCCCACAGCGCACACTTTTCCCAGATCCAGCCCGCGATCTGCTTCCACGACGACATAGTCTCCTAAGCGTAGCGTAAGCTCCTTTTCATTGTAAAACAGCGATTTGCGCTTCCGCTTGAACTCTACTTCGACAACCGGGCTGGGGGGCGAAGCAACGTGAAGGTTTTCAGCATCAGGGTATCCGTACGGATCTGCGCAATCTGAACACGCTCCATTGTCTGGTAACGCTGAGCACGAAGGAACGCGCTTTTTGAGCGATTCAGCAATGCTCAAATCGGCTGCTGAGGGATACCGCTCTATTTGCGTTGTGATAGCCTGCGCAACTGGCAAGTAGTACCGAGCATATATACTGGATGGCATTGGTGTCCTTTGGAAACATTATGCAACATCTGTTTTTTGTAACAACAGTTTTCGGAGACGAAAGACAAAGTGATAAATGCTAAGGGCTAATTGCTGGTTATGCTGGAGCGCAGAGATGGTGTGCTCAATTTCTGTTAAAACCGCTGGGAAGTCGGCAGTTGCATATAACTGCGCAAATTTTGCCAGTGGCGTTCGCTGAAACAGCGGTGGAAGATGATCGACAGTGCCAGTGAGACTGGCTTCCCACGCCAATCGTAGCCAGCGCTGGAGAATCTGGAGGAAAGCAATTTGCTGCGATTTGTCGAAAGACTGCACCTGCTCTATCTGTTGGGCAATGTGGGTCCCCCACTGTGATGGGCGCAGCGCCGCCCGGAGAAACTCGATGGCAAGCTCAAGCAACTGTTCCATATCCGTTGTTATCATTGCCTGCGCCCTGGTATAATCCCCTTCGGCAAGGTGAGCCAGCAGCCGTGCCATATCCTCTGACAGATGGTGGCGGTGCTGTAACGCCTCGGTGATCGCTTCTTCCGGTAAGGGTTCGCAACGAAGAATCTGGCAGCGAGAAAGAATGGTCGGAAGGAGGCGATCCTTCCGCTCTGCTGTGAGCAGAATGGTGGTATCCGGATGGGGTTCTTCTAAGGTTTTTAAAAGGGCGTTCGCTGCTTCCGTGGTTAATGTATCCGCCGCCAAGATCAGCACGATACGGCGACCGCCCGGCACAGAAGGAGCTAAGGATAACGTTTTGCGAAGTTCGCGGATCTGCTGAATCTTTATTGACTGCGCTCCGGGAATTTCCAGCGGCAGGTACGGGTCCGTAACTTTCTGTTGCAACGCCTGGTGAACATTTACCATCTGCTCTTCACTCAGGGATTCCCAGACCGTTTCCGCTTTGCTCCGTTTTCCTGCTGGTAATGGAAAGAGCAGATGGAGATTCGGATGTTGCAATTGAGCGAATTGTCGACAATGCCGACACTGGTCGCAGGCAGCAAAGGTGCTGTCTGACCGGATGGGGGAGATGCAGTTTAAAACTTTACCGAATTCAACCGCTAAAGCATCGGCGCCAACGCCGGGAGCGCCCCAGAAAAGGTAGGCAGAGCCAATATTGCCGGACAGCAAGATTCTTTGCAGAAGATGCTTAATCCGATCTTGACCAATGATCGTGTCCCAGCTCATTGTTTGCCGAGATCAATTTCGTGTTTCCATTGCGAGGAGTTGTCTGCAAAAATTTCCTTTTTCCATATCGGAACCCGCTGTTTGATCGATTCGATAATAAACCGGGCTGCTGCAAAAGCGTCTGCTCGATGGGCGGAAGCTACGATGATGTAGACACTCGGTTCTGTGAGCTGGAGCAGCCCTATGCGGTGAACGATAACGATGCGGCCAACTTCCCACTGCGCAAAGCATTCTTGGGCGATCCGTTCCAGTTCTTTTTCCGCCATCGGCTCATAGCATTCGTAAAATAATGCCTGAACAGGCTTTCCCTCAGCAAAGTTGCGCACGGTTCCACCAAAGATGACAAAGGCGCCGAAGCCGGGATCCTGAATGAAGGGAAGATAATTTTCCAGCACCAGGGCGTTTCGGGTTATTTCTATCCAGTATTGCGGTGTCCGAATCATCAGTTTCTCCTCTTTCATCCACCACTTACGGGAGGAATAAGGGCGATTTCGTCTTCGGGCGCCAGCGGTTCTGTTTCGGTGACGAACTGGTGATTCCGGGCGATGCGCGAGATCGATCGGTATGGAGCTAAGGAGGGGTATTGCTGGCATAGTTGATCCCATAAATCGCTCCCGGTTGCGCCTTCCGGCAGGTCTAAGGTTACCGTTTCGCTTCCCACAAGGTCCCGCAACATTGCATAGAGCTGGACGGTAATTTTCATTGCCGCTCCTTCTGCTTCTGTTTCTCTGGAGTGTTGCACGTTTTTCGGAAGGAAAAATTGAACCCTGTTAGAGCGTTCTTTGATCCCGAAGGATGGAGGGATGCAACTCACCTGTTTTTTCATCGTTTAATGTGAGGAATTCTGACAGGCAAAAGGTGGATGATATGTGGAATGAGCGTCAATGGTGGAAGGAGTTAATCCTCCCGTTTGAGGATTTATTGCCTGCTAACGGTAAAATGCGCCGGAAGCGTCGGAGGGAGGAGGAAAGGGTGATGGACGATATAGCAATATTGGGAGAGGTGTTTGACCAGACGTTCGGAGAGCCAGTGCGCCGAGATATTGGGCAACTCCGACGGAAAATTCTTCGGCTGGAGTATCGAGTGGAACGGGAGAAGCGGAAGGCGCGAGCATTGGGTATCTGGGCAGCAATCCTGATGCTTTTGGGTCTACTTCCGATTACCCTGATTCTTCTGGGCATTGCGCTTGTGCGATATTTTGCCTATCGCTCGCACCAGCAGGAATTGGCAGCGTTGCGTCGGGAGTACTACTGGTTGCGGGAGTATGGGGGTGGCCGAAAGCGGCAGGTGGATTGGGAGAAAGAGGTGTTGCAATGCGCTTTGCGACATTCGGGCAAATTGTACCCGGAGCAATTGGTGCTGGAATGTGATATGAATCTGGCAACCGCCCGGCAGTTTCTCGATCGTTGTGTCCATCATCGCATTGCCCAGTTGGAAGTTGATGAGAACGGACGGACGTACTATTACTTTCCCTCCTTCGACCGCAGTTCGCCTGCTTGAGTCCAAAACAGACAGTGCGGGGAGTTCTGTGCATAATCTGCGGAAAATGCTCCCGTCATACACTTTTCTGAGTGTGTGAGAAAGTCCAACCAGCCGGAGAATGCCTGATGGAATTGTTCTTAGATTCTGCGAACATTGATCACATTCGAGAAATCGCTTCGTATGGCATTATCACCGGTGTGACAACCAATCCGTCGCTGTTAGCCAAGGAAGATCCATCGGTCGATGTGCGGGATCGCATTCTGGAGATTCATCAATTGGTTGGTGGTCACTGTTCGGTTGAAGTTGTTTCCACCGATGCTGAAGAGATGGTGCGAGAAGCGGAGGAGATTTTGTCGTGGTTTCCCGAGGCGACGATTAAGATTCCGATGATCCCTGAGGGATTGAAAGCGACCAGAGAGCTGGCACGTCAGAATGTTCCGGTGAATATGACGTTGATTTTTAGTCCCACGCAGGCGCTGGCAGCCCATAATGCGGGAGCGCGATATATCAGCATTTTCCTCGGTCGACTGGATGATATTGCCAATGATGGCTTGCGGGTGCTTGCTGATGTCTGCGAAATCTGGGACGTGCAGGGACTGGATTCCTTCATTCTGGCAGCTTCACTTCGCCATCCGATGCACATTGTGGAAGCAGCCCGCCTGGGAGCGAACATCGCAACGGTGCCATACGCGGTGTTGAAGAAAGCTCTGCACCATCCCCTGACCGATGCAGGGCTGGAAAAATTCCTGGCAGATTATCACCGGCTTCAGGCAGAAATTCAGCAGCGGCAGCAGGAGTCGGTAACGACGTAACGCCGTCCCCGCCAGCCGCAGGTGTATGGGAAACGCCGTACAGGGATAGCCGTCGTGGCTACGCGCCGACAGCGGGAGCGCCGGCTTTAGGTGGCATAGTACTGGGAGCGCCGACTTTCGTCGGCAAAGAATACACTGTGTAGGGGCGAAGCGCTGCTGCGCTCACGGGCGCTTAAGAGAGTATCCACGTTCCGCTGGATGCCCACGAGAAGGTCCACAGTTCAGGTTTTGATGGAGCGTAATCCTCTAAGCTGTTCGGCTTTTACCGCTGGAGTACCTCGAAGTTTGTTTCTGCTTGCGTTGCCGTCGGAATTCAGTAATGACAGCGCGGACTTCTTCGGAGGAAGAGAGTTCAAGGACGTGGCGAGCCAGATTGTGTGCTTCTTCTGCATTTGCTTCCCGAATGCGTTTTTTGGTGGGAAGGAGCAGGGAGGGAGCAACCGAAAAGCCGGCGACGCCTAAGCCAATCAGAGCATCGATCGCTAAGGGATGGCTGGCGAATTCGCCGCAGATAGTGACTTCCAATCCGTATGGTTGCACAGCTTCTATGGTGCGGGCGATAAGCTGGAGCACGGCGGGATGAAAAGGGTCATAGTAAAAATCGACAGCAGCGTTGTCTCGATCCGCAGCCATCGTGTATTGTGTGAGATCGTTACTTCCAATGCTCACAAATTGTACCATTGGTGCAAATTTATGTGCCAGCAGGGCAGCAGCGGGTGTTTCAATCATCACCCCGATTGGGAGGTTGGGATCGAAGGGAATTTCCTGTTTCCGGAACGTTTCAGCAAAGCGTCGCAGTAACTTCGTAATTTTGAGCACTTCTGCTACGGATGTCACCATCGGAATGAGCAGCCGGACGTTGCGGTGCTGCGATGCCCGAAGAATGGCGCGTAGTTGAGCGCCCAGAATGCTGCGGTGTTTCAACAAAAGTCGGACTCCCCGCAGTCCTAAGGAGGGGTTGGGTTCTCGCAGGAAGAAAACTTTGTTCGGAAGCTTGTCAACCGTCAGGTCAAACAGGCGGAAGGTAACGGGTAGTGGGTAGACACGAGCGGCAATTTCTCCATACTGCTGCGTCAGCGCATCTTCATCAAACAGCCCGTTATTGGAATCCGGATTGAAAAGGAACAGTTCGGTTCGGAGCAAGCCGATGCCTTCAGCTCCTGCGGTGACAGCAGCATCCAGATCCTCGAAAGAATCTGCATTAGCATAGAGATGGAGTTGACGCCCATCGGTTGTGATTGATGGGAGAGATTTCAGTTTACGGATTCGCTGCTCTGCTCGCCGTCGCAAGCGCCGTCGCTGCTTGTATGCTGCAATGGTTGCTTCTGAAGGATTAAAAATAACCGAGCCACTGTAACCATCGACGATGACCGTCTGGGCATTCTGTGCCAGTCGGAGTGCATCCCGGACGCCGATGACGGCCGGGATCTGGAGCGAACGAGCCAGCATTACCGGATGGGAGGTTAAGCTGCTGCTTTCCAGAATGATTCCACGAACATCTTTCTCTTTGATCAAAAGAACTTCTGACGGGGTCAGGGAATGAGCGATGATAATGCTTTTTTCAGGGAGTGAAAAGGAGATCTGCTCATTTCGCAAAATCGACAGAATGCGGTCTTTTACGTCTTCCAGATCCAGCGCACGGTCCCGGAAAAGCGGATCGCGCAGGCGAAGTAGTTGCTTTTCGTGTTTGTTAAATACCATCAAGACAGCGGAGGCGGCTGAGTGTCGCTGGTAAATAGCGCTGGTGATTTCTTCCAGCAGTAAAGGATCGTTGAGGATAAGCAGTTGTGCCTCCAGAATAGGAACAGCAGAAGGCAAGAGAGAGCGTGCTTTCTGCATAAACTGCTCGATTTCTGCCGCACATTGCTGACGGGCTTTTTCAAATCGCTGGAGTTCTGCCGCGACAGCGTCTTCGGCAATAGGCTCCTGCTGCTCTCTTTCTGGAGCTTCTACCAGTGCAAAGATCTGTCCAATGGCAATACCGGGAGAGGCGGGAATGCCTTTGAGCTTTTGTTCGTCCGCTGTGCTGTCCATCGCGCTGCTATCTGGGCTATGGAGCAACCGTTGTTGGACCGTTCATTCTGCCGTCTTTTTGTTGCGCTTTTCCTAAATATACGCTTTTTGAGCGAAAATGCCAAATTCTATGAGAGAAGTGGTGGAAACAGTTTACCAGTCGGTCGTAAGGGGCGTGTTGCTGCAAAGCTACCTTGTCGGGATACACTTTTGGGGTGCATTTGCTGGGAGCGTAGGCTCTTAGGGTGCATCTACTGGAAACGCACCCTCTTAGGCGTGTATTTGTTGCCGACGAAAGTCGGCGCTCCCAGTGGGGACACGCTCTTAGGGTGCATCTTTTGCCGACGAAAGTCGGCGCTCCCAGTGTCAGCGCTCCTAGTTAGCTGGGAGCGTATGCTTTAGCGGTGCACCACGTGGCACCCGTAGGGGCGATTCTGTAGGATCATCTGGATTTTTGCGTTGCCTGATCGCTATTTCCCCGGAATTTTGTATTTTTGAGAAGTAGGTGGAGCAAGGATGTTTTTATTTCACGAGTGTTTGTTTCACTAAAAAGGGGATCAGCTATGCGCCGGTTGTTCCTTTTGTCTTTCGCTTTTCTCGCAAGCGTTGGTTTAATCACAGCGCAAACTTTTTTCACTGAAGGGTTTGAGAATTTTAATAGTGGGTATACCTTTCCTACCAGTGGAAGTGGATGGATCCAAGTCATTACGAATGATAATGACCCCTGGGAGGATCCCGAGTGGGGTGTCAATGCGGGGACACGCTACCCTTCGGGTGCCAGTGCCCACGGAGGAAGTAACGTTGCGTGGTTTAATTCCTGGGATGTTTCCAGTGGTAGTTCTGCTCGGTTGATCAGTCCGACGATTGACCTGACGAATGCCGCCGTCGATCCTACCTTGGAATTCTGGATGTTTCGGGATGATGGCTTCCCCTCTTCGTATGATCATCTCAAAGTCCATCTGTCCACCGATGGGGGCAGTACGTGGACGGAATTGGCGGATTATGCACGGTATTCTTCGCAGGGAGACTATTGGGATCGGAAATCCTTGCCCCTGACAGGAGCAGCGGGCAAAAGCAATGTCAAGATTGCATTTGAGGGAATTAGCGGTTGGGGCAATGACATTCATATCGATGATATCAAGGTATATGCGCCATCTCCAATGCAGTATCAGGATAGCTGGGCGGAACAGGTGACCGGTACTGCCAGTGCAGGGGATCAAACCGTGCCCATTTTGGATGCCATTGTTGAAACCGAGGGAACGTTAAACCCACTGTCTGCAACCCAATTGGATTTCACATTACCGTCGGGGATTCTCCCATATGTGGATGCGGTAGATCTGTGGTATACTGGTGGAAGTGCCGTCTTTGATCCGAATGCGGCTACGTGGCTGGGAACAATCAGTAATCCCGGCAGTTCGGTCTCCTTTACGGTGAATCAACAGTTGGCTCAGGGGATGAATCACTTCTGGCTGACGTTTGATGTGGACCCAAATACGCCTGTCCTGACGCAACTGGACGCACAGTTCACGGCTGTTGGAGTTGGGAACACGATGTACACACCATCGATTACGGATCCAGCAGGAGCTGTGTGGGTGTGGTATGATTACTGTGACTCTTACGCATCCTCTATGTCTGACACCTATTGCAGCGGGGTGATTATCGGGAACTGGGCAAATTATTCGACGACCGCCAGTGGGTCAGTGTACGAGAACTATGTAGGAGTCATTCCGCCACTGCAATTGTATCCTGGTCAGACGTATCCGGTGACGATTATCAAAGATGATGACACTCGGGGCTATTTCTACAGTGGGGAAGTTGCGCTCTATATTGACTGGAACGCCGATGGAGATTATGATGATCCCAACGAACAGGTGTTCTGGACAGCCCATAGTGGTAGCTCGAATGGGCCGTTGTATCTGAGAGGCAGCTTTACTGTTCCACCGGATGCCCGTCCCGGCATTACGGGGATGCGGGTGCTGGTGTATGAAAACAGTATTTCGTCTGCCTGTCACTTTGGAACGTGGGGTGAAACGGAAGATTACGCTGTTGAGATTGTGGGGCTGGAACTCATTGGCGATGGGAACTTTGGAACGGTCGGAAGCGAAAAGCGGAAAACCATCACATTGCGGAATCCCTCCAGCGTTGACCTGACGGTGACGGATGTTGCAACGAATACCACAGCATTTGCTGCCTTTGTGCCTGGTACTTATACGCCGATTTCAATGCCGGTAACCATTCCTGCAGGACAGGAGATTTCGGCGGAGATCGCTTTTGGCAATCCATTGTGGAATACCGGCGGGCAATGGATGGATCAGGCAACGATTACATACACTGATGGCAATTATACCTTCCCTGCCTTGAATCTCCCGCTTGATGGGTATTATGCTTCCTTAGCAGCGTATCAGGGACAGACCGATTTGCTGGCGCCAGGAGCGTACTTTGATCTGGGAGGTGCGGATCTGGGCGCAACACAGCCGTTGCAATCCACCTTGATGTTGCAACCCGATCAATTCCCCGTTGATCCTACGGCTCCCATTGAAATCAGCAATTGGTGGATCGATGGTCCAGATGCTGCCCTCTTTAGCATTACGGGAATGCCACCGGTGATTACCGGTCAGGTAGGGTTGATTGTAACGATGCAGGTTGCTGGAATGCCACCGGGCGTAAAGCAGGCATTCCTGCATATTCAACATTCCGGTGCTAATGGTCCGGAAACGGTGATTGAGCTTCAGGGACGGATCGGTAATCCCATCTTAGCAGCGCCAACGGTGGTGTATACGCCGCCGCTGGCACGGGGATACAGCTATAGTTCGCCGTTTGAGAATGTGGCTTTTGTGCCACTGACCGTACCGCAGCCGATCGATGTGGAAATGTACGGCACGCCAATGTTGACCGGCGCGGGAGCAAATCGCTTCGAGCTGATCGGCAATGGTGGGATGTATTACCTCAGAGGGCAGTTCGATGCTTCCGGGAATGTTATCCCCGCCGGACCATTGACCGATCCGGCAAACTGGAAGGCGGCAACCGCACTGGATCCGGTGGTCGTAACAGCAACGCAGCCGTGGCTATTGGTCGTTCGGATGCGGGAAGCTGGATCGCAGGTACCGATCGGCGCCTATAATGCAGATCTGGATCTTTCGGCTGTGTCCAACGCAATGAATTCGCTGGTTGTGACGATCGTTGGACAGTTGGTGAATGATCCGACGATTCTGGAGCTGTACCCACCGCAGTTGTCCTTTGGAACTGTGCCGATTGGGAATCGGTTAGCGAAGCAGCTTATTCTGCGGAATCAAAGTGGCGTTGCGGGGAATGCGGATCTCACCCTTACCGGCAGTGATTACCACTTTGGGAATGGACAGCAAACGAAAACGGTGGCACTGCCAGCAACGAACGATCCGGTGATGGTAACGATCTACTTTGAGCCCACCGGCGTTGGGCAACGCAGCGGGCAGTTGACCGCTACGGGTGTGATTAACGGAGCAGTGCCACTGGATGGCACCGGCGTTGCTGCCAATCCCAATCAGATTGAGTTTATGGTCAATGGCAATACCATTGCTCCCAATGGAACGATCAATTTTGGAACGGTTCAGGTTGGACAAATTGGCACGCAGCAACTGGAAATTATCAACCATAGCGTTGCGCCTATCCAGGTGACGGGTGTTGCTCGAGGTGGCAATAACCCAACGCAATTTGCCGTACCGTTTACGCCGCCGTTGACCATTGGGCCAAATGGTGGAAGTGGTACTATTCCCGTGCAGTTCGTACCTACGAATACCTCACCTGCTACCAAACAGGCTCAATTGGTGGTGTACATCTCCAATGGCGTGCAGAGCTTTTCTTACCTGTTCAATCTGCAGGGGGAAGCTTCTTATCAGGGTGGCAGTGGCCCGGTGATTACCATCACGCCGTCCACGTACAACTATGGCAATCAGTCAGCAACGCAGACCTTTACGGTTGAGAATCAGAGCAGCACACCGTATGATGTAACGTATGCCCTGATTCTGGGCTCTACAAACTTCTCGCTGGTGAATCCTCCAACATTTCCACAGACGCTGGCAGCGAATGGTGGAACGCTGGATCTGGATGTAGCGTTCGATGCGCAGAGCGGGACCAGCGGTCTGCGGTCTGCAACACTGCTGGCTATTGTTCCCGGCGTAACGCCGTATCCAACCGCAACGCTGCGAGGAACGGTGGGACCGGTCACGCAGGGGGATGCGGAAGTTGAGAGTATTCTGAGCGCCGGAGCGCTGGAGTTGCTCCCGATCGCACCGAATCCCGTGCGCACGGATCAGGTCGCGCTTCGCTATCGGGTGAAAGAAGATGTGGGAGCAGTGCAGTTCCAGCTCTTCAATGAAGCGGGCGAAAAAGTACGGACAGCAATGGGCAGCGGTACAGCCGGTGAGCATAGCCTTACACTGGATATCGGAACGCTACCGGCAGGACGATATGTGGTTCGCCTGCAGGTTCCGGGCACGGTGCTGGAGGCAGCCTTAGTCATCCTGAAGTAAGAATGTGAGAAAGAAGCAGCGCACTTGAATTGTGAGGGCAGTCGGCTTTTGCGGGCTGCCCTTTTTTGGTTTTGTTCCCGCCTTTCCAGGAAGTTTGCTGCCCAAAGGAAAAGCGCAGTCGTGATTATACGGCTATTGAAAGCAAAGCATTTCCAGTGCGTGGATGTACAAAATCTCCCGTACATTCGATTTTGCAGGTGTGATTCGTCCATCCAGAGGACTTTTGTGAAGGGTTGAAGAGTACGATGGAAAATAGCAAGCCCGGAAGGATGTCATAATGGACGGTGTAGCGCTATCGGTGTGCGTATTAGTAAAGAACGTTGCCGACTCGCTCAAGGATTGTCTTGCGTCCGTCCGCCCGATTGCTGATCAGATTGTTGTTGTAGACACTGGATCAACGGACAAGTCTCCGAAGATTGCTGCCCGCTGGGGCGCGGATGTGTTTTTCTTCCAGTGGCGCGATGACTTTGCCGCTGCCCGCAATTTTGGCATCCACTGCTGCTGGGGCGATTGGATTCTGATGGTTGATGCTGATGAACAGGTGCTGGAGTATCCTGCTGATGAGTTGAGATCGCTGTTTGCAGATCCGGCGGTGGGAGGAGTGGAAGTAGAAATTCGCAACATTCTGGATGCCCGTGGCGAGCAGTGGTCTTCCCATACCGCTGTCCGGTGTTTCCGGAATCATGCAGCTATTCGGTATCAGGGGCGAATCCACGAGCAGGTATCCCCATCCATTTATGCTGCCGGATTGCAGATTGTTTCTGCTCCCCTGGTGCTGCTGCACACCGGATATCAGGAGCCGTCGGCGGCAAAAATCACACGGAACCGGACGTTGCTCCAGCAGGAGTTGGAACGCACACCCGATGATCCGTATTTGCTCTACCATTTAGGAATGACGGAATTTGCCGATACCCGCTATGATCAGGCGGAGCAATTGCTGCGCAGGGCGCTGGAATCGCAACAATTGAGTCCTCAACAACAACAGATGGCGCGGATCCGGTTAGCACAAATTGCGTTGCAAAAAGAAGATTGGAAAACCTTAGAGCGGTTGTTGGACTTTTCCAGCAGTGATTCGCACATTGAAGGATTTCGTCGCTACATTCTGGGAGTGGCGGCTCTCGTGCAGCGTGATGCTTCGCGGGCAATAAAGTGGCTGGAGCACGATGCTGTCCGACATTCGTCACTGGTCAGTGAAGCGGAATTGGAGCGTACTTTGCAGGTTTGTCAACAATTGCTGCATCGATCCTTATGAGTGCAAAAACGAATCCTCTGCTTTCGGCGTGCCTGATCGTGAAAAATGAGGAACGCTTCCTGCCAGCCTGTCTCCAATCTTTGCAATCGATTGCTGATGAAATCATTGTGGTAGACACCGGATCAACGGATCAAACTCCTGCCATTGCAGAACGCTTCGGTGCTAAGGTGCTGTACTTTCCGTGGCGCAACGATTTTGCCGCCGCTCGCAATTTCAGCCTTCAGCACGCTCAGGGAGAATGGATCCTGATCATTGATGCTGACGAACAGGTGGTAAATCCGGAAGTGGTGCGTCCATTCCTCCAGCACCTTTCTCCGCACATTGGCGGCGTGTTTGTCCAACTGCTTTCCGTAGCGCCAGTACAGGCGGGATCGAAGCAGCACGTGAATTATCTCTTGCGGATTGTGCGGAATCATCCCGACATCCGGTTTGAAGGGATTATCCACGAGCAAATTTTCCCGGCTGTCCAGAAAGCAGGATATCGCGTGACGCTGTCACCGATTCAGTTGTACCATCGCGGCTATGCGCTGACGTCAGAGCAGATGCAGGCAAAAGCGCAGCGGAATCTGGAACTGCTCAATGCCCATCTGGAAGCCCATCCTGAGGATGGATATACGTGGTTTCAGCGGGGAAAAACATTGCTACTTCTGGAACAGTTGGAGCGGGCAGCCGCCGATTTTGACCAGGCGCTTTCTTTGCTTCCTGCTGATCATCTTGCCCGCATTCAGGCGTTGAATTACCGGGCGTGGCTGGCGCTTCACCACCAGCATTTCGACATTGCGCGGCAATTGATAACGGAATCACTCAAGCAACAGCCGGAGCAGGCATTTGCGTACTATCTGCTCGGCGAACTGTTGTTCCAGACCCGTCGCTATGAGGAGGCGCTTGAGGCATTTCGCAAAATGCAGGCGTTTGCTCAGAAGCCTTCGGTCTCGGCTGCTATGGCTGGAGAGTTGATTTTGCCGCCAGCAGAGCGCCATTTTCTGCTTGGTAAAACGTACTTGCAGTTGGGGCAGCTATCGGAGGCGGAAAAACACTTTCGCGCTGGTATTGAGCACAATCCCGATGCAATTAACTGCTGGATCGGGCTGGCAGATGGAGCGCGGCGGCAACGGCAGTATTCGCAGGCATTGGAGTATCTGCGCAAAGCGCAACAGATTGATCCCGACCATCCGCAGATTCCCCGGTATATTGCTCAGGTTCAGGCAGAAATGGAGCAGCTCAACGCTGCCGTTTCTTCTCCAGAGCCAGTGCTCACCGGGTGTATTCTGACCAACCGCTTTGCTGATACGCTTCGCCGTGCCGTGCAGTCATTGCTACCATTGTGCGATCGAATACTCATCGGCTTCACCGCACCACTGCCATCGGAACTGCCGGATTGGCTGAGCACGTTGCCAGCCGTGGAGGTGCTCGAAATTCCGTGGAATGAGGATTTTAGTGCAGCGCGCAATGCCCTGCTGGATCGTTGTCGTAGCCAGTGGGTATGTATGCTGGACGATGATGAGGAAATTCCTGCTGAATCGCAGCAAAAAATTCGTTCCCTGTTGCCCCGGCTTTCTTCGACCGTTGGTGGCGTGATCGTTACAATGCGGCATCTTGCACCGGGCTCGGAGCATCCGCCGGAAACTACCGTGCTACGGATTTTCCGCTCCCATCCTGCAATCCGCTACAGGGGGGTTATTCACGAGCAGGTCAGTGATGCAGTGATCGAAGCGGGTTTGCAGGTTCACTATGCCCTGGACATCGTTTTCTACCATCATACGGCGCCGCCAACTTCGGAAAAAATTGCTTTCTACCGGCGGCTGTACGAGAAAGGATTGCAAACGGCACAAACATCGCGGGACAGGCAGTTTCTTCTCTTCCATTACCTGCTGTTTTTGCTTACCCTGGACAAACAGCCGGATGCGATTGCACAGGCGGAGCAGGAGCTTCTGAACAATCCCGAAGTGCAGCAGCTATCGGCAGCGCAGCAGGCGACACTGTGGAATGCACTGATCCGTGCAAAGCTGGCAGATCCGGACTTTGCGGAAATTTCCCGTCTTGCCGAACGCTCTATCACCATTTTCCCCGATCAGTGCGAAGCCTACTGGTATCACTTTCTGGCAGAACTGTCTTTGCAGCGTCCACAAACAGCATTTCAAAGTATCCAGCAGTATCTGGAACGCATTGAGCATTACCAGTCAGCACTCCCGTTTGAGAAGCTCCCGCCATTGTCGCAGGTTCAAGAGTTGGTAGAGCAGGCGCAGCGGGTTTATGGTGCGGTTGTTCCGATTCCTTCCGCATCCACTGCTTCGGGGTCGTCGACACAAAGTGCGTCCGGCGTGCAGTCTTCTGATCGCACAGTCCCTTCAGATGCCACAGCAGCGCAGCAGGAAGCAGAGGTGGAACGTTCGCCGTCGACGCCGCTGCTGTCGCTCTGTATGATTGTTCGCAACGAGGAGCAGCATCTCCCCGGTTGTCTGGAAAGCGTGCGTGGACTGGTAGATGAAATCATTGTGGTGGACACGGGTTCCACCGATCGCACGATCGAAATTGCGCAGCAGTATGGGGCACAGATTTTTCACATTGAGTGGCAAAATGATTTCAGCCTGGCTCGCAATGAAAGTATCAAGCACGCGCGGGGACAGTGGATTTTGTACCTGGATGCTGATGAGCGGATCGACCGGCAGCAGATCCCGATGATCCAACAGTTGCTGCAACAAGCGGAGGAACACATTGGGGCTTTTGCGTGCACCATCGTCAGCAAACACCGACTTACCGATACCGATAGCTCACTTCACCGGGGTGTTTATCCCCGCCTTTTCCGCAATCTTGGGTATCCCACGATCCATTTCCGGGGTAAGGTCCACGAGCAGATCAGTCCATCCATTCTGGAAGCGGGCAAAACTATTGCTCCGTCACCGATCATTATTCATCACCTCGGCTACGATTTGCCGGAAGCTGCTCTTCGTCAGAAAGTGCAGCGGAATTACCAGCTTCTTTTTGAACACATTCAACAACAGCCAACCGATGCGTATGCGTGGTTTCAGTTAGGGCAAACTCTGAACTGGATGCAATTACCGGAGCAAGCCGAAGAAGCGCTCCGCTTTAGTTTACAGCTCACCCCACCGTTACCAGACTACCTGCAAGCGGCTGCGTATGCCATCTTAGCGCAGTTAGCTGGACGGAAGCGGAACTTTGCTCAGGCGCTGGAATACGCCGAGCGTTCACTGGCGCTGGCGCCGGACCAGTTGTATGCTCGAACGCTCAAAGCCTTTGCTCTGCTCCATCTGGGGCGAAAGGCAGAAGCGAAGCAGCTTTTTGAGGAATGCCTTGAACTCCTGCAGCACCGCAGCCCGGCGTTGCGCACTGGTTTTGACATTGATGTTTCAGAGTCGGAGATCCGCAAGGGGTTAGCACTCTGTCAATAGGCGATGCGCTGTGGATGGCGTTCCTTGCAGGATTCCGGAATCACTTCTGGTGCCATCCCAATGGTCTTAGTGGGCATAGCGATCGAGCGTGAACTGTTCCCCTAAGTACCGCTTTCGAACGTCGGGATGGGCAGCCACTTCTTCAGCCGTGCCGGAGAAAAACACCTTTCCATCGATGAGAATGTAAGAGCGATCGGTGATGGACAGTGTCTCGTGGACATTGTGATCGGTAATCAGCACGCCAATGTCGCGATGTTTCAACTGCTGGACAATCCGCATAATGTCCTCCACTGCAATTGGGTCGATGCCTGCAAAGGGTTCATCCAGCAGAATAAACTTCGGATTCACTGCCAGAGCTCGTGCAATTTCACACCGACGCCGTTCTCCTCCCGAAAGCATATAGCCACGCCGCTTGCGAATGTGCGCAATGCCAAATTCTTCGAGCAGTTGCTCTACTCGCTGCCGCATCTCATTTCGGGATAGTTTTTGCAGTTGCAGTACCGCCAGAATGTTTTGTTCCACCGTCAGCTTCCGGAAAACAGAAGGCTCCTGTGGAAGGTATCCAATGCCCATGCGAGCCCGCTTGTACATCGGCAGGTGGGTAATGTCTTGATCGTCAAAAAAAATCCTTCCCTTTGTTGCTCCAACCATTCCGACGATCATATAAAACGTGGTCGTCTTCCCGGCACCATTCGGTCCCAGCAGTCCCACCACTTCCCCCTGGCGAACTTCCAGACTCACGCCGTGGACAACGGGTTTTTTGCCGTAAACCTTGACCAGATCTTCCGCACGGAGCACCGCCATCTGCTCACATCCACTGCTTTTGTTCCTCTCCGCTTCCGCAAACGTGCAATATTGCTTCCTTAGTGCCTTTTCTGTGTCGGAGAGAGCTGACATTGGGAGCGCCGACTTTAGCTGGCAACAACAGGGAGCGTCGACTGGGAGCGCCGACTTTCGTCGGCAACAAATGGGAGCACCGACTTCAGTCGGCATCACTGCACCCTAAAGGATTGCGTTCCCAGTGAATGCACACCTAAAAGTGTGCGTTCCCAGGCACGCTGAAGCGTGCGCTCTCAGCCTTCCTCCATCCAGAGGAAACGGAGCGTACTGGATAGTCGTCTGTGCACCTTTCAAAGAACAGTGATGCAGAGCGCAGTGGATGGATGTGCTGATATCGAAACCGAAAATCCAGGTCCGCCCTTTCCACCCGTCTGATAAGGATACCTGGGAAGCATTTGTGCGCAGTGCGAACAATGGCACGATGTTCCACCGCCAGCAGTTCTTAGCATATCACGCGCCGGGCAAGTATGATTTTTACCACCTGATGTTCTATCACCGCAACCGCCTCATCAGTGTTCTTCCCGGCGGCATTCTGGATGGGGCATTCTGGTCACCCGTTGGTGCCAGCTACGGGTCGTTCGTATTGCCGGATATCCGATTTGAGCGGACACTCCAGTTGGTCGATAGCTTTCTGGAGCATCTGGCATCGGAGGGGATCGATCGAGCGTATTTGATCCCACCGCCATTTATTTACCAGAAAACCTACTCGCAAAATCTGGAGTACGCATTGCTCTACCGCCGTTTCGGGTTTGAGTACCACTACATTTCCCACGCCATCGATCTCCGCCGCCTTGGGACAGAGCCGCTCAGCGCTTTTGATCCTACGGCTCGCAAAACTATCCGGAAAATTCTTCGGGAAAAGAAGCTGGAGATTCGAGAGAGTACGGACTACGATGCGTTCTATCCGATCCTTCTGGAAAACAAGGCGCGGCACAATGCAAAGCCGACGCATACGCTGGACGAGTTGAAACGGCTGCAGGAGCTGGTCCCAGAACATCTTCGTCTGCTGCTGGTTTATTATCGGAATCAGCCCATTGCGGGATCGCTCCTGTTTCTCTGCAATGACCGCGTGGTGCTCTGCTTTTACAATATGCTGCGGTACGAGTACGAGCGGCTTCGGCCCATCTACCTGTTGATGTACGAAATTGTCCGATGGGCGAAGCAGCGCGGCTATGCGTGGGTCGACATTGGCGTTTCGCAGGTGCCGCAGGATCCTGATCCTATGACGCCGTCATTATCGCTCATTGCGTTTAAAGAACGATTTGCTGCTCACGGAATCATCCGCAGCACGTACTTCTACGATCGGCAAGCAGGTCCGCAGATCATTCGTTAACGATGACGATCTCGACCACCGATATTTGCCTGCTGTTTCTCCAGGACGTTGCCACCGATGCACGGACACTCAACATTGCACGTTC
>JALWJX010000053.1:0-819 GCA_026996895.1 Candidatus Kapaibacterium sp.
CTGGATAGTGTGGTGTACGATGCACCGGAGGTGGCACTGAGCGACACGCTCCTCCAGTTTGGATCGGTACGGGTGGGCACAACAAAGCAGCAGGTGCTTCGGGTGGTGAACCGATCGGATTCAGCGGTGGTGATCGATACGGTGTGGTTGCAGCGGGCAGCAGCATACCGGATCGTCGCAGTAACGCCGCCGCTGCCAGCTTTGCTTGCTTCGGGTGATACCCTCCGGGTGGTGATCGAGTATGAGCCGAAGCGGGAGCGAGCAGATGAAACGGACCGGGAACGGGATACGGTTCAGATCGTAGCAGCGTGTGCCCGCTGGCAGGTCGCTCTGGAGGGGCAGGGGGTGCAGCCGCACATCGCCGTTGGCGACTGGAATGCCCGGCAGGTGGCAGTAGGTGAGCAGCGGTGTAACAGGGAAAATCTCTATGACTTTGCCCAGACGATCCGGATCGAGAATCGGGGCAGTGCCCCGCTGCGGATTGATACGATCCGGGGCGTAGAGCCACCATTTTTCATCGCCGCCGATGCGGATACGTTTCCGCTGGTGCTTGCACCGGGAGAGGTGGTGTACTGGAAGGGCGCGTGTTTTGCACCGCAGGTGGCGGGACAGTATGAGATCCAGGTGGAATTTGTGAGCGATGCCCCGCCGGGCGATGACAACATTTCTGTGTGGAAGGGAGAAGGAATAGCGGCAGCACCGTACATCACGGGGTATGACTGGGGGTGGCAGCGGATGCGGACGGTGCACAGCGGGCAGGTGGTGATAGGCAATGGCGGGAGCAATGCGGTGCGGATCGATACGGTGGTGCTGGAAGGG
>JALWJX010000053.1:829-20027 GCA_026996895.1 Candidatus Kapaibacterium sp.
GGCAACACCGAAAGGGATCGTGCTGAATCCGCAGCAGGAGGTGGTGGTGAAGGTAGCATATGAGCCGCAGGTGGAGGCGGCAGCCGGTGACACGCTGCGGGCAGTGATTCGGGCAGTGTTTGTGGATGCGGAGGCGGTGGAAGGAGAACTTCGAGGGCAGGCGTATGTGCCGAAGATCGGAGCGGAAGGATACCGGTTCGAGTGTGTGGAGCTGGGAAAGGAGTCGGAGGAGCGAGGGGAGATAAAGATCTGGAATGCGGGAGCGGTGTGGCAGTTGCAGATCTGGTCGGTGGAGTTTGACGATGGGGTGATGAGTGATCCGCAGGCGTTCCGGGCAGAGAACTGGGTGCAGTTTCCGGTGACACTGGATGTGGGAGATACGCTTCGGCTTGGGGTGCGGTTTCGGGCACGGACATATCCAGAAGACAGCGTGCGGGTGCGGATATGGAGTGATGCGGCGCCGGGACCGGAGGAGGCGCCACGGGTGGAAAGCGGGGTAATGGTGCGAGGGTGTGCAAAGGTAGTGGGGCTGGAAGCGGAAGGAACGACTATCGGGCCGGTATTGGGATGTGATGGCGGGGAAGGGGCGATTGTGGTGCGGAATGCGGGGAGCGTGGAGGTAGAAGTAGCGGATGTGCGGCTGGCAGGTGGGGATGTGAGTGAGTTTGCGATTGCAGGACCGAAGGCGTTTACGCTCGGTGCCGGTGAGGAGCAGCGGGTAGGAGTGCGGTTGTTGCCGGGCGAGGCGGGAACCTATCAGGTGATGGTGGCAGTGGAAAGCAGTGTGGGAGTGGAGCAGGTGGAAGTGCGAGGGAGGCGGGAGCAGGTAGGAATAGGCGTATGGGTGGAAGCAGTGGATGAAGCGAAGCTGCCGGGCGAGGAGGCGATGGTGCGGGTGGTGTATGCGGATAGCAGTGGGGAAGCGAAGGTGGAGGCATTGCAGATTGAGCTGGAATGGGATGGGCGAGTGCTGGGGTATCGCAGATTGGAGTCGGTGGAAGGCGAGTGGGAGGTGATAGACGAAGGGATGGGAACGGTGCGGCTTGCGGGGCAGCGATCGGGAGGATTTAGCAGTGGCGAGGTGGTGCGGCTGTGGTATGGGGTGTATGGCGGAACGGACCGGGAAGCGGTCGAGGTAAAGGTGAGCAGTGTGGACGTCGGGGATCGGGCGATATGTGTGGAAGCAGGAATGGGATCGGACACAGTGCGCTTAGGGGAGTACTGTTTGCGGGATGTGCGGGAGATTCGGCTGGGGAAGGAGTACGGATTGGAGGCGAAGCAGGAAGGGGAGGAGGTGGTAGTGCGGTACGGGATTGGGCTCAGTGGAGCGGTGGAGGTAGTGCTATATGACGGGTATGGGCGGAAGGAGGTGGTGATAGCGAGAGGGCAGCAGGAAGCGGGGTGGAGAGAAGTGCGGCTTGGGACGGAGGGGTTGAGCAGCGGATTACATTTTGTGCGTTTGCGGAGCGGGCGGTATATGAAGGTGGTACCGGTGTGGGTGGTGAAGTAGGGCAGAAACGAATACGCTCAGAAGGCACGCGCTCCCGACAGGGTGATGATACTCTGAAATGTTTGTCCGGTGCTGCTGGACAGGGGAAAGCGTGATGATGGTGTGCTGTCCCCTGCGGCTGCCACACGCTTTGCCTCTGGTGAGAAGGAGGTTTATTGTCCCGTGCGCAGATAATGGCGTTGCGGAATCTGAGAACGTCAAATCTTAGGATAACAACTCTGCTTCGTAGCCTGCTTCTTCCAGTTTCTGGATCACGGCTTCGGGCGATACTGTGCCCCGAACTTTGAGAATCCGTTCCGGAGATGTGAGATCGACCGACCACTCTTCAATACCGTCTAACTGCTCCAGGAAAGGAGTGATGGTTGCAACGCATCCCTGGCAACTCAGCGTGGTTTTAAACCGCAGTGTATCCTGATCGGTGGTAGCTTCTCCTTTTTTCTGGAAAAGTTTTTTGAACATCGTTTTTCTGCTAATTTGTGAAACAGCTCGCTGGATTACTCCAGAACTACCTGAAGACGGAAATTATTGCCGGTTCTTGCGATAGCACCCGGTAGTGAAGGGTTTTGCCGGGTTTGATGGGAGGCGAGAACTGGATCGGGGACATTCCGCATTTGCTGGAAAAAGTGTAAATTTGGAATGAGATGAAAAGTTTTTGGCTCATACTGTCGTTGCTTTTCGTACTGTTGAGCTGCGATCAGGGATTGGCACCGCCGCCACCGGAGCGACCGACGGGTATTCGAGGAACTGTCGTCTTTGTGAGTGATTGGCCCCCACCGGATAGTGTGCAGGAATTGCGGGTGGTCGCTTTTCAACGCTTTCCGTTTGAGGATTCAGCAGGGATCATTGCAGAGGTGCTGGCGGGACGCGCTTTCTTTTCCGATACGCTGCCCCGCTTTGTCGATAGTGCCACGTATGAAGTTCTGCTGCAGCCGCCATTTCCCGACACCCTTCGCTATGTCGCTGTTGCGTGGCGATATGGTCCGAATCTGTTTGGAGACTGGTGGGTTGCGGCGGTCTATGGGAGTTTCAGCCAGGATACGGTGGTGCCGCGGAAGATTCCGGTGATTCCGCAAACGGTCGTGGAATCGGTTGATATGCGGGTTGATTTTCGTCATCTTCCACCGCAACCATTTGAGTGAAGGATGATGAAGCGCTGGCAATGGGTCGTTCTTGTCGCTGTGCTGTCCTGGGCGCTGAGCCTCCCTGGATGGGCGCAGGCGGTGGTGACGGGGATCGTTGTCGCGAAGCAGAGCGGGCGGCCAATTCCCGGAGCAACGGTGTATCTGGAAAAGAGCAAGCGGGGCGCGGTAACGCAACCGGATGGACGATTTGTAATTGCCAATGTGCCAGCAGGATCGGATGTGCTGATTGTACGCTCGATCGGTTATCGCAGCTATCGCCAGCCGCTGCAACTTCGTTCTGGTGATACGCTCCGATTGCGCATTGTACTGGCTGAGGCGACGATCGAGTTGCAAAAAGTTGTTGTTGCTGCCAGTAAGCGGGTGCAATCGGCACAGGAAGTGCCGGTCAGCGTGTCGGTGGTGGGAATCCAGAACATTGAATTGCGGGGGCATACGCAATTGGATCAGGTTTTGCGATATGTGCCCGGTGTGTATGTAACCCGCGACCAGGTCAATATTCGGGGAACGTCTGGTTTTGCGCTGGGAATCGGATCGCGGACCTTTGTGCTACTGGATGGCTTTCCGTTTCTGGCGGGAGATGGAGGAGACGTGAAATTCGATGCGCTGCCGCTGTTCGTTGCCCGACAGGTGGAGGTGATCAAGGGAGGGGGATCTGCTTTGTATGGCAGCGGGGCACTCGGCGGCGTTGTGAATGTCGTCACGGCGTCGCCGGAAAGCGAACGTCCCGTCTTTCGATTCCGTTTGCAGGGAGGTGGATATTCTCTGCCAAAGTATTCGGAGTGGCAGTATCGATCCTCGCCACCGCTGTTCGCCTCGGTGGATCTGGCGTATGCCCGGCGGTGGAATTCGTGGGCACTGCTGGCGGCTGGTGGCTACGATACCGATGAAGGATATCACGCTTTCTATGATTCCCGCCGCTATCGCGCCTTTGCAAAAGTCGAATGGAAATCTGACGCGCATCAACTCCGCATCATCGGCAATTTTGCATCGAACGATCGAGCGGATTGGGTCTACTGGCGAAGCTTGCGCTTTGCAACGCTGCCGCCAGAAACGGTGGATACCAATCAGCGAGTGGTTTCGGATAAAATGTTTGGTGGCATCCACTGGCAGTACCTTCTTTCTCCTCAGATTGTTTCGGATTTGAAAGTGAGTTTGTATCGAACCGCGTTTGAGACCGTTGCCAATGGGGAGCCTGTGACGGATTTCCAGTCCTCCGCAAATTCGTGGAATGTTGAAGAGCAGCTTACCGCTACCGTTGGGAATGCGTGGACAGTCACGGGGGGATTTCAGGGGATCTGGAATCGCATTGGAGAAAGTTTTGTAGGCAGGCGGAATCAGCGTTTACTGGCGGCATACGCGCAGGTGGAATGGCAATATCGACCATGGGTGGTGACGGCTGGCGCCCGCTGGGATCTGGAATTGCTGGATGTTCCTCGCTCCCGGCAATCGGAACTCAGTCCGAAACTGGGCGTTGTGTATCAACCCGTCGACTTCTGGCAATGGCGCTTGAGCCTCGGTAAAGGCTTTCGGATTCCAACGATGGGGGAACGGTTCAGCGGTTTGCGCTATGGACCGTTTTTGGTGAAAGAAAATCCGGAGCTGAAGCCGGAGGAAAACTGGAGTGCGGAGCTTGGGACTACCTATCAATGGTTCTGGCAGGATGAGCTGTGGAAAGTAGAATTGACCGCCTTTAGCAACTGGTTGACCAATCTGGTGGAACCCCGGCTGCTGGAGGGAGCAGTCATTCAATTTGTGAACGTTGAGCGTGCGGTTGTGCGCGGGATTGAAGCATCGATCGAGGGATGGCTGCCACATCGATGGCTGGGGCTACAACTGCACGTGCTGGCGGTAGATCCGTGGGATTTGTCTCAACGCCGCTTTCTGAAGTATCGTTCCCGATGGCTATTGCAGAGCCGACTCATTCTGCCACTGCTTCCAGCGGTGCAGGTGGAAGGGGAGTATCGGTATCAGAAAAAGTTCGATACGGTGGATGAGGAAGTGGCGCGGATCATTCCCGATGCCGATGCACGCGTTGACGCCCACGTCGTGGATCTCCGCTGCCGCGTGGATCTTTCCTCCTGGTTGCCGGTGCCGATTCAGGCAGTGCTTAACGTCAGCAATGCGCTGAACTACTACTACACAGAGGTGCTGGCGAATCTGGCGCCGTTCCGGGCGATCTCTCTTCAGTTGAGCAGTACCCTGGGAGCAACGCCGTAGCAGGTGTCTGGACAGTGCGCTGTGAGCTGCGATGTTCGCCGGAAACAGCAAAATCCATCCTCCAGCGTAGCAGTAACAGGTTTTTCTCCGGAAACGAACCCGGTTAATGGATGGCGTTGTTTGTTAAGGTGAAGCATACAAATGGCAAAAGAGGGAATCGTTGCGGCGAATCCAGTGGATGCGGCGGACCTGTCCACTGCCGTGAATGACGGGGATCGCATCGGTGAGCTGGACTAAGGTCAGTGCCTGACGGAGGGGAAGATGTTTCCAGCGGAGGCGGCGAAGCACGGTTGAAAGAGAATCTGGTGGAACATCGGCGGAGAAACGGAGGCGGAGAAGATCGCCGCGCCGGACGAAGTTGCCCGGAAGTGGTGATTGCCAGATGACGACTCCGTCGGTTGCGCCCAGCGGCTGGTATCGGAGTCCGTAGAGTTGTGCGGTCAGCTCTACTTGCTGTGCCGTGAGTCCATACAGAGGCGGAAGGCGGAAGCGGGTTGTATCAGCCGCGAGGGTAGCAGTGGAGACTGGCGAGCGAAGCAGCAGGGGAATGAGTTTCCGGGCAATTTTGCGGAAAATGGGTGCTGCGACCTGACTGGCATAATACCCGCGACGCGGCTTGTTGAGCATTACGATGATGGCGATTCTGGGAGTGTCGACAGGAAAGAATCCTACGAAGGAACTGGTGTAGTCCTGTCGAGAATATCGCCCGTTAATGAGTTGCTGCGCCGTTCCCGTTTTACCAGCAATGCGGATGCCGGCAATTCGTGCACTGCGGCCAGTTCCCCGCTCAACGACCAGTTCCAGAAGATGGGCAAGAGTGTCTGCCGTTTCTTTTGAAATGACGCGCCGGATTTCCTTCGGGGCAAACGTGTGGAGCGGTTCCCCATCCTCATCCAGAATTGCCCGGACAACCATTGGCTGCATAAGAGTGCCGCCATTGGCAATTGCCGCATAAGCATTGAGGATTTGCAGTGCTGTTGCCGCCAGCCCGTAGCCAAATGCCATAAACATCTGGGTGGCGGCGTCAAATTCGCCCGGCTTTTTCAAAATGCCGCGCGCTTCGCCCGGAAGATCGATCCCGGTGGGCAAACCGAAGCCGAAATCTCGAGCGTAGCGATAGAACTGCTCTGCCGAGAGTCGTCTGGAGAGCTCGGCAAAAATCACATTGCTGGAGTGAATCAGCGCGGTGCGGAAGTCTGTTTTGCCCAGCGGGTGAGCATCGCGAACAACGTGGTCTTTAATGCGCAGCTTTCCATTGTGCCCGTCAACAGAATCGGAGGGAGTGATTTTTCCTTCTTCCAGGAGCGCTGCGGCGGTAATACCTTTAAAGGTGGAGCCGGGTTCGTAAATGTCGGCAATTGCCCGGTTTTTTGCCCCTGCTGGAGAGAAAGTGCGCAGATTGTTGGGATTGAAGTGTGGATAGGAAGCCATTGCCAGAATCTCGCCCGTGGTAGGATCCATTGCAATGGCGGTGCCAGCAGCGGCTGCTGCTTTCTGAATGCCGGCAATAAGCTCCTGTTCTACGATCTGCTGGATGCGATAGTCCAGCGTGAGCCGGAGAGAATGACCATTCTGCGGTGATTTGCTGGGACCAGCCGGATCGGGAATCATACGACCTAATGCGTCCCGCAGGTATGTTTGATACCCGTCGGTCCCTCTGAGCAGCGAGTCGTACTGCTGTTCAATCCCTGTCTGCCCTTTGCCCTGAGCATCCACAAATCCCAGTGTCTGGACTGCCAGAGGACCAAAGGGATAGAAGCGTACGGGAGTTTTGATCCGGATCACCCCCGGATCGCGCAGGGCGGCAAAGAGGGTGTCTGCGCTCAGCGGCAGGTTGCGTGCCAGCACGACGTAGCGGCGGTGTGCTGCCTGTGCAATCTGCGTTCGGAAGGAATCGGCAGGAAGGCTGGTAAACCGGTGGAGCAATTGCGCAACCTGCTGCGGCTTTTTCAACAGTTTCGGATCGACTGCCACCGTTAAGCGGAGCACGGTGCGTGCGAGCAACTGATGGTGACAGTCGTAAATGTTGCCCCGTGCTGCCGGGATCGGCACCGTCCGGTAAGCCTGTCGCTCTAACCGTTGTCGGTAGTTTTTGGCACTGAGAACCTGGAGGTCGAAAAGTCGGTAGAGGAAGAAGAGGAAAATGAGGAAGAAGATCGCAAGACTCCACACTTTCCACCGCCGCATCGGCGGCTCCGGTGGTGCAGCAATATGACGTTCGCTAAACTCCATCACGGCTGAACTGGAATGACCTTCGGTGGATGCGTGCTGAACTGTAAGCCCAGGCGCTCTCTGGCAATTCGCTGAATGCGCTCAGGCGCCTGGAGGCGATACACCTGTTGCTGCAACCGTTCGTTCTCTTCAATCAATGCCTGATACTGCTCCTGCAATTGACTGACTTCCCGAGCCCGTTGCTGGATGGCTAAAACGTTGGAGACATACAGCACAATCAGGATGACCAGTAGCACAAAGAGTCCTAAGAGAGACCACCGATTGAGGCGGTATTGAAAACGCCGTACCGCTGGCGAGGTTGTCCCGTGCTGCATTTGCATTCTCTTGCCCCCGTCTCGCTCTTCCAGATTGCAATTTTACGATCTTTTGAGGGATTGACCAAGTTTTGAAGAAAGAGGAGCAGAACAGCGTTCTGCATTGACCAATAGTGCCGTACCGGAAGAAGCGTGACCTGATCATTCTGAGATGGCAGGCTGGAGAATTTTCAAGGATCAGTTTTATCTGGTTTAGCGGCATCCGGTGTGGCTACAAGTTCCGGTCAATGGTGGGCAAAGAGATCGTGGTGTTGTAAGGGATTCGTGCGGCTTTAGCTCTACGCGTCCCGGGAGTGTAAGCGGGAGTGATCTTACATAACCGGCTTAAACTGTTCAAAAGACTGGTGGCAGTTATGGCAATAGTGGATAGCCCGACAAAGGGTAGGTCCAAACGGGGTTTGCAGCTCAGTGTTGGTGCTTCCACAGTAGGGACACGGTACCGTATGCAGAACTTCTAACTCGATTTCCGCTGTTACGTGGGGTGGTGGAGCAAAGCCACGCTGCTTTAAAATCTGACGACCACGTTCCGTGATCCGGTTGCTGTTCCACGGTTGATCGTACGACACTTCTACGGTGACAGACTCAACTGGTAGCAATTCCCGAATTTTCGCCGCAATGTCTTCCTTAATGACAGGAATAGCCGGACAGGCGGCGAATGTGGGGGTAAACACCACTTTCACGGCTTTGCCGTCCGGCGCTACGTCCACGGAAAGAATCATTCCCAGATCGACGACAGACAACTCCGGAATTTCCGGATCATAGACCTGTTCCAGCGCTTTCCAGACGTCCTGCTCCGTTACCATCGCTCTGCTTCCGGATCATACCGCAGGGTCCAGGACATTTCTTCCAGTAGCGGAGCCAGATGCTCCGTATGGTAGCCGCGCCGTCCTCCGTAAGCTGGTTCTACCGACGAAGGATCGGGCATTTGCAGCGATGCTTCTTCCAGAATCGGTTGAATTGTTTCGAGCCATCGCTGGCGCAACGCATCTTCTCCGGGGAAAAAGTTTTCCTCAATCAGCACCTGTTCGTACGGGGAGGGTTCAAAGATGCCAAGCGCTAAGGGGAAAGCGGTCTCGAGTGCCGCCTGCATTCGCTGGTGACTTTCTTCCGTTCCAGTTCCGAGTCGCCGCACCCAGACATCGGCGTGGAGAATGTGGTACTTGATTTCGCTCTTAAATTTGCGGGCAATTCCGCGGATCGGTTCAAATGTCGACGCCTGAAGCATATCGAAACGGTGGTATTCAGCGTGGTCGAAGAGAAAATGGCGGATGAGGCTGAAGTCGTATTCCCCGTTGGGATATTCCACCAGATGGCAACAGCGATATTCGTTCTCCGCACGGAGAAATCCCATAGTATCGGGATCTGCTGTGCCAAACTGGTCGTGAAGCAATTGAAAGAGCGTATAGGATTGTCCCACTTTGTCCTGAGCAATGGAGGCTAAAGCGATGTCTTCTTCCAGAATCGGTCCTAACCCAATCCACTCAGAGTGGCGATGACCGATGATCAACTGGTCATCCGCCATTTTGATCAACAGTTCTTTAATGGCTTCCTGCTTCGGATCCATCGCTGGTTCCTTCCTGTTGTTGCCGCTTTTTGAATTCTTCGATGTATTTGCGCACTTCCATATACCCTTGCGGCTCCCGGTGGAGCTTTTCCTGTGCCGTTTCGAACATATCGATATCCTGTCGGTGAAGGGTAAAAATGTCAGCGGTGCGGACAACCCACATATCGGTTGTTGTCGATCGCCGCCCATACTGCTCTTTGGCAAAGACTAAGGCTAAGTCGGGCGACGGAGCGTGGAGCGATCCGACGTGAATTAAGCGGGCACCCGTTTTTGCCTGATGAAAAACCTCGTACGTTTCCCACTGATCCCCTGCTTCCTTGGGCTCAAAGGGCTGATCTTCGCGTACCTGCAAGCGAACAATGCGGGGATCTAAGGATTGGATGAAATCACTCATTGCAGCTCCAGCTTTATCCAACTTTCCGATAAACTTCTCTTTTTCCTCGAATTTTCAAAGCATTAGCTACTGACTGTCAGTGCTCACCCTATGCCAGTGGAGTAACGTACTGTTGTCGTGGATTACGCAGTGCTCGCCGCACCCACTGTCCCATCATTTCTGCTTTCTTGCGGACAGCCAGGCGCTCTTTGTTGCACGGACCATTGCCGTTGATGACCCGGAAGAATTCATCCCAATCGGGATCGGAGTATATCCACTTCCCCGTTTCGGGGTCTTTATGCAAAATGGGATCGGGAATTTCCAGTCCCAGTTCGCGAATTTTCGGGACGTACATATTGAGGAACTGCTGGCGCATTTCATCATTGGTTGCCAGCTTCACTTTCCAGCGTACCAGCTTTTCCGTATGGACAGAGATTTTATCAGGAGGTCCGAAAAAGTGCATAATGGGTCGCCACCAGCGATTCAGAGCATCCTGTACCATCTGTCGCTGCTTTTTGGTTCCGGTTGCCAGCGCAACGACGGTATCGTAGCCATACCGGAGGTGGAAGGATTCTTCCCAGCAGATGCGCTCCAGCGCCCGGCAGTAGGGACCGTACGATCCTTTGGAGTTCGTGGTTTGATTGATAATGGCGCCGGCATCGACGAGCCAGGCAATGATCGCTGCATCTGCCCAGGTTTTTGCAGGGTAATTGAAAACATTCGAGTACTTCGATTTGCCGCTGAGCAGGTCATTGATCATCTGCTCCCGCGATTTGCCCAGGGTTTCAGCCGCACTGTACAGCAACTGTGCGTGACCGACTTCATCCTGCACCTTTGCCATCAGGGCTAATTTCCGCTTGAAACCCGGTGCACGCGTGATCCATGTTCCTTCCGGAAGAGCGCCGATAATTTCCGAGTGAGCGTGCTGCTCGATCATTCGGATAAGCTGCCGCCGGTATTCGTACGGCATCCAATCGTGAGGCTCAATTTTTTCCCCACGGTTGATTTTTTCTTCGAATTCTGCTAACTTTTCAGGATCTTCTTTCGGTGCTTCCTGCGGGCTGGCAGATCCGGGAATGTAGCCACCACCATACATTGCGCTGCCCTTTTTGTTTACCTGTCCTTCAACCTCTTGTTTGACGCTTTTCCCTGCTGTCGATTTTACACCGCAACCGCTCTTTTCTCCTCAGCCTGCTGGACAGCAGGGGAAGGCAATCATAAGCTGGATTTTGTGACAATGTTGCAAATACTTTGGAGGCTCTTTCCGTTCTTTGCGCTTTGTTTGAAAAGAGATGCAAAGCAAGTGGTACAAAAAGGGAGAAAAGTCAATGTTTCATTTAACGGCGGAAGATTCGAAGTACGAAGTGAAGGATTTCCAGAAGGATGTGCTGGAAGCCAGTTATGAAAAGCCGGTTGTTGTGGACTTCTGGGCGCCGTGGTGTGGCCCCTGCCGCATCATTGGTCCGGTGTTAGAGCGCCTGGCGGAGGAGCAGCAAGACCGGTGGAAATTGGTCAAGGTCAACACGGATATTCACCAGGATGTCGCAATGGAGTATGGGATTCGGGGAATTCCGACGGTCAAGCTGTTCGTCAATGGTGAAGTGGTGGATGAATTTGTCGGCGCTTTGCCGGAACCCCTGATTCGCCAGTGGCTGGACAGTGCAATCCCCGATCCGACGACCGAAGCAGTGCGGAATGCGCTGTCCCTGTGGATAGAGGGGAAGAAAGAGGAAGCCAAAAAGGTGGTCGAAGCAGCGGAGAAAGAAACGCCGGAGCATCCGGCAATCAAAATTTTCCACGCTTTTGAGCAACTGGAAACGGATCCGCAGGCAGCCAAGGAACTGGTGGCAGATATCGACATCGACTCTCCACTGTATCCGTATGCGGAAGCGATCCGGACATTTGCTGATCTTTATGCTGTTGCTGCCAATCCTGAGGAATTACCGGATGATCCGGTCAAAGAGCTGTATCTGGAAGCCATTCAGGCGCTGCAGCAGCACGATTACGACAAAGCACTGGAAAAATTCATCGAGGTGATTCGGGAAAATCGGTACTATAACGAAGATAGCGCCCGCATTGCCTGCCTGGCTATCTTTGGGCTGCTGGGCGAAGAACATCCGATTGTCAAGAAACACCGGCCATCGTTCAACTCTTCGCTGTACATCTAAGTTTTCCGGAGAAAAGTTGCAGGGGCGCACCGTCGTAGGTGCGCCTGCTGCACACCGCAGGGTGCCGGGAGTGCCGGCTTTCGCCGGCACGTTACCGGGAGCGCCAACTTTCGCCGGCGCGTTACTGGGAGCACCAGCTTTCCTCGGCATCATTGCGAGTAGCAGGACAAACCTCTGGCTTGTCCCGGATAACCTGGAGGAATGTCCTACCAGCGTGAATGTACACCCAAGAGCGTGCGCTTCCAGTAAACCCCGCTGGGAGCGCCGGCTTTAGCTGGCATATCTTGCGTACGAAAAGGCGTGTACGCCAGTCAATGTATGCTGACACTCCTCTTTTTGGCTTCCTGCTATTGCATAGTCTCCTTCGCTGATGCTCCAGCGCCACCGGATTGCAGGAAAACCGGTATATTGCGAATTTTTAAAAATGGGCAGAGCGGGTTGCGTCAATGATGCTATCGGCAAGGGCAGTTGTTCCCGGGGAAATCCGGAGTGATCAGAAAGATCGCACATCAAATAGACAAGCCAGTCAGCAGATTCCCATTCCTCGATGGAATATGCTGGAAATTGCGCTTCCACCAGCGCCTTTGCCGGCACTGTATGATGCACTGGAAATCTATCCAAAGCTGTTCTGGAGGAGTGCGAAAACGCAATGCCAGTTTGTGGCGGCGGGCAGGATGCTGGAATTTCGCCAGCCTTTAACACCAGAAGCAAGACAGGTCTTGCGTGCATTGCTCCGCCGCCATCCCACATTGATGCTGGTCGGCGGTATGGGATTCGATCAGCAGTGTTGCCGGGATTTTCCGTGGAACGATTTTGGCGCACAACGGTGGTTTATTCCGCAATTCCTTGTGTTTCAGGTTCCCAATGGGTTGCGGCTGCGATTTGTTTTTTCGGAGCAGGACCGCTCCGCTTATCAGAGTTTGCTGCAATTTTTCACGCAGTGGCAGCACATCAGAGGGAATCAGCCGCCAGCTATACCGACAGCGACAGTGGTATGCCACCAGCCGAATGCGTCGGGATGGCGACAGCGGGTGCTCACTGTTCGGCAGGCAATCGCGCAGGGAAGGGTGCACAAAGTGGTGCTTTCACGGCAGACGATGGTGGAGTTTGCGCAGACGCCTCAACCAGCAGGACTGCTTCAGTACCTCCGGATGCAGTTTCCCACTGCTGTTGTTTTTTGTTTCCAGCCGGCGCCGACGGCTGCATTTTGTGGTGCTACGCCGGAACATTTGTTTGTGCGCACTGGCAGGCAACTCTGGACGCGGGCGATCGCCGGCACTCGCCGCCGTCACCGCGATCCGGTCAGCGATCAGCGACTCCGCAGTGAATTGCTTTCCAGTCGTAAGGATCAGCAGGAGCACGCTTACGTTGTTTCGGCATTGCGACAGGCTTTGCACCATCTCAGTGAACGCTTAGCGATTGGAGAAACGACACTGCTGTCGTTGCCACATCTGTACCATTTGCAAACACCGGTCACAGCAGTTTTGAAACCGGAAATCGATGATTTCGATTTGATCGATGCTCTTCATCCAACGCCGGCAGTTGGTGGAACACCCCGGCAGGCGGCGCTGGCACTGATTCGGCAGCTTGAACCCTACTCCCGCGGCTGGTATGCAGCACCCATTGGCTGGATAACCGCTGGGCAGAGTGAGATTGCCGTGGCGATTCGTTCGTTTCTGTTGATGGGACGCATTGGGGTGTTCTATACCGGTGCTGGATTGGTGCTGACATCCGATCCGGATCTGGAATGGCAGGAGCTGGAGCATAAACTGGCGACCTTTGCTGCGTGGATGGATCACGCTTTGGAGTAACCAATGCAGATAGAGAATCCGAACAGGGCGGTTGCAACGCTGATCATCGAAGAGCTTGTGCGGAATGGTGTCAGCCTCTTTGTGGTTGCACCAGGGAATCGCTCTGCGCCGCTACTGTGGGGATTACAGCAGCGATCGGATGTGACGGTTGTCTCTGCTTATGATGAGCGCTCTGCTGCTTTCTTTGCGCTGGGAGCGGCAAAAGCGACGGGGCAGCCAGCAGTTGTGGTCACCACCAGCGGGACGGCGGTGGCGAATCTTCTCCCTGCTGCGCTGGAAGCCCGCTACGATCCAACGCCGCTGATTCTGTTGACCGCCGATCGCCCGTGGGAGTTGCATCATCGGGCAGCGAATCAGACGATCGATCAATATGCGTTTCTGACACCGGTCGTTCGGTGGCAGGGGACAATTCCAGCGGCGGATACGCAGGTAGATGCTGCTGCTATTGTGCATCTGGTCAGTACGGCAGTAGCAGCCGCCCAATTCCCATTGCCAGGTCCGGTGCAGTTGAATTGTCAATTCCGCGAGCCGCTGCATTTGCAGCCGGTGCCTTTTCAGATGCTGAACTCGCCAGCATTTGAACAGTGGCAAAACCAACCTTCGGCTTTTCAGCAGTGGCGAGATGTGCCTGTTGATTGGCAGGTGGTGCATCGGGAAATCGAACACTGGTTGACAACAGCACGGGATCCTGTTGTGATCATCGGTGGCATGCCACCGTTTGAGCAAACAGCGGTGCGAGCAATGTGCGGGCAGCTTTCGGTGCCAGCAGTTGCCGATATTACATCGGGGTTACGAGGGAAGCTGCAACGCGAGTTGCCGTTGTTCGATCTGGCTCTGTTACATCCTTCCCTCTGGCAATGGCAGCCGGATCGGATTCTGTGGATCGGAGGCAGGCTGACATCGAAGCGGACACTCCAGTGGCTGACGACTCGCACGGTAGAGGTGCTTCACCTGGCATCTGTACCAATGGAGTTCAATCCGGCGCTGCAGCGAATGCGACACTACAGGATTCCACTGGCTTCCGCAGCGCCGTTCAACATTCCCGATCGTCCGTCGTTTGCTGAACGCCAGCAGTGGATCCAGAAAGTGATTGCACCGTTCAAAAGGGCATTGTCGGATTCTTTGCTGACCGAGGCAACGGCAATCCGTACGATTTTTCGACAACCACTAGAGGAGAAAATCCTTTTGCTGGGCAATAGCATCGCGGTTCGGGATGCTGATAGCTTCGTTGAGCAGTCAATGGGGCAACCAGTGATCGTGAGCAATCGGGGAACCAGTGGGATTGATGGGCTCGTGTCAACCGGTGCAGGGGCTGCACTGGCAGCGGGAAAGCAAGCGGTTGCTATCATTGGCGATCTTAGCGCTTTGTACGATCTGAATGGTTTTCACTTCCTTACGCAGCTACCGCATCCGATGATTGTTGTGGTACTGAACAACGGCGGTGGGCAGATTTTTACGCGGGTTATTCCTCCCATTGATCGTACCGACATTGCCCTGTTTGTCGCACCGCACTCGTACGACTTTGCCGATGTTGCCCATCTTTTCGGGTTAGCCTACAGATCGGTTGATAATCTGGCGGCGCTGGAACAGCAACTTCCAGCAGTGATGCAAACGCAGCGGTCAGTGCTGCTGGAGGTGAAAATTGATCCTGATGCGAGCATACGGTGGTATGAGGCACTAAAGCAGTTGGGGCAGCAGGATAACGATGGTGAAGCAACGCACGATTAAAACTGAAGAGTTTGAGTGGAACGTTTGGGAGACGGGCTCCCCGGATTCCTCCTGTGTTGTGGTCTGTTTGCACGGTTTTATGGGAACAGGAGAAGATTGGGTCCCGCTGATGCAGCGGTTGTCGGAGCATACCCGTTGCATTGCAGTAGATTTGCCGGGACACGGTAAAACCCGGGGTGATCTGGAAAAAAACCCCTGGAAAAACGTGATGCAGGAAATGATCCGGCTTTTCAATGCTTTAACGATACCGCCACCAGTGGTGCTCGGCTATTCGATGGGGGGACGGTTGGCGATAGCAATAGCAGAGGCGATGAAGTACCAGGTGCGGGGACTGATCGTGGAATCTGCTTTGCCGGGCATTGATGATGAACTGGAACGACTGGAGCGCTACCATCAGGATCTGGAACGGGCGCTGGATCTGACCATTCAGGATTTCGATCAATTTCTGCAGCGGTGGTATGATCAACCACTCTTTGCTTCTCTCCGCCAGCATCCAGAGTTCCAGCAGCTTATGGAGCAACGATTCCGTGACAATGATCCTTTGCAATTGGCAACAGCGTTGAAAGTGCTGAGCGTTGCCCATCAGCCTTCCTATTGGCAGTGGCTGGGAGCAACGACATTGCCGGTGCTGTTTCTTGCCGGTGAGAAGGACACAAAGTATGCGGCTATCGCACAGCGCGTGGCGGCTTTGCACAATGCTTCAGTGCGGGTCGAGATTGTTCCCGGCGCTGGCCATACCATCCATTTTGAAGCACCGGAGCGCTTTGCGCAACTTGTCGAACAATTTTTGTCACAGGTGTGCTGGCTGAGAACGACCAGGGAGTTTCATAAATGAGAGAGGATGAAACGACGATGGCGACGCAAAAGGTGTCAGCAATTTTCGACCCGACGCGGTGGGAAGAAATTTCGGAGTTTCAGTTCGAAGACATCACGTATCACCGGTGTAAAGAACACGGTACGGTTCGCATTGCCTTTAACCGTCCTGAGGTGTTGAATGCTTTTCGTCCTCAGACGGTAGACGAGCTGTACACGGCACTGGATCACGCGCGGCAAACGCCGGATGTCGGATGTGTTTTGTTGACCGGTAACGGTCCGTCGAAAAAGCACGGGAAGTGGGCATTTTCTTCTGGTGGTGACCAGCGCGTCCGAGGAGCGTCGGGATACGAATACGAAGGGACTGCGGAGAATCCAGCGGCGCGAGCGCGAATGGGGCGTCTCCACATTCTGGAGGTGCAGCGATTGATCCGCTTTATGCCCAAGGTTGTCATTGCTGTTGTCCCCGGATGGGCTGTCGGCGGTGGACATAGCTTGCACGTCGTTTGCGATCTAACGATTGCCAGTGCCGAGCATGCGTTGTTCAAGCAAACGGATCCAGATGTTGCCAGCTTCGATGCAGGGTACGGATCGGCGTATTTAGCCCGTATTGTTGGGCAGAAACGTGCGCGGGAAATATTTTTCATTGGCAAAACCTACACGGCGCAAGAAGCGTATGAGATGGGAATGGTGAATGCGGTCGTGCCGCACGAGCAACTGGAGGAAGTTGCCCTGGAATGGGCAGCAGCGATCAATGCAAAAAGTCCGATGGCGATCCGTATGCTCAAATACGCCTTTAATCTGGTTGACGATGGGCTGGTAGGACAACAGTTGTTCGCCGGTGAAGCCACCCGCCTGGGCTATATGACCGAAGAGGCGCGCGAAGGCAGAGACGCATTTCTGGAAAAACGCCCGCCCGACTACTCCCGCTTTCCGTGGTATTACTGAGATACGCCGTAACAAAAGAGATGTTCCCGGTGAACCGGGAGCGCCGACTTTCGTTGGCAAAAGATAAAAGGAGGCACTGACGTAAATGTGTAGGGGCGACTGGCCGGTCGCCCCTACGGTGCGAGTGATGACGACCAGCCGGATTGTGCCGACCGGAAGCGCCGGCTTTCGTCGGCAAAGGTGCACGCGGAAGGGCGCGCCCCCGGACACACGAAGGTGTGCATTCCCGGTGGATATCTGCTGCAGCCGGTACTCCCGCCACGCCACCTGAAACTTCCTTCTCACCTCTGCTCATTGTTTGGTTGTTTCCGGAAGAATTTGTATATTTGATGCGTGCTGAAACCGGAGCGCTGATGATGCGAGGATACGCAACACGGACGTGCCGGAACGGGGCATGCTGCATTTGGGGCATGCTGCATTTGGGGCATGCTGCATTTGGGGCGCGAACCCCCACCGACCCTTCCTTCTCTGATTGCTTTCTGCTGGTGATTTCTTCGCTCCGTTTCTCGGTTGTGTGCCGGTAATAAAAGGTGGAAAGTGGTCGAAAGGTTTGGAGTAGTGGTAAACCATCACAGATCAACTTCTTCATTCAAACTTTTTTCAACAAACAACAACTTCAACACAACGAAACTGGAATGAAGAACAAACAAGGGAGAAAGAAAATGAGAACAGTCAAGACTCTTATGAAAGCAGTAGCCGGGATTGCAGCGATCTTGTTGATGTGGAATGTTCTGGGTATTCAGCAAGGACTGGCACAGTCGGATACACCGTGTCTTCCGGATTGTTTCAATGATCAGTGGAATATTCCGGGACAGAATACCGTAGGAAGTGTGGAGTGTACACTGGATAGCTGTGGAACGACTTTTCGGATTTTCTGGCGAGCTCGAGTAGCGTGTAATCAGTGGTATGACTATTATCTGGAGCGTGTTGAAGTAATAGTTGGGTCCTTAGATGCCTGTTTGCAGTACTACGGCAGTATGAAAGATTTGCTTCAGGCACTCACGGTGTGTTTGTTAAAAATCAATCCAGCGGGATTTCCTCCTGATCTTAAGGGGGATTGTAGGCTCAACTGGCGGGTAATGAAAGGACCGTGTTGGTATCAGTCAGGGAATACCTTGAAGCCGTGTGCTTATGAGAAGTGTTGCCTGGAATGGTACGAAGTGTGTCGAGGGAGCAACGGAGAGCGGATAGTAACAAAGATGGAGACCATTGACCCCGGAATCTGTGAAGTGGCGCCACCAGAATGGAATGCACCATGGTGTCAACCCGTGTGTGATTAAGATGGAGCAGGCATATCAGACAGTGGTAGGGAAGATATCTTCCCTACCACTGTTGTGATTTGTGCAACGAAAAGGGGAGTCAGATGAAGCGGTATATAGTGGGAACCATAGGAGTAGTCTGTTTGGTGTTCTCAGCTTACTCGCAGTGGACTACCGATTGGGAAACACAGTATGTTCCCAATGTTGTGCCGGGGTGGTGGAAGAAAGGCAGCCGGATGTTCGTGGATTCCGTTTATCGATATTACATCCCCGGCAAATATGTGGTCGCCATTACCTTCACCGGTCAGGATACAGCATTCCTGGCGTTTTCCAACCTAACCAATGTTGTCACGGTTCTTCGGACGACTGATTATGGTCGAAGCTGGGATTCAGTGTTGATGATCGAGCGACATTTGCGGGATCCGGAGAAGTTCATTGCAATGGATTGGGAGCAGCAGAGTGGGCGATTGTATGTGTTGATCGATCCGGTGTTGTGGTGGACTGGAGATCTGGGACAGACCTGGCAGAAGGTGGATCTGTCGCAATGGTTTCAATGGGAAGGGAAGGCTGTGACGGTTGCGTCGTATGACATTGAGATGGTGGATGCACAGGAAGGCGTCGTGCCAGTGACGGTTTCGTGGAAGGATACGGTAGAGGGGACAGAGGGGATTGTTCCGTATCTGCTGGTGACCAAAGATCAATGGGAGCATATTGATACAGTGAAGGGGGTGGAATTGGGATACAGTATGGTGGACGTAGCGGGAGCGGGCAAATGGATAGTGCACAATTACGATGAGATCTGGTGGACCAGTGACTATGGGGAGCACTGGAATGTGATCGATCTGGATTCGGTGGTCAAAGCGCGGTACAACTGGTCACCGACGGCGTATATAACCCGGTGGGTGGATGTGGTGGATTGGGATCACTGGTACATCGTGGGGGATTATTACCCGTGGGGTCAATCCGGGACTGTACCGGTAGCATTGATCGTGTGGGAGATTCGCGGGCAGGGGAAGGAGATACGGAAGCTGCTGGACACGATACCGATCGAGGTGCCGTGGGGCGGGATGCGGGATAAATTGTTGACTGGACCGGCATATCAGATCGACTTTCTGGATA
>JALWJX010000054.1:0-3905 GCA_026996895.1 Candidatus Kapaibacterium sp.
TTTCGGAATTGTTCGCAGGTACCATTCTGGACTTTGTGTGGTTTCGGGAATACACCGCTGGCTGGGGAACCATCGTTCTGGACGATCCGGCTTTCCGCCTGAGCTGGGGAATGAATCTGAAGTATGTGCAGGGGTATGCGTATCTGGAAGGCAGGGTTACTCAGCAACAGCTTCGGGCGTTTTCGGCAATCAATCCTGCTTTTGGCATCGACTATGGCAAAGCAGTTTCTCCCTCGCTTCTGGACACCAATGCCCTGGTCCCTATCGGCTGGGGACTCGGCGCTGATGCTGGTGTTCAATTTCAGTTTCCCCGCCTGGCACTCGGCATTACCGTCCTGGACATTGGGTTTCTCAACTGGGAAGGCAATTTATTCACGGCTGAGGATACTGTTCTGAACGGCTTAAGTTCATCGGGATTCCGCACGCTCAACCTTCTGGAAGAAATTCCCAAAATCACGGGAAAGGGAAATTTTTTCAAATGGCACGGGCTGTGGCGGCTGCGCTCCTGGCTGCCCACGCGCCTGTATATCGGTGCCACCTTTGCCCTGCCACCAGCGGTACGCCGCTTCGGTTTCCCCTCTGCTTCCGTCACCCTTGGTGTGCCGCTGAACAAAGCGGTTGGAAATCTGCCGCAACCGTTTTTATCCGCCGGTACAACGATACCGCTGGACACCTGGATCTCCCTGTATCCCGCGCTCAGTCTGGGCGGCGCCCTGCCACGCCCCGTGCTGTCGCTGTTTGCACACATAGAGCTGCTCAATGGATTGCTCAACCTGCGCCTCGGCACGGCGGATGTGCTGGCACTGGTACTTCGCGCAACGCCCGTATTGTCAGCAACAGCAGCAGTGGTGGATTTCCACATTCCGAAGCTGTGGTGATCCGCATTCCGAAACTGTGGTGAGTTTCCTGTTCTCCTCAGCACAGCGTTAAAGAACTCTCGAAAAGCTGGTCTTGCCGGGTGCTGAGCGGTGCATTCCGTAAGCTGCACACCAATGATGCTTGCTCCAGCATACGATAGCGGAAACGGAGAACAATCAACGGCTGGAACGAACGTATGTCCGCTGCTTTTTTCGTACTTTTGCAACGCAGCTATGGGACGGAAGTTGAAAGGAGCAGACGTGGACAATGGAAAAATTTGTTGTTGAAGGGGGCGTTCGGTTGCAGGGGCAGGTGCGGATTTCTGGCGCCAAGAATGCATCCTTAGCACTGATGCCGGCAACCCTGTTAGCACCGGGCACCTACCGGCTGGCCAACACACCGAATCTGCGAGATGTTCGCACAATGGCGCAACTGCTGGGCGAAATGGGCGTTGACTGCCAGCTGCACCCGGACGGAACCTGCATCATCGACTCCCGAACCGTTACCAGTTTTGAAGCGCCGTATGAGCAGGTCAAAAAAATGCGGGCATCGTTTTACGTTCTGGGTCCGCTGCTCGCCCGGTACGGTTATGCACGGGTTTCCCTGCCCGGCGGCTGTGCCTGGGGTCCTCGGCCGGTGGATTTGCACCTGAAGGGATTGGAAAAACTGGGCGCTGATATTCGGCTGGAACGGGGATACGTTGTGGCAAAAGCCACGAGGTTGCGGGGAACGCATATCCATCTGGACGTTCCCAGCGTCGGTGCAACCGGCAACCTTTTGATGGCGGCAGTGCTGGCAGAAGGGACAACGGTGATCACGAATGCAGCGGTGGAGCCGGAAATTCAGTCGCTGGCGGAAATGTTAGTTGCAATGGGGGCGCACATTGAAGGCATTGGAACGCCAACACTGCGAATCGAGGGCGTTTCGGAACTGCAACCAGCAGATGTAACGACCATTCCCGATCGTATTGAAGCGGGCACCTTTCTGGTTGCTGCTGCTATGACGCGTGGCACGGTGCAATTGGTGGACGTCGATCCATCGATCCTGACCGCCGTACTGGCGAAATTAGAGGAAGCAGGTTGCCAACTGGAGACAGGAACGGATACCATCACCATTACGATGGAGGATGCACCCAGACCAACCGATGTTACCACCGCTCCGTACCCCGGATTTCCAACGGATATGCAAGCCCAGTGGACAGCATTTATGACGCTGGCTCCGGGTACCTCCCGCATTACTGACACCATCTTCCACGATCGCTTCAAGCACGTACCGGAACTGGTCCGGCTGGGTGCGGACATTCAGGTTGTGGACAACACCGCTATTGTCAACGGGGGAACGCCGCTGATGGGTGCGAAAGTTATGTCAACCGATCTGCGTGCCAGCGCTGCATTGATTTTAGCTGCGCTGGTGGCAGAAAACACCAGTGAAATTCTCCGCATCTATCACATCGACCGCGGGTATGAGCGGATCGAGGAAAAATTACAGGCGTTAGGCGCTCGAATCCAGCGAGTTGCAACAGACGAATTCTGATGCGAGACAGGCGGTGGTCCATAAGGCGGCAGTGGTGGTTCTGGATTCTATCGGCATTCCTCTGCTGCTGTGCGATCACTACGAGTGCAACACCCTTACAGGATCAAACGCCGGAGCTCAAGCGCCGGCAGCAGGAACTACGGAAAACGCGTAAAATCATCCAGCGACTTCAGCGAAAACTCCAGACATTGCACCAGAAGGAACAACACCTGACAACGCAACTGGGATTGTATCAGAAACAGTTGCACTATGTGGGGCAATACATCGAGCTGTTGCAGCAGGAAATGGAGCAGTTACAGTGGGCGATCGCGGCAACGCATATGCGGTATGATACGCTACAACAGAAACTGGAGCAATTGCGCGCAGCCTTTCGGACCGTGATTCAGCGGCTCTATCGAGATCGCCCGCTGTCGGCAGAGGAATTCTTAGTGCTGCCGGAACACTTACAGGCAGAAGCGCGGGTACGGAAATACTCTCAGCAGTTATTAGCCCTGGCAAATCAGCAGGCAAAACGGATTCTGCAAATGCAGGATTCACTCGATTGTGTCGCATTCCAGTTAGAACAGCAATGGCAGCAATGGTCGAAGTTGCTGGCAGAATATCAGCAACAGCAGCAGCACTATCAGCAAATGCAGGAAGTGACGCAGCAATTACTCCAGCAGGTGCGCCGGAACCGGTCACAGATCGCCCGGCAACTGGAGCAGCGAAAGCGGAGTGCTCGAATGCTGCAAACCATCATTGCGAAACTGGAACAGGAGCAACGGAAGGTTTATAGTGGACGAAAGCGCAATACGCAACAATCCAATGCCATTCTCCGGTCGCTCCGGTGGCCCACCAAAAGTCGGCGGATCGTCCAGCCGTACGGTAGTTATCGCAATCCTCAAACCGGCGTCACTGTGGACAACATTGGCATTGGCATTGGAATGCCCCGCGGCTCACCGGTTTACGCTGCCGCCGGTGGCGTTGTCTCCCTGGTTCACTGGCTGCCCGGCTATGGCACCGTGGTGATTATCGATCACGGGAGCGGAATTCGGACGGTGTATGCAAACCTGTCGAAGGCTTACGTGGTCGAAGGACAGGTCGTGCGCCAGAGCGAAGAGATCGGCGAAAGTGGTAGCTCGGTAGATGGAGAATATCTGCACTTTGAAGTGTGGAACGGAACGCAAAGTATTGATCCCCGGAAGTTTCTTCGGTGAGAAAGGGCGTACGTATGGATAAAAAGACGCCAGAAAATGGGCACGGGAAGCGGCAATTTCCAATCCGATCGGCAGCATTCTGGATTGGTATCCTTGTGTTTGCGCTGATTCTGCTCCTCCCACCGTCAGAACATCTGGCTGCCCTGCTCCATCGCCATTATCCGGAGCTCCCTTCGGAGCAACTGACGCTGGCGGCTGCTAATGTGCAGAAAGTCTTTGCCCTGCTGGCGCTGATGGTGATCTGGTGGGTAACGGAAGCGATACCACTTCCGGTTACGGCATTGCTGCCAGCGTCAGTTGCTCCGAAGGGAGCTCCGG
>JALWJX010000054.1:3915-19927 GCA_026996895.1 Candidatus Kapaibacterium sp.
ACCTATCGGAGATTGCCGACACGCGCCTGCATCCCCTGGGAAGCAAGGCACTGCTTGGCGTGTACGCCGATCCTATCATTTTCCTCTTTCTGGGCAGCTTTTTGCTGGCAGCAATGTTGCAGTACCGGCAAATCGATCGGGCAGTTGCGCGCTGGATGCTGCAACAGCCTCTATTTGCTCGCTCTTACCGATCGCTGCTGCTGGGATTGATGCTGACGGCTGCCGGACTATCGATGTGGCTCAGTAATACCGCCGTTACCGCAATGCTGCTCCCCTTAGTGCTGGCGATTGTTGCGCCGCTGGAAAATCAGAGCCGGCATCGGTACATTGCGCTGGCTTTTCTCCTCGGTGTCGCCTGGGCATCCTCCATCGGAGGCATTGCCACCATTGTCGGTACGCCGCCTAATGGCATTGCAGTAGCGCTGATGCGGCAACATCATATTGCAACGATGAGCTTTCTGGAGTGGATGCAATACGGATTGCCGGTGACCCTCCTGCTTCTCCCCGCAGGGTGGTGGTTCTTAGCCCGCCTGCTCCCGAACCAGCCGCTGGACACGGCAGCAATTCAACTCTTGCAAGAAGCGAAAGTGCGGTTTACCAGAGAGCAGAAGTGGGCGGTGGCAATCTTTGCGGCGACCGTCCTTGGCTGGGTTGTTGTTCCGATCCTCCGTCGAATGGCGATACCGGTGGTTTCTGCCGCTGTGCAGCCGCTTTCCACGTGGCTTATCGGCATCATCGGCGGTGTCGCCGCTTGCCTGATCCCAATCCAACTGGAATATCGACGTTTCGTGCTGGACTGGCACGTTGCCGTCCGCAGCGTGGATTGGGGAACGCTGCTGCTCTTCGGCGGTGGCTTAGCGCTGTCGAAACTGCTCATTGCCTCCGGCGGCGGACACATTATCGTGGATCTCTTTCTGCAAACGCTCGGAACGCTTTCCACACCGGTGCTGATCGTCTCACTGGTGCTCCTGCTGAATTTCCTGACGGAGATCACTTCCAACACGGCGGTTACGTCTCTGATGGTTCCGATCATCATTGCCCTGTGCCTGGATGTCGGCGCCAATGCGCAACTGGTGGTCATTGCGGTTGCGATCGGTGCATCCCTAGCGTTTATGATGCCGGTAGCCACACCGCCAAATGCGCTGGTCTTCGGAACGGGCAAAATTCCTCTGCCTACAATGATTCGTATGGGCTTCCGAATGAACCTGTTAGCCTGGGTCGTCGTTTCCATCGTGATGATTTTGTGGGATCTGGCAGGATCGTAAGCAATGAACATCGTGGAGATTTTGCGCAAAAAGCGAGACGGGGAAACGCTGAGTGCGGCAGAAATTGAATGGTTCGTGCAGAACGTTGCCGAAGGGCGTATCAGCGAAGCACAGATCGGGGCGTGGTTGATGGCAGCGTATCTGCAAGGACTGAACGGGGAAGAAACGGCAACGCTGACCTTAGCAATGGCACACTCAGGAATGCAGCTCCAACTGGATCACGACCGCCCGGTAATCGATAAGCATTCAACCGGCGGCGTTGGGGACACCGTTTCCCTGATCCTGCTCCCGCTGGCAGTCGCCGCTGGCTGTGCCGTCCCGATGATCTCCGGACGTGGGCTGGGACATACCGGCGGAACGGTCGATAAGCTGGAGTCCATTGTGGGTATGCAACTGGCTTTCTCTCCCGAAGAGTATCGATCGTTGCTGCGGCAAAACGGTGGTTTTTTCGCCCGGCAAACGCCCGATATTGCTCCAGTCGATCGAACGCTCTATCACATTCGGGATGTTACGGCAACCGTAGAATCGATTGGATTGATCACCGCCTCGATTTTGAGCAAAAAAATCATTGAAGATCTGGACGGATTGGTGCTCGACCTGAAAGTCGGCAAAGGGGCTTTTATGCCCACGATGGAAGCAGCACAGCAATTAGCCGACCAGATGCTGGCAGTAGCTCACCAGGTGTCTCTACCAATGCGGGTGGTGTTCTCTGCTATGGATCAGCCGCTGGGCAATGCCGTCGGGAACTGGGTCGAGGTGGAAGAAGCGCTGCAGTGTCTGGAAGGCAAGTGTCCGGATGATCTGTTTGAACTAACCCTCTTTCTAACCGCCACGATGGTCGAGCTGGCAGGGCTGGAATCCTCACTGGAAGCAGCGCAGCAGCGAGTGCAGCGTGTCTGGCAAAGTGGCGAAGCGCTGGAAGTGTTCCACCGGATCGTCCGTGCTCAGGGTGGCGATCTGGAAGCGAGTCGACAGCGATATGCGGCGGCTGAACGGATACCGCTGGAAGCGTGGCAATCAGGGGTCATCACCGAGATCCACGCCCGCAAGGTCGGCGAAGCCGGAATCACGCTGGGCATTGGACGCACTCACCCGGACGACACCGTCGATCCCGCCGCAGGATTTGTGTTTCTCAAGAAAGAAGGGGCAACGGTGGAAGCGGGTGAACCTATCGCGTGGATCGTTGCCAGCGATCGTCAGCGGGCGGAGGCAGCGCGGCAGCAGTTGCAATCAGCAATTTGTATTGATAACTCACCGCAGTCGTCTACAACGGAATGCAACAGTGAAAACAGTGCCCGATCACGAAGATGGATACAGTTGTACGGTTAGAAGGTGAATCCTTAGCCGAATACGCAGCCAGGGCAGCAAGTACCTACTCGAAACATCGAAAATTTGAGGAAAGAAAAGCAAGAGGTCAATTCTTTACCCCCGAGACGGTAGCAACTTTTATGGCAACCTTAGTGGACATTCGTCAACCTGAGATCAAAGTGCTGGACCCAGGTGCAGGTACAGGGGTCCTAATCGCTGCTTTATGCGACGTAATGAAGTCAAGGTATCTCGACAACCTCAAAATAGTGATCGATGCTTATGAGAACGATTTAAACCTTCTTCCCCTCTTAGAAACCGTACTGCAGGAGTGTCAGCGTGAAATGCGATCTTGTGGATATGAAGTTGAGTACCATATCCACGCACAGGATTTTATTCTCCACAATGCAAAGTATTTTTCTCCAAGCACTGTACCCCTGTGGAACAAAGAGAAGGACTCTGAGTATGACGTTGTCATTGCCAATCCTCCCTACTACAAAATCAGCAAGCAATCTTCCTATGCTGGTGCGATGCGGAAGCTCATCTATGGCCAACCGAACATCTACGCGTTGTTTATGGCTTTAGCAATCAACCTTTTGAGGGGTGGAGGAGAAGGAATTTTTATCACCCCCCGAAGCTTTTGTTCAGGTTTGTATTACCGAAATTTTCGGGAATGGTTCTTAGCTAACGCTGCGATCGACAGCGTGCATCTATTTGAATCCAGAAGAGATGTTTTCGACCAAGACGGTGTTCTTCAGGAAAATATCATTTTGAAGATCACCAAGGGCACAATCCAAAAGCGAACCATCAGCATTAGTGTCAGCAGAGACAGATCCTTTGGAGATCTCAGAAGGCTGAACGCCTCAGCTCAGGACGTCATTTATCGCAGAGATGCAGAGGTATTTATCAGAATTCCATCTTCCTCCCTGGATGCAGACATACTGAGAATCGTAGACCGGTGGACAAACACGCTGAGTGATCTTGATTGTAGGGTCTCGACTGGCCCAGTCGTCCCTTTTCGAGCCCGGCGACACCTGCGAAAAACGGTGAATGGATTGGAAGAAATTCCGCTGCTATGGATGCACAACATCCAGGGTTGGGATGTTGTCTGGCCACTAAGCAAAAACGGCAAAGAAGCCTCCATTGCGCTTAATGAACAGTCAAAATCTCTTGTTGTTCCGGTTGACAATTACGTGTTGATCAAAAGGTTTAGCGCTAAGGAACAAAAACGAAGATTGTATGCTGGCGTTCTCTTGCGGGCAAGTCTCGAACGGTATGAATATGTGGGGATCGAGAATCACGTTAACTATATCCATCGTCCAAATGGTTCACTTTCTGAACCTGAAGCTTTTGGCATTGCCGCAGTATTGAATACAACCCTTGTGGACAGATACTTTAGAATTCTCAACGGGAATACCCAGGTGAATGCAACAGACTTACGAAATATCCCATTTCCCTCGCTGGAGGAGATAAGAGAGATTGGGACAATGGTGCAAAGGTACAGACCACGCATCGGGTACAAGTTAGACCAAATTGTGGGCAAAATTTTGGGTTGGGATCCGGAGTTAATACAGCGATTGAACAGCAGCAAAGGTTGCTATGAGCAAGATTGAGGAAGCCATTGAAATTCTAAAACAAATTGGCTTACCGAAAGCTCAGCAGAATGAGCGATCAGCCTTAACGCTGTTAGCATTGCTGGATTTGAAAGAAGAAACTCCCTGGAGTAGCGCTGCGCAACGGCTTTTGCGAATTCACGACATCCTGGAGTTCATCAAAATCCACTACGGCAAAGAATATGCTGAGAATACCCGAGAAACTGTTAGGCGCTACACGTTACATCAATTCATTCAAGCTGGGATCGTTATTCGGAATCCCGACGATCTCCAAAGACCCACAAACAGCCCCAATACTGTATACGCTGTTACGGATGAAGCACTGGCACTCATCAAGAGATATCATTCACCGGAATGGGAAACTTCCCTTCGGGAGTTCATAGCAAACAAAGGAAAGCTGGCTGACAAGTATCGAAAAGTAAGAGAGCGATATCAGATCACTGCTGAAGCTGAGGGTATCACCTTAAGGTTTTCTCCCGGCAAACATAGCGAGCTACAGGCAAAAGTGATCAAAGACTTGAAAAGCAGATTTTTTCCTGATGCTGAGTTGGTCTATGCTGGTGATACCGCTCGAAAGATGCTGTATGTGAAAAAAGATCTGCTGGAAACTCTGAAAGTCCCTATAGCGGAGCATAGTAAGTTGCCTGACGTGGTGTATTATGACAGCAAAAACAATCTGCTGATCTTGATTGAAGTGGTTACCTTACACGGTCCTGTTTCTCCAAAAAGACAAGCTGAGTTGGAAAAAGTTTTAAGAAAATGCGGAGCCAAGAGGGTCTACATTAGCGCCTTCCAGGACTTTAAAGAGTTTAAACGACATATTGATAACATTGCCTGGGAAACAGAGGTTTGGCTGAGCGATAATCCCGATCACATGATTCACTTCAATGGTCCAAAGTTTTTCTATGTCCATCAGGGCGAGCATTAACAACAGGAGTCTTGACATTTTTTGCAGCTTTTCATTCCGAGAATATTGCTCTGGCACAGTATCTGGAAATTCCGGTTCTGTTGAAGTCTAAGACCCAGTTAAGCATTTAGGGACTTTGCAATAAGGAGCAGCACAATGCCTTTGCGAGTAACGTACTACATTACTGCTAATGCTGAGGATATCGAAGCGCGGGCGCGGGCACTGGCGGTAGAGCAAACGATTGAATTTCCACCGGACGCGGTGGATTCTGCGTTTATCCATCGTCAGATTATTGGAGCGGTTGAAGAAATTACCCCACTGGAGCACCGCCGGTTCGCCGTTCGCATTCGCTACGATGATGCGATTGTTGCTCCGTCCATAGCGCAGTTTATCACCGTCCTCTTCGGCAACGCCTCGCTCCTGCCGGATGTTACCTTAGCAGATTTCACCATCACGCCATCGCTGGCGTCGCTGTTTCCCGGACCACGGTTTGGCATTCCGGGTATCCGGCAGTTGCTGGGAATTTCCAGGCGGGCGCTGACCTGTGCAGTGCTGAAACCGATGGGGTTAACCACGGATGAATTGCTCCAGCGGCTGGCGCTGTTTGTGGACAATGGCATTGACATTGTCAAGGAAGATCACGGCTTGAACGACTTTACGTTCGCTCCCTTTGCAGAACGGGTGCAGCGCTGTCAGGCGTACGTGGAAGAATACCGGAGCCGCACAGGTCGTCCCGTGCTGTACTGTCCCACCCTGAATGCATCTCCGACGCTGCTTTACCGACAGGTAGAGTTTTGCACCCGCCTGGGCATCGCTGGAGCGCTGGTGATTCCTGCCATCATTGGCTTGCCCACCTTTGCAGAGTTGCGTCAGCAGGCGGCGATGGTCCTGATGGCACATCCAGCGTTGAGCGGTGCGGTACGATGGTCACCAGCGAGCCTTCTGGGCAAAATGTTTCGTCTGCTGGGTGCGGATATTTCGATCTTTCCTTACAGCGGTGGACGATTTCGATGGGATCCGCAGCACTTAGAGCAATTAACCCATTTCCTCCGCCAGCCCCTTTTCCACTTCCCGCCGGCGTTCCCGGCGCCAGCCGGCGGACTGAAAAGAACAATGCTGGCAACCGCTTTTGAACAGTACGGGCAAGACACGGTCTTTATAATCGGTGGCGATCTTTTCCGGGATCCGCAGCCGCATCGTGCTATTGCGCAATTTGTGGAAACAATCCATCGTCTCAGCGCCTGATCGGTGTAAGGAAACACAACCGTAAAGCAATGGCGATCAAAAAGTTCGATGCTACCCGGTTTCGGTGGTCAGGTGTTCCGGAAAAAGTTTATAAAACCAGCGGAACGCACTTTCGCGACATCTCCCGATTTGAGCTAATCAAAAATCTCCCCGAATTAGCCTGCCAGCTCCGATACTTTGAGATCCAGCCGGGCGGCTATTCTTCCCTGGAGCGGCATCAGCACGCCCACGCCGTTTTAATCCTCCGCGGCAGCGGACAGGTGTTGATCGGCGACTCCATCGCTGCTATCGAACCCTTCGATGTCGTCGAAATTCCCCCGATGACCTGGCATCAGTTTTATGCAGCCGACAACGAACCACTGGGATTTCTGTGTATCGTCGATTGCGAGCGGGATCGTCCCCAGCGACCAACGCCGGAGGAGCTGGAGCAGTTACGGGCAAATCCAGCTATAGCGGCAATAATCCGGGTTTAAGATGGCACAGCCAGCATTACAACGAATCACCGTTTTCCCCATCAAGAGTCTGGACGGACTCACGCTCGATCGCATTACCATTGCCAATGGCAAATTGGCTGGCGACCGGGAATATGCTTTTTTCGACCGGGACGGCCGCTACGTCAACGGCAAGCGCTATCCAGCGATCCTGCGTGTGCGGGCGCGCTACGACAGCAACGGGGTGACGTTATCGCATCCGGCACACCAGCGTGTAACGGCGGTGCTACCCGATCAGGCATCGCTGCTGGCAGAATGGCTCAGCGAGGTATTACAACAGCCCGTACAGTTGCGCTACGATCCTCAGGGCTTTCCGGATGATACGAATGCACCGGGACCAACGATTATCGGCACTGCAACGATTGAAGCGCTGGCACATCTCTTCCAGTTGCCGACCGAGAATATTCGGCGGCGATTCCGGATGAATCTGGAAATTGGCTTTGCGGAGCCACTGGCAGAAGATAGGCTGGTTGGCACCACGAAGGATCGTCCCCGCCTCTTTGCGATTGGCTCTGTCCGCTTCGCCGGCGTCAACATTTGCAGCCGGTGCAGCGTTCCACCACGCGATCCTGACACCGGTGCTATTCTTCCCCAATTCCGCCAGCAGTTTCTCCAGTGGCGCAAGCAGCACACGGATCCTGCCGTAAGTGCTGAGCAAATCGAGCACTTCTACAAACTGGGCATCAACACCCGAATTCTTGCTGGAACTGAGCTCCGCGTTGGCGACGTGTTGAAGGTGTAGCATTGACTTCTGTATGGAGAGCACTGGCTTCCGGTGGGATGCATGCTGAAGGGTACACGCTCGTTCCCCGGGAAATCCCGGGTTGAGCTCAAGGCACATTCACCCACCCGATACGGAGGGGTCCTGCTACTGGCTCTGCACTGCCTCCAGTCGCTGCTGTAACCGTTGGATTTGTTGCTGGAGGGAAAGCACCAATTGCTGCAATGCTGTGAATTCTGTCTGGCTTTCCTTACTGCTCTCCAGCGCCCGCTGCAGCATTGCAACCCGCTGCCGGAGTTGCACGATTTCTGCTTGCTGCGCCTGAAGTGCTGCGGTCAGGATTGGTATCAGCTCGTCGTAGTTGACACCATAGAGCGTTCTGGTTGTATCTTCAGGCACGGTGACCGCTTCAGGGATAACTCTGACCAGTTCCTGTGCAATGAACCCATACCGATATTCGCCGTCTTCGAGAATTTTCAGCTTCCCTTCCGGTGTCCACCGACTGGAGTGGTGGAAATAGTACACTGGTCGGAGTGCTGTGATCTTTGCCAGCGCTTCTGATCCCCCGATATCAACAATCTGACTCTTGACCCGCTCATCAGAATAAACCTCCCACGCGTTTGCCCGCGCTTTACCGACGGGAGTGTTGATATTGTCGGGTAATTCCAGTGCGTATGTGGGGTAGGCATTGTTGATCCCAACCCGGTAGGTATTACCGTGTGGTCCGATGAGAAACGCATCGGAAACCGTAACTGCTGTCGTTGAAGTAGCATATCCCCATACGAACGTGCGGTCAGCCGACGGAGCTAAATACATTTTGTGTCCACCTACCCACGAGTAAGCTCCCGCAGCCGTATTTCCTTCGCCGCCACAGATCGTACTACCAAGCCCGATGGCAGTATTTTCCACCCCACCGCAGACCGTGCTACCGAACCCGCTGGCTATGTTGTCCATTCCACCACTGACAGTGCTAACTCCACCGCTGGCGACGTTTTCGTTGCCCCCGCCGACCATACTGTAATTGCCACTGGCAGTATTCGACTGTCCGCCGCCAACCGTACTGGCTCCACCGCTGGCAGTGTTGTCATTACCGCCACTGACCGTACCGCTAAAGCCGCTGGCGGTGTTTTCGTTACCGCCACCAACCGTGCTGAGTAAATTACTGGCAACGTTGTTCATACCGCCGCTAATCGTGCTACTCTCACCGCTGGAAACATTCTTTGCACCACCACCAACCGTACTGCCAAAGCCGCTGGCGGTATTCTCCGCTCCACCACTGATTGTGGTAGTAGAGGCTTTGGCAGTATTTTTCCAGCCACCCCCAATGGTGCTGAGCAGCCCACTGGCTATGTTCGACCACCCACCGCCAACGGTTGCATATACTGCGTCCGTTACCGTTCCACCGGCATCTCCTGCTCGATTCCCTGCGCCTCCGCTGACAACCCCATAGCTGTCTGAGACCACATTTGCATCATCACTTTTACCTCCGCCCGCAATGACTGCGCCAACAACTCCCTTGAAAACAGTGTTCCCTCTGTATCCACCCACAAAGTTCGGGGGATTCTCCGGCATCATCCGTCGTGCCCGCCGATTGTTGGTTCTGACCATCACCGGCTGTACATTGATCGGTTCCGAAAATCCCATTCTGTTCCGCCTATTTTTACGGACCAGCCATCCCTCCGGATGCCCTGTACCAATCATTACCGGTGTCCGCGACATTCCTTGCCATCGAAGAACCTGGTGTGCCGCCGGTGCTACCGATGACATTACGCGTTGCTGCACTCCGGGGAACTCTGTCCCCGTATTTTCCGCGATGTGACTGCTGCCAGTCCTCATCTTCGGGCGAAATGCTCGATCAAATGCAAGACTGAGTGGCTCCATTCGCTGCTGCTGAGCTACCATAGCAGTAACGGCAATGATGAGACCGAAAATGGCAGTTAGGGAGTAACGAAAGCTCATTTTGAAAACCTCGCATTTATTCCACAGAAACACCTCAGGACCCACAGCTCAATGCCTTTGCCCCAGTTTGAACTACCGTCTCCTAATCACTCTCAGCGATATTCACAACTTTTTGCACCACCTCTCCTCCTCTTTGCTTCCGGCAAAACCGTATATCAGTACTCATACCTGCTGTCAAACGAGTCTCATCGACCTGCTCCCGCTTCCGCAACTTCTGGATAGCCGCCGAGAGCGTCTCAAGCCGGCAACAGTAATAACCTTTTTCAGCAAGCAATAACACCGGGAACATCCGCCCTGCAAAGCCATACCAATACTCCCGAGTGAACAAGCACTTTGTGGCAAATATATAAAATTTTTGCAATGCGAAACACAATGCACTTCCAAGGAATTTCTGCCCACCTTTTTTAAGCCAGTGCGCACCAGAACCTCCACTTCCAGCAGATCCCAGCACCCCGGCGGACTATTCTATGGCAGCCAGAGGATCACCTGCTGCTGGACGACCGTCTGCTGGGGCGTTAGAATCCGGAGCAAGTAGAGTCCCGGCGGAATGGGAGTGCCGGCGAAGTCTCTGCCGGTCCAGTGCCACACTGCGCCGGAAGCTGCCGTTCCGGATGTGCGGGGCAGAAGAAGGAATCGCTGACCGATGGGTGACCAGAGTTCGATGACCGACTGCGGCGGCAGGGGCGATGGGAGCGGCAACGGACTGCCGATTCGAACAATACGCGCCGTGGATAATGAAGAAGCAAAAGTGCTTTCTGCTGGCGTGGGCACCATCGTAGCATCCCCCAGGAGCATATACGTCCACACGGGAGCAAGGATTGGAACACCATTGCTGTCTAATGGCGTTGCGTAATCCGTTGCAACACTGCCGTGGTACGCCCCTGAGCGTGCCGGCGTGACGTTTGTGAGCAGCTGATGTGAATGATAGTACGGCGGCGGAACGGTATCCACCAGCACTGGCAGACCAAACTGAGCCAGTCCCAGTCCGCGCCACGCTGCAAGGTTGGCAAGCAGAGCATCCTTTACATGTGTAAAGCCAATAAAAGCATCGGCTGGGGTGGCGTTGAGCGAATCTACCCACGGCGCCAGCCGCCACTGCCCGTTTTCTTTCCAGAGATCGCTCCAGGCGAACATCAACACCCGCGCAACCCGGTAGTATTTGCCAATAAGTGCTGCGTGTCCCCCGCCCTGCGAATGCCCACCAATGAGCACTCGCTCCCATCGAATGTTCCCATCCTCGTTCAGAAACTGCTCCCATCCTTCATCCGGAAAGTGTTGAACCAGATACTGCAGCAGTACTCGCAAACGGTTGTGAATGCTATTGGCAGGCGTAATGTCAACCAGGGACGACAGATCAACACCTTCGACAATCTCGAATCGGACTTTGAAATGGCAGGCGGAGTCCGGACTTTCGCTACACAGGGAATGCACCGTCCAGCTATTCGGATAGCGCAATCCGATCACGTAAAGACCCAGACGTGCAGCCATCTGTAGCAATTGCTGGTAGTGCCGGGGTTGTCCGAAGGAACCGGGAAGAAAAACAAACAGTTGCTGTCGATGCGGTATAGAAGGGTCGTAATACACGACGTGTGGATCCAACCACTGGTCGATCACCGAATCCGTTGCGGCTGGATCGATAAATCGAGCCACCGGCTGAGCTGAAAGCGAAACAACAGTTATCCAGAGCAGCCACAGAGCACGAAGCACACCGGACATCGGGAACGCTCCCTCCGCCTTGTTCTCATTTTCTGAAATCTTTTGGACACTCCAGATGGGCGAAAGGTTTACCGTCCCGCTTCTGGGAAAGTTTCCTCAGATGGGTGATCTTCTTCATCGCTCAACTACTCCGTTCCTCAATCGCTCAACCTCTCCGCTTGCCGTCCCGCTTCTGGAAAAGATTCCTCCGAATTGCTCGTTTTTCGCCTTGCGCAACAAAGGGACAGCGTTGTCCAAATGAATCCTTTTGCCGTCATACGGGTGCCGCATTCAACACTGCACATTGCGCTTCTGGTGCTGGGACTGAGCTATCTTGTGAACGTCCTCTCTCACGGCTTCCTGTCCACGTGGCTGGCACTGGCACCCGAACTGGTTCGCAGCGGGCAGTGGTGGCGCATTCTCAGCTATCCGCTGGCGATCCGCAACTTTTTCGATATGGCAGCAACGGGTATCGTGCTGTACCTGTTTGCGGCTGATTTCGAACGTTCCCTGGGCACCGCCCGGCTGTGGCGATTTACGGTCCTGGTACTGCTGACCAACGGCATTCTCTACACGATCGTGCTGTATGCGGTTCCCATTCCGCTGGAAAGTCCGCTGGCACTCATTCTGGCGCTGCTGACGTGGAAAACGATCCGGGAAGCGCAGCAACCGGTTTCGTTTTTCGGCTGGTTCACCCTGCTGCTCTGGCAATTGTGGCTGCTGATCGCTGGACTCAGCCTCGTCCCTCGACTGCTCCAGCTTGCCACAACGCCCCTGGTGCTGCTTCACATCATCACTGTGCACGGCTTCGGCATCGCTGCTGGCATTCTCCTGCACGTGCTCACCGCATCATCGGAGGAGCCGTCACCGCTGGCGCCAGATGGCACTTCCTACCGGGAGTTACGCCGGAAGCATCAACCGGAAGAAATGACCGCAGCCGAAGAGGAAGAACTCAATGCGCTGCTGGATAAAATCGCTGCTTCTGGATATCAATCGTTGAGCTGGAAAGAAAAGCGGCGACTCCAGGAACTCTCCCGCAAGGTCTGAAATACCACCGCCAGCCTCAGCAAGGGATGGTGGAGCACGGGGTGGCATAACAATTCCGGTGTTCTTTACCTCCAATGCCGGTTCTCAGCAATGAACGGTGAATCGGTGCTGCTTAGCTCTTTGACTATCTCTTAAACTCAGTGCCGGTTCTCAGCAATGAAAGTAGATCAGTGCACCAGAACTCTGCACCCTCGCACCCAGATATTCACACTTTAGCGGTGGATTTGTGGATAACGACGGTCTGGACTGATACGCACAGGGTACCACCGGCACACAATCCACACGCTGGCTAAGCGTTTGAGAATGGCACGGTTGGGAAGCAATGGAATCAAGAACCCCGAAATGGCAGCACCGGTTGACAACTATGGGCGCCCGATTCGCTATTTGCGCCTGGCAGTGACCGATCGCTGCAATTTACGATGCCAGTACTGTATGCCTGCCGAAGGCATTGATTTCCGACCGCGCTCGGAGTTGCTCACCTACGAGGAATTACTCCGCCTGTGCCGCATTTTTACTGAGCTGGGGATTGACAAAATCCGTATCACTGGCGGTGAGCCCTTCCTGCGCAAGGACATCGATCAATTTTTGCTCCAACTGCGGCAACTGCCACTGCTTCAGAAATTGACCATCACCACCAATGGCGTGTTTACCGCACGTTTTCTGCCTCAACTGGCGGACGTTCTGGACGGTATCAATCTGAGCATGGACACACTCCAGCCGGAAAAGTTTGAGCGCATCACGCGGCGGTCGGGTTTTGCGAAAGTGATGGAAACATTCCATACGGCGCTGGAGCTGAACATCCCGCTGAAACTCAATGTGGTGGTACTGGAAGGAATCAACACCGACGAATTGCCGGATTTTGTCGCCCTGGCAGCGCAATATCCGATTCACGTCCGCTTTATCGAGCAGATGCCGTTCGATGGCAAACAGGGGGCAACGGCGATACAATGGACGGCAGATCGAATACGCCAGCACCTCCACCACATTGTGCCATCGCTGCACCCGGTTGCCACAGAGGCAGATGGAACAGCGGAATTGTTTACTGCCCCCGGCTGGCGTGGCGCTGTGGGCGTCATTGCGGGTTTCTCGCGCACCTTCTGCCATAGTTGCAGCCGCATTCGGTTAACACCCGTTGGCGTGCTCAAAACCTGCCTGTATGATCAGGGGGTTGACAATTTGCGGGATCGCCTGCGCGCCGGCGCTACCGATGAAGCGATCAAGCAGGTTATTCTGCACCACATTGGCAGAAGGTTTCGAGACGGCTACGAAGCAGAGCGCTTTGCATTGCCAGTTGTGCAATCGATGGCAACCATTGGTGGATGAAATCACCGCTTCCGGGGTATACCTTCCGCACTTTCTGGGAGGATCTAAGCGGTGCTTTCGGCGATCTGGGAACAACGCTCCCGCTTGCTTTTGCGATTGCTTACTTCTGCCACATCCCGGTGGAACGGCTGTTTGTATTGTGGGGCATTGCGTATCTTGCCACCGCAGCCTACTACCGAATTCCGGTCAGTATCCAGCCACTCAAAGCGATGGCGGTCATTGCGATTACCATTCAGGCACCGATTGAATTGATTGCAACCGCCGCCGTTGTCTATGGCATCCTGTTTCTGATTTTCTCCCTGTCGGGACTGATTGTATGGCTCCAGCGCATCTTCCCGATCGCTATTATTCGGGGCATTCAACTGGGTATCGGACTGACCTTAGGTTTTAAGGCGCTGGAGCTGGTATGGAATCGGGAAATTCTCCTGGGCGTTCCATTCGATTCCCCAATGCTACTGCTGGGGATGACCGCCACAGTCGTAGCAGTGCTGTGGATGGTGCAGATCCGGCGATCGATTCCCATAGCGCCGGTGCTGATTATCGCTGGCATCGCTGCTGCATTGCTGATGGGAGCAAATCCGGTCGTTCCAGCCAGTGAAACCCTTCCGCTGTGGACCCTGACCTTTCCGAAGTGGCAGTTGCTGATCGACGCGCTCTGGATCCTGATCCTTCCCCAACTGCCACTGACCATCGGGAATGCAGTCTATGCAGCTTCCGACGTCTGTTGCACACTGTGGCCCCACGCCCGGCATCGGGCAACACCCCGACATCTGGCATTTTCTATCGGAGCACTCAACACCGGCATTGGCCTCTGCGGTGGCTTCCCCGTCTGCCACGGTGCTGGCGGCATTGCTGCCCACGCCCAACTGGGCGCCCGCTCTGGAATGGCAACAGCAATCATTGGTAGCCTTCTGATCCTGACTGCCCTGATTCCCCCGCTCCGTCCCTTCCTCTTTTTCGTCCCCATTCCCATCCTGGCTGCCCTGCTGTTGTTCGATGCAGGACGAATGGCGTGGTTCTTTACCCTGCTGGATCGTCGTACCGATCAGATCATTGCTGTGCTGGTCGGCGTCTCTGCCTTTCTTCTCCACAACCTAACCCTGGCTGTGATTCTGGGCTGGGTTGTTCGTCTTGTGCTCACGCGGTGGAAAAAAGAACCGGAGACGGTGCAATGAGAGATGTGAGTGCCAAATTTTCGTCCCTGCGGTATGCGAAAGCGCAGGGAAAGATTTTCTTTTCACCCGAAACGGTGGAAAAAATTCAAAATGATGCGATTCCGAAAGGCAACGTGCTGGAAACAGCCCGGCTGAGTGCCTTGGCGGCGGCAAAGAAAACGAGTGATTTGCTGGTCTTCTGCCATCCAATCCTGCTGGATTGGATCGAGGCACGGGCAGCATTGAATCCGGATGAAGCATCGATCACCGTAACGGCGGAAGTAAAAAGTGTCTGGAAAACCGGCGTTGAAATGGAAGCGCTGACGGCTGTCAGTGTGGCGCTGCTCAATGTGTACGATATGTTGAAGCCGGTCGATGAGCATCTGGAAATCCGGGAAATCCGGCTGCTGCGGAAAACGGGCGGCAGTGGCGATTTTCTGGATCGCTTTCCTGAAAAGATTCGCGCCGGTGTCCTGATCATTTCAACTTCGACGGCTCAGGGGAAACGGAAAGATAAAGCGGGAGCGGTCATCCGCGAGTTTCTGGCGGATTATCCCGTTGACATTGTCGCTTTTAAGATCATTCCCGATGACCCGCAACAGATCAGCGACACGCTCCGGGAATGGGTAGATCAGCAGCAACTCCAGTTGATCCTTACTGCTGGCGGCACGGGATTGGGTCCGTATGATCAGACGCCAGAAGCAACAGCAGACGTTGTAGATCGGGAAATACCGGGCATTGCAGAAGCAATGCGGCACTTTGGACAGCAGCGTACGCAATTTGCAATGCTGTCTCGTGGCATTGCAGGACAGCGAGGCAACACCCTGATCCTCAACCTGCCGGGCAGCTCTCGCGGCGTGCTGGAATCCCTGCAAGCGGTGTTTCCGGGTGTTCTCCACGCCTTTGTGATGATGGCAGCACGGCAGCACGACGAGCGGGCAGCAGTCCATCAGGCAAAGCCGGAGGAAGAATGATCACGGTAGCAGAGGCGGAATCTCTGCTGGCACATCTGCCGTGTGCAACGCGCATCGAGCACCGCCCGCTCACGCAGGCAATCGGATGGATACTGGCAGAACCCATCCGGGCGCGCGAACCATCGCCACCGTTTACCAACAGCGCAATGGATGGATACGCAATCCGCTTTGCCGACTATCAACGCCTGGGCACCGCTACTCCTTTCCGCATCGTCGGCGAAAGTGCCGCTGGACATCCGTACCAGGGCAGGATTCCCGAAGGTGGGGCGGTGAAAATCAGCACAGGTGCGCCGCTGCCGACCGATGCTGACAC
>JALWJX010000055.1 GCA_026996895.1 Candidatus Kapaibacterium sp.
TTATCAGGAGGTGCAGGAAGAGGGGCAGGGCAGCGAGGAAGATCGAGAAGAGCAGCGATTGCCGGAAGGATTAACAAAAGACGCTGAAGTGTTTCCGAAGAAATTTTTTGCAAAGCAATCCCAGACAAAACCACCAGCACGGTATACAGAGGCGAGTTTGATTCGAGAGCTGGAGCAAAAGGGGATTGGGCGTCCCAGTACCTATGCAACGATCGTCAGTACGATTCAGGAACGGGGATATATTCGTGCTGAGGGACGGCGACGACGGTTGTTTGCTACAGAATTAGGAATGCAGGTGAGCGATTTGTTGGTCGAGCATTTTCCCGAATTGTTCGATGTTTCCTTTACGGCAAAGATGGAAAGCCAACTGGATACGATTGCTGAAGGGACAACGGACTACGCAACCGTTGTGGAGCAAATCTACTATCCGATGGAAAAGCTGCTGGAACAGGTGGAGGAGAAACAGGTATATCCAACATTGAATTGTCCGGAGTGTGGCGCACCAATGACGCTCCGGCAAAGTCGATACGGACCATTCTGGGGATGTACCCGGTATCCTGAGTGCAAGGGGACGCTGCCGCTGGTACAAACCGCAGAGCAGACGGAAGAGGCGGCAGTTCGGGAAGACATCCGGTGTCCGGAGTGTGGTGCACCGATGGTACTTCGGAATAGCAAGCGAGGGCGATTCTATGGATGCAGTCGGTATCCAGAATGCAAGGGCACCCGTCCGTACACCATCGGCGTTCCGTGTCCGGTGTGTAAAGAAGGAGAAGTGGTGGAGCGGCGGAGCAAGTCGGGACGCATCTTTTACAGTTGTTCCCGGTATCCGGAGTGTGAATTCATTGCCTGGAGGAAGCCGATTCCTCAACCCTGTCCTCAATGCCAGCATCCGTGGTTGGAAGAAAAATACCAGCAGCAAACAGGGAAAGTTATAGCCGTTTGCCCGAACTGTCATACTCAGTTCCCTGATCTTGTTCATAATCAGGAGTCGCAGAATGTCGCAGCCGAAAAGAATTCTCGTCGTTGAGGATACTGCCAGCGTTCGGGAAAACATTGCCGCTATTCTCCAATTGGAAGGCTATGAAGTGATAGAAGCTTCGAACGGGGAAGAGGGGATTGCAAAGGCATTAGAGGCAAAGCCGGATTTGATCATTAGTGATATTCTGATGCCGAAACTTTCTGGATTGGAAATGCTGGAAACAATTCGGAAAACTAAGGAATTAGAGACAGTACCAGTGATTTTGCTCACTGCACGGGCGGAAAAAAGCGACATTCGTGCTGGAATGGGCAAGGGTGCGGATGATTACCTGGTCAAACCATTCCAGATCGATGAATTACTGGAAGCCGTTCATCGGCAGTTGGAGCGCGTGGAGAAAATTGAACATAGCATTCAAGAAAGGATCGAGGAGTTGCGCGATAGCTTGTCCTATTCACTTCCCCACGAATTCCGCACAGCGTTGAATGGGATCTTAGGGTATTCCGAGTTGTTGCTTCAGACCAGCCGAGCAGGGGAGACACTTTCTCCAAAAGAATTGGAGGAAATTGGTAGTGCGATTTTGACTTCTGGAAAGCGGCTGTATCGACTGACAGAGAATTTTCTCTTGTATACTCAGCTCCGATTTATCGTTCAAAATCCGGCGGAAAAGCAACGGATGCAGGCACAGCGGACAGAGCACGCACAAGATGTCATTCAGGAAGTAGCGCACAGTATAGCGTATCAGTATGACCGAACGCAGGATCTGCACCTGGATGTGCACAATACCGTGACCCTGGCAGTTGGATATCAACACTGGTACAAGATTTTATACGAGCTCATAGACAATGCTTTTAAGTTTTCGCAGGCGGGAACACCCGTGGAAATTTGCGATTGCATTGTAGACTCTTTGTATGAACTTAAAGTTCGAGATCGAGGCATTGGGATGACACCAGAACAATTGGAGCAAGTGGAGGCTTACAAACAATTTGGACGAAAGGAGTACGAACAACAGGGGCTGGGACTGGGATTGGTAATTGTGCAGATATTGGTCGATTTACACGACGGAAAGCTGGCGCTTGAAAGTCAGCCTAAACAAGGCACAACGGTGACATTGCGAATCCCAATGGTGCAGGAATAAACCGTGTTTGGGGTCGTTCGCCATATCCATTTTGTTGGCATCGGTGGCGTTGGTATGAGCGGGCTGGCAGCGATTCTGCTGCAACAGGGATTTGTTATTACAGGATCAGATTTAGCAGAATCTACTGCCGTTGAGCGATTGCGGGCGCAGGGAGCGAAAATTTTTATCGGACATCGACCAGAACACATTGGGTCCGCAGATGTCGTGGTGTATTCCAGCGCCGTAGATCCCGATACTAATCCAGAAGTGGTGGCAGCCCGTAAGCAGAAAATTCCGGTGATTCGCCGGGCAGAAATGCTGGCGGAAGTCTCCCGTCTGCGGTACACAATCGCTGTGGCGGGGACACACGGGAAAACGACCACAACATCAATGACAGGACTGGTGCTCCTTCAAGCGAGTCTCGATCCTACGATTATTGTGGGCGGACGCCTGAGCAATTTTGGAAATACCAATGCCCGGCTTGGAAAGGGTGAGTGGATTGTGGTGGAAGCGGATGAATACGACCGTTCTTTTCTTCAGCTTTCACCTGTTATTGCAGTGATTACTACCGTGGAAGAAGAACACGTAGATATCTATCCAACACGGCAGGAGCTTCTTCAGGCATTTGAGGAGTTTGCCAACAAGGTGCCTTTTTATGGGGCGGTGATCGCCTGCCTGGATGATCCGGGCGTGCGGGAGCTGCTGCCAGTGATTCATCGGAAGATCCGTACCTATGGGACGGTACGACAGAGCGACGTTCGGGCTGAGAAGATACAACAGCACGGATTTCGGAGCCACTTTGAAGTGTTTGCTGAAGATGAAATGCTGGGGACGGTTGAATTGGCGGTTCCTGGTATCCATGATGTTCGCAATGCCCTGGCTGCAATTGCCATTGGCTTGGAGTTGCAGATTCCCTTTGAAGTTATTCGGGAGGGGCTGGCACGCTATACGGGCGTTGCCCGACGGCTGGAGTACAAAGGGACGTTCCACGACATTCCTGTCTTCGATGATTATGCCCATCATCCAACGGAGTTGAAAGTGACACTGGAAACGCTCCGGCAGATTTTTCCCCATCGCCGCATCGTGTGTGTGTTTCAGCCACATACGTACACACGAACGCAGCGTTTCTATCGAGAATTTGCCCGGTCTTTGCTGGATGCTGATGTCGCTATCCTGACAGCAGTGTATCCGGCGCGAGAACAGCCGATACCGGGTGTTGATAGTCGATTGATTTGTGAAGAAGCGCAAAAGCTGGGTCATCGATCAGTAGAGTGTGGAGAAAATTTTGATCATATCATTGCTTTACTGGAACGGATGCTCACTCCCAATGATGTTGTGGTAACTGTTGGTGCCGGCTCCGTGTGGCAAATAGCTGAACGGCTGACACAGTTGGCTGCTGCGGAAAAATGATCTTATCCTGCTTAACCTGAGTTTGAGAAAAGGTTTGTTTTGTAGGCAAAACAACAGAGAAACGCTCTCAATGGGTGTTTGCTATGTTTTGTTTCCATCATCGATAACATCGAGTCATCGTCGATGAGTTCCTCCAGAGGTGAAGTTTTCGAAAGTGAGCTTCAAGTTCCGGGACCATTGAAGTGTGATACAGGCTTGTACCGATCCCGTTCTGGTCCTATTGCGGTGGTAGCGCAGGTTGCAAAAATACATCCGTGACCGGCGAACTGTGCGGGTTTGATCCCATTGAGGTGGCGGCGCAGGATGGCGAAGAGTGTTCCATTCTGCTGTGAAGAGCCGGCATTTTTTCAAAGAGCATTGATCAAAAAGTCCCGGCATTGGAGGAGCAGCGTTTTGCAATATTGAGCAGAAAGATTCGCTGTTTTTGAAAAATTCCTTGTTGTTAGCATCGTGGGTTCAACTAAAGAGGCACTCCCGATGATGAAGCTCACGTTCGCCCGTACGATCTGTTTTTCTACCGGGAAGAAGCTATCGTTCTCGGCGTTTTGTTTTCCTCTTCTCGGTTTTTTCAGTGTTGCTGCATATTTTCCCGCGCTTGCCCAGGGAGCGGGACGTTTGGTGTGGTTAGGAACGATGGGGGCCCAAAGCAGTTGGGTAGCAGATGTCTCGGATGATGGGCAGGTGGTAGTTGGATGGATTACCGTAAAAAAGGGCGGGGGGAAGCAGGACTATGCGTTTCGGTGGGAAAAGGGCATAATGCGGAAGCTTGAAGGAATAGGTGAGAACGAAAGTCAAGCACTGGCGGTCTCTGCAAATGGGAGCATAATTGGTGGATGGACACGGGATTCGATGGGACAGGCGCAAATGTGTATCTGGGAGAATGGCAGTTTTCGGATGCTGAGCGTTCCGGCGGGACAGCAGGGAATGATCAGTAGCATTTCACCGGATGCACGGGTAATCGTTGGAAATGTGCTGGTTGCTGGTAAGTGGCGAGCCGTTCGGTGGGTAAGTGGGCAGCTTCGAGATCTGGGAAGTCTGGGAGGAGACGAAAGCCTTGCGTTTGCTGTGTCAGCCACTGGCAGAGTGATCGTAGGATGGGCACGGGCATCCGATGGCAAATGGTATGCTTTTCGATGGGAGCAGGGCACGATGCGAAATTTGGGAACCTTCGCGAAAGCGCCAAGTATTGCCCGATCGGTTTCTGCAGATGGCAGGGTTGTGGTTGGAGGAGCAACGACTGTCGATCGACACAGGCACGCTTTTCGGTGGGAAAATCATACGCTAACAGATCTTGGAACGCTGGGTGGCGAACATAGCGAAGCACGAGCCGTGTCAGCCGATGGGCAAGTGGTGGTTGGATGGGCAATGACGGAAGAGGGAGAAAAGCACGCCTTTCGGTGGACGCAGCAAAGGGGAATGGAAGATTTGAACGAAATGTATGCGCATCTGCTTACCGATGGCTCGATTCTAACAGTTGCAATTGCACTCTCACCCGATGCACGTTTCATTGTCGGTAATGGGTGGAATGCAAAGACCGGACGGCAAGAAGCCTTCTGGCTGGATACTCAGGGAAGTACTGGAGTTCCTTCGCCACTGGAAGGAAATCAGCAGGATCGGTTTATAACCTTTGATCCAGCAAGCTGGCTGCTGAAAATCCGATGGAATGCTCAGCATCCGGTTTCTGTGTATGTCACCATTTTTGATGTGCTGGGCAAAGTTGTGGATAGCCGGCAGTTGTGGAGTGTGATACCGGGGCAATCACCAATCCAGATTCCAATACCGCTGCTGCCGCAGGGATGGTATTGG
>JALWJX010000056.1 GCA_026996895.1 Candidatus Kapaibacterium sp.
CTATTCGATTGCTTCCAGAAGCTTCGCACTGAATTACGGGTGATACCGCAGCAGTTCCAGCATAACCGAATCGAAATATTCCAGCGGGAGCAAAAGGAGTGGTTTGCCCTGGTGCTGGAGGCGAAAGCGTAAGTAATCAGCAAAACGCAACGAGGTTTGAGCAAGCCGGGGAGTGGGAGCGAAGCTGGCGATGTCGAACAGCGGTGGTTGGGGATATTCGACAATCTGGACAGGAGTATCGTCGCTTAATCCTGCCCGCTCTTTAGCAAGCCGGATGGCATCAGTGAGGGATCCTAAGACGTCCACCAGCCCAATCTGCTGAGCTCGAGCGCCACTCCAAACGCGACCCTGAGCAATGGTGTGGATGTAGTCCGCTGTTGTGTCGCGCCCATCCGCCACATTGTCCAGAAATCGCTGGTACAACTGGCGAATTTCCTGAAAAGCGCGCTGTTTTTCATCCGCAGAAAGCGGACGATGAGGGATCGTAATGTTGCCAATGATTGGCAACGGCAAGGTGTAGCCGAAGCCTAAGTCTCCGTGTCTGCCCTGCTGGACAAAGTCCAGATGGAGATGAAGCTTCTTGCTCAGCCCCACATCATACATCCATCCGCCGATTACTCCAATGGATCCAGTGATGGTGTACGGAGTCGAGACGATGGTGTCGCCATACATTGAAAGCCAGTAGCCGCCGGAGGCAGCGACGTATCCCTGCGAAATGATCACCGGTTTTTTGCCTTTCGCTTTCTTCAGAGCGGCTGCAATATAGTCGGAAGCTAAGGGATCACCACCGGGAGAATCGACGCGCAGCACGATGGCTTTCACCGATTCATCGCTGACCGCCGCTTCCACATCTTTGATTAAACTCCGGGCTTTGATTCCCTCATCCATAGCGCAGACGCCAATGGCGTAGATGACGGCAATTTTTGCAGGATTCTGCCATCGCTGATCCCGGTTTTGCGATTCCACCAGTGTGCTGTTGTAGTGCGATATTTTCGTTGCTTCGGGAAATTGCTGCCGTATCAAAGAATCCAGAACGTCGTACCGTGCAATCGTATCCACCAATCCGATTTCATAGGCTTGTTGGGCGTTGAGGAATGCAACATTGTCGATGAGTGAATCGATCTGGGGTCGGGAAAGATGGGAGTCTTCTGCTAAGGTTTCTAAGGTAGTACGATACCAATCCTGGATCAGGGTGCGGAGTTGCTCCTTCTCGCCTTCAGACATCGAAGAGCGTGCCAGAGGTTCCAGCGCTGATTTGTATTTGAATAAGCGGAACTCTTCGATACGGAGTCCTAAGGAGTCGAGCAATTCTTTGTAATACGTATGCCCAGCCACGTATCCCGGAATCCCAATGAAGCCATAGGGATCCATTGCAACAACATCGGCAACGGCTGCAACGAGGAGGTGAGGGAAAGAAGCGTGGGTGATATATACGAAGACCTTTTTATTTCGATCCCGAAAGTGCTGAAGCGCCTGCCGTAATTCCCACGCCATTGCGTGGTTCAATTGGAGCGTGGATAAATTCAAAGCAATTGCACGAATCGCTGGATCTGCTGCTGCTTTTTCAATCCGGGTCAGAAATGGGCGCCACGGCGTTGCTTTGCTCAACAGTTGGGGCGTCTGGTATGCGATTGTTTTGGGGATGTCTAAGGTGTAAACATAAGCAGGAGGAAACAGCCAGGTGCGGAGATTGCGGTCGTATCCGCCAAGGCGAAAGCCGGCGGTGCTGATCTGATGACGGAATTGTTGATCAGTAGCAAGAGCGCCCTGGATGCCAAAACCATTGGCAATGCTAAGCTGGATACCCATCTGGAACTGCTGCTGCGCATCCCAGGAGCCAAAAAAGCGCAATCCGTCCAGAGGTTCCGTGATCAGGCCAACCTGCCAATAGCCGTCGCGCAGACGCTGGCTGGTGTTCAGGCTGTAGTTGCTGAAGAGCGCCAGAGTTGGATCACCAAAGGGACGAATGGCAATTTCAACATTCCCACTGCCTGCATTGGTATTGAGTGCCTGGGTGTACGCAATGCCGGTAGAGAGCTCAGGAATCGGGCGAAAGAGTAATCCAGCCGTCACTGCTGTGTACGGGGAACGAGGAGTCGCGCTCCCACTGGACCACCGATAGCTGAGCCCAGCAGCAATTTCTGCATTACCCCAGGCAGCACTCACCGCATAATCACTCACAATAGCAGAGTCATATCGGGTTTGCACTTTGGTAAAGCTGGTGTGTGCTGACACGAGACTGATTGCCCATTGCCGGAATCGAGAGTCCCCCGGACGGTAGCTCAGCGAACCCAGAAATTCGAGCCCGGGATGGGTCGCGATCACTGCCGGATTTTGCCAGCCGCCAAATCCGTAGCGGAAAGCAGATTCGCCAATTGGCAAAAACCATTGTTCCTGGCGAGGAAGGAATGGTTGAGCGGTTAGAGAGACGATCGTGAGGCTATACACAACTGCTGCGAAGAAGCTGTACACTCTTTTCATTGCGCAACCCTTTCTTTGTGTTCCCAACGCTCATTGTTGCCCCCTATAACGTGTCACCGCAGGGAAAGGTTGCGCTTCAGAAGGAATCGGTGGGTTTCAGTTTGGGGATAGCAGAAGAAACACGTTGCTTTCTCCAATCCCTGGAGTCAGAAGAATGAAAAAGTTTGTCGCAGTAGGAATCCTGGGTAAAAAACTTTCCCCTTTTCGATCCGGAGAAACAGCGGAAGGGGAATCAACTGTGTCCCTTCCGCTGTCTTTTGATCAGGTTGTTATACTTCCAGCCCCATTGCTCTGCGTTGCTCTTTAAAGAGCTTGAATTGCTTTTCCATTTGTTCCATTAAGGATGTCAGTTCCTTGCCTGATTGCTGGATCGATTGACCGAAGGATTTGAGCAGCAGGAAGATGAAGCCCAACGCCCGCTGGACGTCCGGATCGCCTAACATTCGGATGAGTCCGCTAAGTCCAACGCGTGGAGGATCTTTAAAGACCTCCGGTGTAAGATTCTGGGAGAGTGCTTTGTTGAAGTTGTCGAACATCACCGTGATCATCGTAGGGTCTAAGAGCTCTAACAAATGGAGCAGGAAAGAGATGTTTGCTCCAATTTTGAGAATTCGGGGATCTGTGAGGTAGGACAGCAGTTCCGGCGTCAGATGGGAAATTTGCTCCAGAAAATCCAGAACGCCGTTTTTGTGCAAGGCGTGGGCAACATCGATCACGCGTTGCAATGCTTCGTCGTGCTCGTTGAGATTGTTCGTTGTCATGAGTCTATCCTTTCCTTAGTGACACAACCTTGGTTATCGAGTAAGGTATAATGAGAACCAGAGTGCTTCAAATCCTGCTTTGACCAGGCGAATTTCCTTGCCGCGTCCCAGCACGCCGCAACTGGGTGGACCGGAAAGGTCAATGTACGTTTTCGAGAACTCGCACATTGGCAACACGGCATCATCACCGAAGTCCATAATGCACATTGCCACTGGAGAGAAACTTTCGCCAATATAACCACCTTTCAGTTCCGCTGTAATCTGGTCGGCGACGAATTCTGCCTGGAAGTGCGCTACGACCCCGGCAGGGGGAAGATTGATCAATGGGTTGACGACATCACCAATGATAAAAACGTTGTCAAATTTCTGGGAACGAAACGTCTTGGGATCAATCAGCGGGAACTTTGGTCCCGACAGTTCACTTTTGGCTACCACAGGATTCACTTTGTGGAAAGGAGTCATAATTAAGAGGTCATAGTGGAGTTCACGACCATCCTTTGCTATGACCTTTTTGCTGTCTTTGTCGATGCGATCTAATTCGAACGACCCTTCGAAGCGAACCCCTTTACTCTGGAGAATCTCGGCGATAACCCGGCTAATCGCCGGACCCATATTGGATAAGGGACCGGGAGTCAGGTGGAAAACGGTAATCGTTGATTGATCTCGCAGGCGTTTGGCTTTCAGCAAAAAGTCCAGTTGTCCGGCGATCTCAAACGGTGCAGGCGGACATCGGTAATATTGTCCTGCAATGCCAATAACGACATCTCCGCCTCTAAAATGATGAATTGCTTCGCGAAGCCGTAAGGCACCTTCTAAGGTCCAAGGATGATAGGCTTCTGTTGCAAAGTTTTCTACTGCATCTTCGTCGATAGCGGCTCCCAGAGAGACAATAAGGAAATCATAATCAAAGCTGTCATTTTCCGTTTTGACTGTTTGTTGCGAGGGTAAAATTTCGGTAATTGTATCCTGGACGACCCGAACACCTTTTTTCTCTAAGAGCTTAAGGGGACGCCGAATTTGGTCAGGCTCTTTAAATCCAAAAGCAACCCAGGGGTAGCTGGGCATAAACTCGTGATAGGGATTTCGATCGATCAGAGTAATTTCACCAGATCCATTTAATGTCCGTGCTAAAGCATTGGCGGCAACCAATCCGCCGCTTCCACCGCCCAGGATCAAAATTTTTGCTGCCATTTTCCCGACTCCCATTTAGATTACAAAAAACCAATAAACTCAATTGCAAATATACAAAATCAGATCAAAAGATCAAAAACTGAGATGAACAAACAATGAAAAATTGTTCATCAAGGGGTTTAAAACTTGCATTTAATAGTTTCAATTCTTAAATTTGCGATTGAGTTAATCAAAGGAAGAGGATAAAATGTTCTCAAAGGCAACGCTTTATGCCATCCAAATGCTGGCATATATGGCAAGTCAGAAGCAGAATGGGCAGTATTTTCCGGTTCGTAAAATTGGAGCAGAGCTGGGATTACCGGTATATTTTCTTTCGAAAATTGTAAAGCGCCTGGTGCGCAGTGGGATCGTAGATACTTCTCGCGGGATTAAGGGCGGTATGCGTTTTCGGAAACCGCCAACGCAGATTTCTCTTTACGATATTATTCAGGCTTTTGAAGGTGATAAGCGATTTGTGGATTGCATTCTGGGATTACCGCAGTGTGAAGACTTTGAAGGATGTACATTTCATCGGCGGTATTTGAAGATTCGTGATCAACTGATTGGGTTGTTTCAGAAAACAAGTATTGCAGAGATAGCGAAACAATGGAAACGTGGAGCGGTTCAAACAAAAGAGGAGAAAATCCAATGAATCGATTTGTTGTGTTCGTTGTTTTGTTGGTTTTGGGAGGCCTTGGATGGAGTGGATGCAGTAACGATGCCACACCAGCAACGGAGAAAGGAACAAAGCCCGAGGCGACGAAACAGGTTTCACAGGAAGATGATCAGTCAAGTGCAGAGAATACTGGAGGATTGTCAGAGTTTGAATTAAAGCACGGTATTGGAC
>JALWJX010000057.1 GCA_026996895.1 Candidatus Kapaibacterium sp.
AAAGAGATCTTTTTAGTAAGAGTTCAATCCTTCTGCCAGCCACAGCATTGAAGTATAGTTTTCCCGGTTATAGTCAAACGGTCCCAGTTCGATTGGGCGAATGCGTTTTCCATTCCACACGTGGAAGAATTCGTGAGCTAACAGGGTTAAGAAGCGCTGGATTTCTTCCGAATCCGTAAGGCTGTCGGGGTCCCAGCCAGAGACGGAAGAACGAGCGTGTTCCAGACCGCCTCGACTATCAGGAAAGAAGTGGAGCATAAAGACGTAGCGATCGTAGGGAAGACCGCCAAAAAGCTGAGCTTCAACTTCCACAATTCGCTGCAGCTTCTCAATAAGCCAGGGGATGGTAAAAGGGGACTCGCCTAAGATGGATAGTTGGTGCAAGACACCAGCGGCGGAAAAGTGGTGAACGGGATCAGGTCCGATTTGAATAGGCGAATCGACCAGAATGTCGTAGTTCAAAGCGCCAAGTTTATCAGTATTATTGGGAGCGACAGGTGAAAGGGCGGTGGCAATCGATTGCCAGTGAGGAGGCAAATGGAGATGGAGATGATGGGGTTCGTACTCTCTACCGGCGATGGCAAAGCAGAAGTTTCCCGGCATCAAAAAAGCATGCCACCGGTTGACGAAGGAAGTACGGACGGAGCGTTCGTGGGCAAAGTAACAGTACCGTAGTTCAATGGTTGAACTGTTGCCTGTATGCTCGATCCGGAAGCGATTCTTACTCAGCCATTCAATGTGCAATGGTTTCCCATTCCCATCGGTAGCATAAAGATCTCCGACATTGGTGATGAAGTCCCGAATCTTATAACTACCGGGTGTCCAGACAGGAAGGTACAGCTCGATCGGTTCCGCTACATTTTCAATGCGTAGCTGAATATCAATGAGGTGGGCAGCAGCACGATCAAAACGGAGAACGTAGTGAATATTCGCAGAACTACCCAGCAGTTGCTCGTCACTTTGCTCGATTGAATAATATCGTTTCATCGGTGTTGAAAGTATGTTGTTGCAACAAATTGCGATTGGATTGAAGCTGCTTCTTGATTTTCCGCATCCTCAGATTGGAGAAATGCTCTCACTGGATCCCCAAACCACTGATACAGTTGCTGCTGGAGCCGGACGATACGACGTTTCACTTCTGCAATTTCCTCCTTTAAAGCGATCCGGTGCTCGCGTTGCCACTCAGGATCATTGATGCAGTCTTTCCATCGATAGGGGACATCTGATTTGAGCTGTTCCACTTTTTTCCGCTGGTAAGCAATCCGGCATTCCAGTGTTGCAATTTCCGTTTGCAGTTCTTCTAAGGACATAGTGGTATCCGGCGGTGAGAGCGTTTCCACAAGCTGCAGAATGGTACGTAGCAGCGCTGTGTTGCCATCTCGATAAGCGGACTGTACCGTGTTCCAGTATTTACGGTAAGCAGCGCTTTCCACACCTGTACGGTCGGGATGCAGTCGCTTAACCAGTTCCAGATAGAGATGCCGGTGGTGTTCAGAGGATGAGCCTTCAGGGGGAGGTGGTTCACCAGTTGTTGATGGCTGAGGATCTGGATAACACTGGAGCACAAAGCGCTGGAGCGTCTGGAGCAAAGATATGGTGATAGATGTGCGACGTTCAAGATGGTGCTGGAGTAGCTCAGCAAAGCGCTGGAGGCGGAGGTATCGAAGTGTGTAGTGTTGGAGTTGATGTTCTAACGCACCAAAGAGATGGTCATATTGGCGGCGCAGTGCAGGATTGAGGACGTTCGTGATCCAGCACCATTCATCCAGAAGAAGCTTGAGTTCAGCGTTCAACTGATCCCGCTTCATCCGCAGGTTTTGATAGCGAGGATCCTGTAAAAGATTGCTCATTCTTTGCAAAACCCTGTTTCCGCCATAGGGTGTTTGACGTTTAAATGAAGTGTTGATATGAGATTGCAAGGGCAAAATAAAGGTCGCGACCACACGTGATTCTGTCCGAAATCCAGAGTGAGTTTTGTGAAAGTAACGAAAGGATAAGCAATGGCGGTTCAGATTGGACATCCAGCTCCGGATTTTGCGCTCAAGCGGAAAACCGAAGCTGGTATCGAGACTGTACATTTGCAGGACTATCGCGGACAGACGGTTGTCTTACTCTTTTTCCCAATGGCGTTTACTGATGTCTGTACGCAGGAAATGTGCACTGTAAGCAATGAGTATCAACAATATGCTTCCTTGGGGGCAGCCGTGCTGGGCATCAGTGTGGATAGTCCCTTTGCACAGGAAGCGTGGGCGAAGCAAAATGGGATTACCATTCCACTGCTGTCAGATTTTAACCGGGAAGTATGCCGTGCTTATGGTGCCTGTTACGATAATTTTTTCCCCGGAGTGCTGGATTTTCAGGGGGTTGCCAAGCGCTCGGCGTTTGTGATTGACGCTCAGGGCATTGTCCGTTATGCGGAAGTACTGGAAGATGCAACACAATTACCTGATTTCCAGCGCATCCGGGAAGTTGTCGAGGATCTCAAGGAAACGACGCAATAAGAGAAGGTTTTAAGGTCCGGGTAGTATTCTTATCGCCTGATCCTGCTGCCTAATGGATTGCTACTGAATGTTTCGCAGAGTGATGCAGCGTGCTGCTTGTGTTGTTTGCAGTGATTCGAGAAACTGCAAAGCATAAGTCAGAGCTTTGGAGGTCAGGAGCATCGTTGCGGATAGCTTCGCCGGGCTTTAAAATTTCCGTTCTGTTTATCCGTGAAAGCCCTTTGTTTTTCTGATTGATTTTCCGTAAATTTGTAACTTTGCAAATTTTGCAACAAAGGAAAAGTAGTGACCTATGGCACGAAAAATTCAGCATCCGACCGATCGAATGACAAAAGCTATCCGTCCCACGGATGTAGAGCGGCGATGGTATGTTGTTGATGCCGCCGGGAAGACACTGGGGCGATTAGCATCGCAGGTAGCAGCCATTTTGCGGGGCAAGCATAAGCCATACTACACACCGCATGTGGATTGCGGCGATTTTGTCATTGTCATCAATGCTGAGAAAGTAGCATTGGCGCCAAAGCGGGCGGAGCAGAAGGTGTATACCCGATATACCGGCTATCCGGGAGGATTACGAACGGAAAGTTTTCTGCACCTTCGCCGTCGTCATCCAGAACTGATCATTGAACGGGCAGTGTGGGGAATGCTGCCAAAAAATCGCCTTGGGCGCAAGATGTTGAAAAAACTCAAAGTATATCGTGGCCCTGAGCATCCTCACGCAGCACAGAAACCAGAGAAGTTAGAATTGCCATTTCGGGCGTAGTCAACAGGAAGTTGAGAAATAAAGGATAGCGGAGTAATGGTGCAATATCACGGAACGGGACGAAGGAAGACATCTACAGCCAGTGTATGGTTGCGTCCCAGCAATCAATTGCAGGTAGAAGTCAATGGAAAAAGCTTTGAAACATACTTTCCTATTGCCATTGTGCGGGACGATATTTTGAAACCTTTGAAGTTAACGAACCTGGTGAACAATTTTGCCATCAAAGCCCGAATACGAGGTGGAGGAACGACGGGGCAGGCAGAAGCTATGCGATTGGCGATTGCGCGTGCCCTGGTGAACTATGATGCTTCACTAAAAGAAATTTTGCGACCTGCCGGGTTATTGACCCGGGATCCGCGGATGGTAGAGCGGAAAAAATACGGGCGCAAGAAAGCACGAAAGCGATTCCAGTTTTCGAAGCGATAAAATCTTTTTTAACGAATCATGCACCTGGATTATCCGATGTGTGGCACTACCCTCGTTTGGTAGTGTTGGTCGGATAAGATGAAGGGTGCAGTAGAATAACACAAACAAAAAGGAGTTTGAAGAATGCCATCTCCCGTCACAGTTGAGGACTTGTTGAAAGTAGGTGCTCACTTTGGGCATTTGACCCGCCGGTGGAATCCCAAAATGGAACCTTTTATCTTGATGGAACGCAATGGGATTCACATCATTGATCTTCGGAAAACAAAGGTGCTGCTGGATATTGCTTACGATGCAGCGCTGAATTTAGCAGCGGAAGGGAAGAAGTTTTTGTTTGTAGGAACGAAGCCGCAGGCAAAAGAGATCATCCGTCGTGAAGCCCAGCGGTGTGGTGCTTACTACGTTGTCGAGCGATGGCTGGGCGGTATGTTGACGAATTTTGTAACGATTCGGAGCAGCATTCGGCGTCTGGAAACTATTGAGAAGATGGAAGAGGATGGGACGCTGGAAAAGTTGCGGAAGAAAGAGCGGCTGATGCTGCAGCGAGAGAAGCAGAAACTATTGAAAGTCTTTGAAGGAATTCGGGATATGAATGTCTTGCCCGGTGCTCTGTTCGTCGTGGATATCAAGCGGGAGCATTTAGCCGTAGCCGAAGCGCGGAAGCTGGATATTCCGATTATTGCGCTGGTCGACACCAATTGCGATCCGACCTTGATTCGGTATCCGATTCCTGCCAATGATGATTCGGTGCAAACCATTGAGCTGATTACTAAAACCATAGCCGATGCAATCTTAGAAGGTTCCCATATTGCAAAGGAGCGCCAGCTTCAGCAGGCGGTGGCACCGGAGCCCCAGGCGATGCCTGCCGGGGAAGTCTCGGTAGAGCCAATCGAGCGGCCGCGTTTGCGGCGTCGGCGGAAGCGGGCAGTGGAGACTCCTGCGCCAGCGGGAGAGCAGACAGTTTCAACATCGGATGCAGAAGATCAGCCGGCTAAAACCGTAGAAGCGGAGACACAGGGTGAACAACAGGAACAAACGGAGGAATAAGCAATGGCAGCGGTAACACTGGAGCAGATTAAAAAGCTGCGTGAGCTGACAGGTGCTGGAATGACGGATTGCAAAAAAGCGCTGGAAGCAACCAATGGTGATATGGAAGCGGCGGTAGAATATCTCCGGAAAAAGGGCGCAGCCGCTGCGGCAAAGCGGGTGGATCGATCCGCCGATGAAGGATTGATCTGGATTGCAGAAAATCCCGACCATACGGCTGCTGCTCTGGTCGAGGTCAATTGTGAAACGGACTTTGTGGCACGCAATGAGCAGTTTGCCGACTTTGCCAGAGCGATTGCTGAAGCTGCTTTACGGCAGAAGCCGCAAACCCTGCAGGAATTATTGCAGGCGTCCATCAATGGCAAGACAGTGGAAGATGCGCTGAATGAGACGCTGGCAAAGTTTGGTGAGAAAATTGTGATTAAACGCTTTTCCGTGATTGAGACTGATG
>JALWJX010000058.1 GCA_026996895.1 Candidatus Kapaibacterium sp.
GGGGAAATGAGGAATCAGCGGGATTGCAACCGTAAGAGCAAGGTGCAGTGAGTGCATACGCCAGATACTGTCTTTTAACACGGTATTCAACTGGTGTGTGTATTGCAACTCTGGTGTGATGCGCAGGGTGGTGCTGAGCGGCAGCGTATACCCGACGCCGAGCGTTATTCCGTAGAGCCAGGCGGAAAGATCCGGAATCGCCCCGGATTGCTCATTCCGGACGGTGCTGTAATTTTCAAAGGTTGCATTGGGGGGTGACACGAGCACTTCTTTCTCATCAAAGGTGCCAGAGAGGGTATATCCGAGTCGGAAACCGGCACGTACGCTGAGGGGAAAATCAAAGGGGAAAGCCTGTGCTGATGGTTCCAGATAAGCGTAGGAAATCCTGTTGTTGAGTTGGAATTCCGTCACTGCGTTCCGGATGCTCCCATCCGGCTGGATAATAGATGCTTTCTCATCAACCTGAGAGAGCACACCAGAGTTCCACGCAATTCCGCCGGCAATCTGGACGGTAAGATAGGGATTCAGAGGAAGCTGGAAAAATCCTGCCAGTCCAAGTCCGATTCCTTTTCCCGACCGGTAGAACGGACAACAGTTGGGAAATCCCGGCAATTGTTTAAACCCCGCGCGGTGGAGGTTAGCACCTCCGATGATACGGGCGCCCACAGAGGGAAAAAGGGTCAACACCTGCGTTTCAGGAGTGATCCGAAACGGCGTTTGTGCATGACCGAAAAACGTCGTTGCCAGAAGCAAAAGAAAAAAAAGAAACCGCAGCATCACTTAATTATGCGCACTTGTTTTTTGTCAATGCGATTTGGACTTTCCAGAAGAAGGAAATACGATCCAGAAGGAATTTGTTGTACCGGGATGCGGATAACCTGATGCGCGTAGCCGTTGGGAGCGGTGCGGGAAAGGTCCCACTGGCGGACAAAGTAGGTTTTTCCGGAGATACCGACCAATCGCAGCGTTGCAGTGCCACGATTCCCGATCAGTTCCACGACCACGGTCATTTCAGTGTGAGCGGGGTCTGGATGTACATCCGTAATACCAAAGTTGTTATGCAGGCGAATCAGCCGGCGCCCTCCGGCTTCACAGATGCCGGTGAGGGAAAGGTAGCCGGGTGAGAGAACGGTGTTTTGCACACTGCCTAATTCCACGTCCCAGCGGACGGAATCGATGAACAGCGGCGTTCCTGTCGCATCACCAAACAGAGCTTCGCCAACCAGGGTTGTCAATGTCATCGGTGGGGTCGGAAGAGTTGGAAGATCCTGATCGGTGAGTTGAATGGTGACAACGCGATCGTAATTCGGTAGCAAGACGGAAGACAGAATTCGACCGCGGGTGACTGTGTAAGGATAGAAGATGGTACCGCGGAAGCGAAGCGTGAGCGTGACCGATCGGATATGGCGAATTTCGGAGAGCCGATCGGCGGCGATCAGGGAAATAGGAATCTGAACATTGCGAGATCCGATCGGTGCTGAAAGTGTTGGCAATGCCAGACCGACCGTAGCTTCTGGCAGCGGGATTCCGCGCCCCTGAAGTTGAATTGTTGGGGTGCCGCCAGTGGTCAGGAACGTCAGTTGCGCATTTTTCGGTCCCACGGTTTGTGGCGCAAAGAAGACCCCGATGGTGATACTATCGCCGACGTCAAGGGTAATGTCGGGCGTAAAGTCGGTGATCACAAATTCACCTGTTGCAGGCGACAGTATCGGATTCTGGATCTTGCCCGGTGCTTTCCCAACATTTTTGATAGTAATGCTGCGGATCGGTGATTGTTGCGTCACCATTACATCGCCGAAATCGATGAGCAAAGAAGCGGGGTTGGTAACGATGATGACCGGACGTGGCGCGTTCGTTGCTTCAGCTACTAATTGAGTGGCAAATTCCAGCGAGCAGGGATCAGCGGTTTTGTATCGCAGTGTGTCGCGATACGTTCCAGCAACGGTCGGAGCGAATTCGATCAGCACTTCCAGGGAATCATCTGGCGCAATGATCGCTGGTAGCGGTGGCAGCGTACCGACAATGCGGAACGGTGGAGACAGGGGCGCCAGGGAGTCGATCCGTAGCGGAACAGTGCCAGTATTGTGGAAGTATGTTGCCGTCGTAATGGGGGCATCATCAACGTAGATCGTTGGAAAGAGCAGAATCGGTGGCGCAAATGCCTGTGCCGTTTCCAGCCGTCCTTCCAGCGGAATTTCAATGGTGTAATCGCACGGATTCAGGATGATCTGCAATGTTCCAGAGTTATTGCCCAGCGTTGCAGCAGAGGCATCGAACCATACGCGGAAGTGGAGCGGAGATTGCGCATCGATGGTGTCATTGAGTTGCAAATCGGTATAGAAGGGACCGCTTATCTGGTAGCTGGCGATGCTACCAGTAAACGCCTGGTTAGTACTTCCATCAAGTGTAAGCTGCACCGCGGGATCTTCTGTCACCTGACAATCCACGACCGGATCAAATTGCACGGCTGTAGGAGAGACGGTGAACGTAACGCCCGTTTTGTTGCCGGTCAGTCGAAGTGTCTGCATAAGGGTGCAGCTTTCCGCTTCAAAGAGTAACTGGGCGGTTACTGCGTGAGTTCCGGTGCTGAGCGGACGGTAGCGGATGCGGACCGTTCGACTTTCGCCGGGTTCGATGGTGAGTGGATACGGAGTAAGGAGAGCAAAATCCATAGAAGCGGTAAAATTGACAAGGCGCAATTGTAAAGTCGACGGATTGGTGATGGTCAACAGCGTATCGCGGAAGCTATCGCATTCCAGCAATGTTCCAAAGTCCACAGATTCCGCTGAGAGTTGAACTCGCGGTTCAACATACGAGCCGGCAAGGGTGATGCGGAGGCTGTCGTGGCAACTGCCCGCAGTGTATGGAATGAGCATTGTTTGTGTGTACACATTGGGGGTGCTTGCGCTGAACTGGATCGTGAGTGCCAGTGTATCGCCGGGCGGAAGCGTAATGGGGAAGATTCCCGGCGGAGGCGATAGCAACTGGAATGGGGATGAGATAATGGGGCGGGCTAAGGTCAGGTGATCCGTTCCACTATTGATAACAGTAACGGTCGTGTCGCGCAAAGAATTCCCGCATCCCAGGACGCGTCCGAAGTCTACCTGTGCTGGTGTCACACCAGCAACAGCGGAAAGTCGTTCGCCTTTAACAGTCAATTCCACCGCTACGTCGGGACATCGAGTGTTTTCGATACGGATCGTGCCAGTTGCCACTCCGGGAGTGCTGCCTACATAGCGGATCCAAACGGTGATGGTGGTATCCGGTGGCAGGACGGATCCGGCGCTGAGGTTGAGAACACTGAAATCGGGGTGAGTCGAGGTAACCTGAGCAATAATGACGGGAATATCGCTGTTGTTGACCAGTGGAAAACTAAGAACAGTGTCGGACTGGCAGCCGTCCAGTTGCCCAAAATCAAGAACATCATTGGGAATTTGAGCAAAATAATCGATCTGAATGCTTCGAGCGTGGAGTTGCACAGCTCGGGTGTAACTGCACGGCTCAGCGGCAATGTACATCATTTCAGTGTAATTGCCTGCCGTTCCCTGCCCATCAAATTCGATGGTGATCGCCTCTCGCTCATCCGGCGCAATGGTGAAGGGAACCGGTGGATTGAGCAGACGGAAATGCGCTGGATCGGAAAAGGTAATGGCAGTGATCAACAGAGGAGTATCGCCAGTGTTTTCTAAGGTATCCACAAACTGTGCCGGCGGATCGCATTGCGCAATGGTGTTGAATTCTACCAGTGGAGTAAAGCTCAGGCTAACAGAGTCGCTTCGTGCTTGCAGTGTCACCTGCTGATGTTCATTGCATCGTACCGACCGGAAATCGATCGTTGTTGATGCAAATCCGGCTTTCAGGGATTGGTGTTGTACCTGGATTGTGATGCTGGAACGTGCTGGAATGGTGAAACCACTGGTGACATTTGGCGTGATGATCTGGAATTGGGCTGTGTTACTGACGACTGGCGCTTCCATCGGTAGATCGATTGCTGCAGGATTGAACAATGTGATGGAAGCAATTGCTGTCTCACCCCGGCACTGCAGCGGCGGGAAGTCTTCGACAGCGGTGATTTCAAAGGGAAGAGAAAGAGCAATATGGGCTGGTTGGCTCTGCACCACCGGATCACAGGCGCCCGAAATGATAACGTCATAGGTTCCGGTATCTGCAATGGTCACGGAGTTGACGACATACACGGGATCGGTTGCACCAGTAATGGGAATTCCATCTTTCCGCCATTGATAGTGCAGATCCGTCCCTTCTGCGACCACCTGGAGGACCAGTTGATCGCCTAAACAGAGTGTGTCTGATGCCGGATGTTGTACAATGCGAGGCGGCTGGTTGATCGTTAACTCTGCTGGCGCACTGACGGTATCAGGAGGACAGGTTCCAGAGACAATGACATCGTAGAGACCGGCATCGGTGTCCGTGACACCTTCCAGTCGCAGGATCGGCTCCGTTGCACCGGCAATGGGAATCCCATCTTTCCGCCATTGGTATTGGAGGTTGGTACCGTTAGCAGAGACGGCAAAAACGACGGTATCACCAATACAGGCAGCTTGTGAGAGCGGAGATTGCGTGATGACCGGGGGTGTTTGCAGCAGAATTTCAACCGTATCTGAGAAAGCGTCCGGAGAGCAGATACCGGAAATTTGAACGAAGTAGCTGCCGGCATCGCTCAGTTGCACGCTGTAAAGTACCAGAACGCTATCGGTTGCCCCTGGTAGCGCCGCATCGTCTTTGTACCACTGGAAGGAAAGCTGATCTCCCTCTGCTGAGACCGAGAGAATAACAGTGTCACCGACGCAAACCGTTTGGGATTCAGGCTGTTGCGTAATGCTCGGCGGTTCGTTAACCGTCAGGAAGACAGCCACAGAGGTATCTGGCGGGGAACAGACGCCGGAAACAATGACCTGATAGTTTGCCTCATCAGAAGCAGAGACAGCAGGGAGGATCAAGACGCTATCGGTAGCACCATTGATGGGCGAACCGTTTTTGTACCACTGGTAGGAGAGGCTATCGCCGGTTGCTGCTACCGAGAAGATTGCCTGTTCACCTAAGCAGACCGTCAGGCTATCAGGTTGCCGGGTGATCTGCGGTGGTTCGTTAA
>JALWJX010000059.1 GCA_026996895.1 Candidatus Kapaibacterium sp.
CTACCATTGTTGCCGCTTTCCTCGTGGGCGTTGTGTTGTGGACCTTTACGGAGTATTCCCTGCATCGTTGGGTTTTCCATTATGAGCCGAAAAGCGAATGGGGACAAAAAATTCATTTTCTAATTCACGGGGTCCATCACGACTATCCCAATGACAGCACTCGACTGGTTATGCCCTTACTGGTCAGCGCTCCCCTGGCAGTGTTGTTCTACTATCTTTTCGCCTGGATCTTCGCTCCCTACCATCTACCGCTCTTTGCTGGCTTCGTTGCTGGATACATCGCTTACGACACCATTCATTATGCAACGCATCACTGGCGGATGGAAGGAAAAATCGGGCGGTGGTTGAAAAAACACCACATGCGCCACCATTTCCAGGACGATCAGCAGTATTTTGGGGTCAGCTCTCCGTTGTGGGATTACGTCTTTGGTACAATGCCAAAGCGAGAAAATCGGTCATCGCAGACTGCCTAAGGTATAAGGTTGCACAGCAGGACAGAAGCAAATGGCAATTGACCCTGAACGCATTGTTCACATCCTTTCCAGTTGTTGCTCCTCTGTCGAAGTTGAAGAGCATCGGGGTGACTACACGTTCCGAATTCCAAAGGAGTGTCTGGTGGAAGCCGCAACGCTGCTGCGGGATCACCCAGAACTCCAGTTTGCAATGCTCACGGACATTACGGCTGTTGACTGGTACAATCGTCGCAAACCCCGGTTTGAGGTCGTCTACTTTTTGCTCTCGCTCCAGCATCGGATGCGCATTCGACTGAAGGTTGGCATTGACGAAGACCATCCCCATTGTCCGAGCGTGACGGAAGTATGGGAAAGTGCGAACTGGTATGAGCGGGAAACGTATGATATGTTCGGGATCATTTTCGACAATCATCCCGATCTGCGCCGTTTCTATATGCCCGAAGACTTTGTCGATCCGGTAACGGGTGAGCCTCTGCATCCGCTTCGGAAAGATTTCCCGCTGATGGGTGTTCCCGGATCATTGCCAATGCCGGAGAAGTATCCCAAAGCAACTGAGACAAAGTCTTGAGCGCTGTTCCAAACGCTATTCTCATCATCCGGTTGAGTTCCCTGGGAGATGTATTGCTCAGCACGCCCATCGTGCGGCAATTGCGAAAAGCGTTGCCGTCTGCACGCATTGATTTCGTCCTCGATACCCACTTTGCCGAAGTCTATGCCGCCAACCCCTACATCAACCATCTGTGGCAGTACAATCGACAGTGGCGCTGGCAACAGCGGCTGCGGTGGAAACAGCAATTGCCGACCTATGATGTGGTTATTGATCTGCAGAAAAACCTGCACTCCCTGTTAATCCGCTGGCGTACAGGGGCAGTCGTGCGGAAAGTGCACAAAGATCGTCTGCGAAAACTGCTGGCAGTTTACACTCCCATTAACCCCTATGATGGGATTGTCCCCATTCCTGAGCGCTATCGACAAACTATTGCCGACTGGATCGAACAGCCGGATCTGGAAGGTCTGGAACTGTGGCTACCAGAGGAGCGTTCATTGCAACAATATCCGCCAGCTCATCACACCGGATCGTCCCACTCACTCATTGCCTGCGCTCCCGGTGCGCGGCACTTCACCAAGCGGTGGTTGCCTGAGTCCTTCATAAGGCTGATTGCAACGCTCTATGCAGATTTCCGCATTTCCGCTGTGCTCGTTGGTGGTGCAGAAGATCGCCCATTGTGTGAACACATTGCCCGCAACCTGCCAGCGGCTGCCGTTGCCGGTATCGAATGTCATCGCTCAATTTATGCAACCGCTCGTGTTCTGGACCAGGTGTCGCTGGTGGTCAGCAACGATTCGGCTGTCGTCCATATCGCAGCGGCGCGACGCAAGCCGGTGGTCGCGCTCTATGGCTCCACAATCCCTGCTTTTGGTTTCGTTCCCTATCGAGTCCCTTTCCAACTCTGTGAAGTGGAACAACTTGCCTGTCGTCCCTGCACTCACTATGGACGTTCCCGATGCCCCCGTCGTCACTTCCGTTGTATGCGCGATCTCTCTGTTGCATCAGTTCGACAGGCAATCGAACGCTTGCTGGAATTGAGTGATGGACCGTCGTTAGTCGTCAAATACTGCCGGGAACAATAATAGAGGGCAATTAATGCGCATTGCGATTGGTTCGGATCACGCTGGCTTCCATCACAAGACTGCTTTAATTCCCTGGCTGGAAGATCAAGGATATGAAGTGCACGATTACGGCACATTTTCTGAAGAATCCACCGATTACCCGGATTACGCTATCGAAGTTGCGTGGGCAGTTTCCACCAACCGTGCTGATCGCGGCATCCTTATTTGCGGCACTGGCATCGGCGTTGCCATTACGGCGAACAAAGTGAGCGGGGTGAGAGCAGCGAACTGCTGTTCCGAGGAGATGGCACGTCTGGCGCGCGAACACAACAACGCCAATATCCTCACCTTCGGTGGGCGGCTGGTATCGCTGGAGTTGGCTCAAAGAATGGTCGAAATTTTTCTGACAACACCTTTTGAAGGAGGACGCCACCAGCGGCGAGTAGAAAAAATCCACCGGTTGACGGGACGATAAAATGTGCAGGGACAATGCAATTGCAGGATCAGGGAAGCTAACAGCAGAATGAAAGGGTCGTAATATGTCAGAAGCGCAAGCGCCAGTACAACCGGTCGATGTTTTAGCCATTGGTGCTCATCCCGACGACGTGGAATTCACCTGCGGCGGGACGCTGCTCCGTCTGGCGGCTGAAGGGAAAAAGATCGCCATCGTGGATTGCACCCGTGGCGAAATGGGCAGTCGCGGCAATGCAGACATTCGGAATCAAGAGGCACAACAGGCAGCCGAAATGCTCAATGTCGTCGAGCGGGTCAATCTGGAAATGCCAGACGGCATGATTGAGCTTTCCCTGTCAAATGCGACAAAGATCGTGCAGGTATTGCGATACTTCCAGCCAACCATCGTGCTGTTCCCTCCCGCCTTCGAACGGCATCCGGATCACGAGGTGGTGCACCGATTGGTGCGGCGAGCACTGTTCCTCAGCGGTTTAGCCCGATTCGAGACAACGTGGCAGGGACAGGAGCAGCCTCGCTGGATCATTAAGAAGGCATTTTCTTATATGCAAGTCTACGAATTTCACCCGGACTTTTTTGTCGACATTTCTCCGGTGTTTGAGCACAAAATGGCGTTAGTGCGAGCTTACCGCTCTCAGGTGTACACGCCAGGTGCGGAACAAAAGTACGGACCGCAAACTTTCATTTCGTCAGCGGATTTTCTGGAGATGCTGGAAAGCCGTGCCCGATACTTCGGCGCTCTCATTGGCGTCCAGTATGCAGAAGCATTTCAATCCCTGACACCGGTAGGACTCCCCTCGCTATCAGTTTTTCTGTAAAGCTGGCGCTTTTCAATCGTTGCTGAAACGCCGCATCGAGGTCGTATACCAGCGAAGCATTGTGAAAGTGGTGTTCACGGATCTTGCCCTGCTGCTCAAGGCGTATCGTCGCATCAGGTAATATTTCCAGCACGGTTGCCGCCCCAGCTTCCAGCGATAGAGCAATCTGCTCCAGCGCTAACTCTTCCTTCCACCACTGAAACAATTGCTGCGATGGCTGTGTTCGCAACTGCTCAAAGACGAAAAGTAAAGCAGCAAGGATGCGCGATCGGGGAACGGCAGCTCCCAGCAATGCAAAAGAGGTTGCTTTCTCACCGAGCGCAGTTGGGAAAGTTGTTTGTTCAACATTCACTCCAATGCCAATGACTGTAGCAGTACACCGATCTCCTGCAAAAGTATGCTCAATGAGAATGCCAGCAAGTTTCTTCCAGTGCCGCTGCACGCGCACATACAGATCATTGGGATACTTCAGCAAGAGAGGACAATGCGGCAGCAAATACTCGGCAACGGCTTTCAGACTCAGTGCAGCAAGAAAGAGAAAGGCAAAAGTCTGGTCAGGCGTTATGGGTGGATGATGCCGAAAACCCAGGGAACAATACAGGTTCCCTTCCGGTGGGCTTTCCCAGCGGCGTCCTCGTTGCCCCCTGCCTGCCGTCTGCTGGTCAGCGGTAACAACAATAGCATCTTCTGTGCCAAGCAACGCTTTGCAGAGATCGTTTGTTGAAGAAACCGATGCTACGTGAATATGCCGCATTCAGAGTTTTACAGCCGTTTCATAATGCCAATGACACGTCCTAAAAGGGCAATATGTGGATCGCCGGTGGTAAACTTAATCGGTGGAAATCCTTTCATCGATGCTCGCAGCTCAATCCGGTCATCCGACTGAACCAGATAGTGGCGAACAAACAGGGTTGTATGGAGCAATCCAATTACCAGGGAACGATGGGGAAAAAGCGTTGTTTGCTCCACCACGACCAGGTCACCAGCGGTAATCCCATCGCGCGCCAGCGCATCATCTGGCACAACAGCAGCGAAGAGGGGCTGTTCGGAAGCGTAAAAAGCAGGGTCAATCACAATTTGTCCCCGGGGATTTAAGAACACAGAAAGCGGATTATCTGCCGATCCCTCTCCAATGATCGTAATCTGTTTGCCATTTCCCGTATGCTGAGCAGAAGAGGGTGCATCTTCATCCACCAACTGGATCGATCGAGCACAATGCTTTCGAGTTCGGATAATGTACCCTTTCCGCTCCAGCGCACGAAGAACGGAGCTGGCAGCGTTGGATGAGGAAAAACCAAAATGTTGCTGGATTTCCTGAATCGTTGGGGGAAAACCGTTTTGCTGAATGTACTCACGCAAAAAGTGCAGGACTTCACTCTGCCGCTTTGTCAACCCCAACCGCATCGTCCATTTATGCTGTCGAACGTGGTTTCCGCAATGTCTGCGGCGCTGCTAACTGCGGACGATAGGTAAAGCGGGGTCTGGCAACTGGAAAGTGCTTGAGCTCCTGCAACACCACAGCAATGGCTTTATCCAGTTGCGGATCTTTTCCCTGCGCCCAATCCTGTGGTGTGATTTCCACTTCAATATCTGGCTCAGTCCCGTGGTTCTCAATCTGCCATTCCACATCCGTAAACCAGAAAGAAAATTCCGGCTGGGTAGTCAGCGTCCCATCGACCAGCCGATAGCGCGGCGAAATGCCAACGACACCGCCCCACGTTCGCTTCCCGATCAATTTGCCCAGCCGCAGCATCTTAAAGCTATGGCTAAAAATATCGCCGTCGGATCCAGCGTACTCATTGGTAATGGCAACGATCGGCCCACTGAGTGCATACGAAGGATATGGCTCCGGACTTCCCCAGCGGCGGAATATAAAAGCCAGTGGACGACGCAGCAGTTTTTCCAGGATCAGTTGCGATACATGCCCCCCACCGTTATACCGCACATCCACAATCAACGCTTCTGCAGCAGATTCCTGCAAAAAGTACCGGTGAAATTCTGCAAATCCGTGCGGTCCCATATCCGGAATGTGCACATAGCCCACACGTCCCTTCGTTTTCGCTCGCACATAAGCACGATTATGCTCGACCCAATCACGATAGCGAGCCAGTCGCTCAGACCGCAGGGTTCGAATGACAAACGTGCGTTTTTTGTGCCGCTTCGACCGGGCAACGGTAATAGCGATCTCGTCGTGAGCGTGATTGATCAATGCTTCACACGGTGGATGCTGCTTGCTCAACTTTCGCCCGTTGATTGCTAATAACAAGTCCCCTTCTCGAATCTGGGATCCAAAGCGTGCCAGTGGCGAGCTGCTGTCTTCCTTCCACGGATCCCCCTGATAAATCTTCGTGATCCGGTGCGCCTGCACCTTTGGGTCAAACTGGATGTCTGCTCCCAGAAAGCCCGGCAGATACTGTGGTGGCACCGGATAATCACCACCAAATTCGTAAGCGTGCGAGGTCCCCAGCTCGCCCTGCAGTTCCCAGATCAGATCCGACAGCTCATCGCGGGTGGTAATCCGATCCAGCAAAGGCGCATAACGCTGATAAATTGCCTCCCAGTCAATACCACCCATATCAGCGGTCCAGAAATGTTCGCGCTGCAAACGCCACACTTCTCGCAAAATTTGCCGATACTCAGCAGCAGGATCTACTTCAACCCGAATTCGTCCAAGGTTGATCCATCCCCCTTCTTCCGTATAGGCAGTGCTATCTGGGAGTTTTTCAGTATTGATCGCTGTGGCAACTTTGACAACCCGCAGTCGGTTATCTTTCGTTTGATACGTCAAATGCTGACGATCGGCTGAGAGACTAAACACCTGTATATCCTGTGCCAGCGTGACATAGCGCCGCTTTTGAAAATGGTACATTCCCAATTCACCCCCTGTTGCCTGCTGCTCCAGGCTGCCGGTTGGCGAAACGGAAAGCAGAAAGACTGCCTCAGCCGTCCCCTGAATACCCACATACCGGTTTTCCGGCACGGGAAATTGCCGAATGCGTTGTTCAATACCCTCAAAATCAATGTGCACCGATGGCACCGTATCCTGCTTTTCCGTATCCTTCGACTGCTTTCCCTTTGCCTTTGACGGAGGCTGCGGTCTGGCAGCCGTCACCAATCGCGGTTCTTTATCGAATGGCGAAGGTGCATCTTTTTGCAGCATAATCAAATAGGGACGTGCCCCTTTCGGAAATCCCAGGTCGAAGTAGAGGCTGTCATATACCGGGTTGAACTCCCGATACGAGAGGAAATACAAATACCGCCCTTGCGGATCAAAGGTCGGCTGGATATCACGAAAACGAGGCTGAGTAACCAGATGCTTTTTGCGAGTTTTGACATTATACAGTTTGATGGAAAACGTATGGGGCGTTTCAGCAATGCTGTAGGTCAGCCACTGCCCATCGGGGGACCAGTCGATCCCCTGCAACACCGCATACTCGCTCCGATCGATCACCTTCAAACGCCCGGTATCCAGATTGACCAGCAAAAGCTCATTTCGGTGATTGGTGATAGCAGCAAAATTACGCCGGGGTGAAATTGCCATTTCCAGCGGGTGACCAATATCCAGCTTCGGATATCGCTTTTTCGGCGTTGTTAAATCATCCAGATGATAAAGCTCCAGCACTTCCTCGCCAGTCTCATCGGATACCGTCAACAAATGCTGTTTGTCAGGCATCCAGCTACACAACCGGTAGCGTACTCCCCGCGTTTTTCCCAATTGCAGTACGGCTCCTTCCCAATTAGGAAAAAGAAAGGTTTTCCCACGAATCGTCACGCAGAGAGAATGTCCTTCAGGATGCGGCGTAAAGCGTTCAAAAAATTTCGTTGGGGAAACGAACTTTCGCTGGCGCGCTTCCCGGGGACTGCGAATCTCGACTGGCACCTGTTGCGTTGTATCCGTTTCAGGGTCAAAAACATACAAATCGCCCCCGGCGTGATACACAATCCGGCGTCCATCGGTAGTCGCATTGCGGGCGTAAAATTCAGTATGGTGGGTGTGGCGCCGCAGATCGTCCCCCTGCGGTGTGCACGAATACAAATTCCCGATTCCTTCGTGATCGGAGAGAAAATAGATTCGGTTTCCAATCCACATTGGCGCGGTCAGATTACCCACCAGATCGGGTAACAAGCGAGTAAACTGTCCCGATCCTTTGCGATCGATCCACAGAACGCCAACTGTTCCTCCTCGATATCGTTTCCATCGAGCATAGTCTGTGGTATTGCGTCCGATCAGCACTCCTTTGCCTCCCGGCTCATACGCAATGCTAAACGCCAATCCGTAGGGTAACTCAACGGGATCGCCCCCCTCAAGTCCAATGGCATACAGTTTCACCATCTGGCGAAACGGCTGCCAGGCATTGCTGGCAAAAATCACCTGAGAACTATCCGGCGACCATCCCAAGAACACCCAAGCAGCACCCCAGAAGGTAAGTCGACGCGGCTCTCCTCCCTCTGCCGGCATTACGTAGACATCGGGAACACCTTCTTCCGTTGCGATGTACGCAATCCATTTGCCATCGGGTGAGAAGCGGGGATGGGCAATCTTGCCTTTACTTTTGGTGAGTCGCTGCGCTACCCCTGCTGCTGTGGTCGTGATCCAGAGATCATCTTCAGCAACAAAAGCAATTTTGTCCTTCCAGATGGTCGGGAATCGGTAATACCCGTTGTGTTGTTGCATTGTGCTCCGATCCACTTCTTTTGATCCTCTACCATTCTCACAAATGCCCGAAAAGTGCAAATTTACGGAAGAAGCAAAGAAGGGCAATGTGAGAAAGTCGCAATGGCACCTCAAAGCTGTTTTCTCTGATTTTCAAACCGCCATCACGGCGGCAGCGACCGGTTACAACAAAATGCCATACAAAATCAGGTTGGCAACAGTGAAGTAGATGATAATCCCCGTTACGTCCACCAGGGTTGCAACGAAAGGAGCAGAAGAAGTGGCAGGATCCAGTCCCAGGCGGCGCAGCAGGAAGGGCAGCATCGAGCCAACAATCGTCCCCCAGAGCACAATGCCAACCAGCGCCAGAAACACGGTGAACCCAATAAGATGCCAGAAGCTATGGTATCGCGGATCTGTGGCAGCGGTAAAAGCTGCCCGCATAAAGCCCAGGATGCCCAGCATTGCGCCCAGCAGGAGTCCAGTCAGGAGTTCCCGGCGTAAAACTTTTTTCCAGTCTCCCAACTGCAACTCCCCCAATGCCATTGCCCGAATCACAAGGGTTGCGGTCTGTGAGCCAGAGTTGCCGCCGCTGGAAATCAGCAGGGGAATAAACAATGCTAAGATGACCGCCTGTGCAATTTGATGCTCGAAATATCCGAGGGCAGTGGCGGTAAACATTTCGCCGACAAAAAGAAGAATCAACCACATTCCTCGTTTCCGTACCATTTCCAGCAATGGGGTAGCAGTATAGCTGGTTTCCAGCGCCTCCATTCCCCCAAACTTTTGAATATCCTCCGTGTCTTCTTCTTCCACCACATCCAGAATGTCGTCGACGGTAACGATCCCCAGCAAATATCCACGGGTATCAATCACCGGCAAAGCAACGCGATCGTACTCTTTAAACACCTCAATCGCTTTCTCCTGTGGATCGGTGGCATACAGAAAGGGAAAATGCTCGTTCATAATGTCGAAGACATAGCTTTCCGGTTCTGCCAGTAGCAATTTCCGAATCGGCAGCTCTCCAATCAGTTTCCCCTGGTCATCGGTAACATACAAAATGTTCAACGTCTCGCTATCCTTGCCATAAGTCCGGATATAGTCCAGCACTTTCTGCACGGTCCAGTGTGCCCGGACTGCCACAAAGTCCGTTGTCATTAAGCGTCCAACGCTTTCCTCCGGATAGGCAAGGAGCGCCTGAGCAATTTCCCGTTCCTCTGGAGACAACAGATTGAGCAGTTGTTGCACTACGTTGCCCGGCAATTCTTCCAGCAGTGCTGTCCGGTCATCCGGATCCATTTCATTGAGTATCGAGGCAATTTCCCGCTGTGCTAAGGTCTGCAACAACGCTTTCTGCTGCTCCAGTTCCAGATACTCAAAAACATCGGCGGCTAATTCCGTAGGCAGGATGCGGAACAGCAGTGCCTGTTCGTGCGGCTCCAGATGTTCAATCAACTCTGCAATTTCGACCGGATGCCATTCCTCCAGAACAGACCGAATGGTCATAAAGTCCCGCTGTTGCAAAAGTTCCCGTATTTCGGGCAAGACTGCTGCAACAATCATCATTCATCTACTCCCCGGTTGTTTTTCTGTGCCCGCCTTAGACGGCTGGCAGTCGTGCTCAGTGGAGAGTCAAGGTTGTTCGACCCTTTACTCCTTTCAGAGCAAACGTTTTTCCTTTTCTCAATGAAGTTTTTCGATCACCGTCTGCTGAATCTCAGTACAAAGTTGCAGAGGGAAAAAGAGGGGCGGATGAAAGAATCGTGGAAGTATGCTTCGCGACAGTACCAGCCCGAAGATACGGTCGTGAGCATTGGATCGGTTTTTATTGGAAGCGGTGAGCCGGTTGTGATTGCTGGTCCCTGTGCGGTAGAAAGTGCGGAACAGATTGTGGAAACAGCGCTGGCAGTCAAAGAAGCCGGGGCGCATTTACTTCGGGGCGGCGCGTTCAAACCGCGCACCAGCCCGTATGATTTCCAGGGGCTGGGCGCAAAAGGATTGGAGCTTCTGGCACAGGCACGAGAAATGACGGGATTGGGTATTGTGACTGAAGTACTGGATCCTGCCGATGTACCGCTTGTTGCTGAGTATGCAGATATGCTCCAAATTGGCAGTCGGAATATGTACAACTACCCCCTGCTGCGAGCCGTCGGACGACAGGATAAACCTGTGCTGTTGAAACGCGGGATGTCTGCTACCCTCTATGAGTTTCTGATGAGTGCCGAGTACATCTTAGCAGAAGGAAATCCGAACGTTGTTTTGTGCGAGCGCGGCATTCGCGGTTTTTCCGACTTCACCCGAAATACCCTGGATCTCAGCATTGTGCCGGCGGTCAAACAGTATTCCCATTTGCCCATCATTGTCGACCCCAGCCACGGAACTGGTCGACCGGAGTACATTGAGCCAATGAGCCTGGCAGCCTTAGCCGCAGGTGCCGACGGCATTATGGTAGAAGTACACCCGCGCCCCCATCGAGCACTCTCTGATGCAGATCAGGCACTGACTCTTACCCAATTTCAGGAAATGATGAAAAAAATTCGCTCATTCTTGGAGTGGCGCCGCAGCTATGGACATTCTTACCTTGAACATCCGTGATCGGGAGCTCAATCCCATACCATTTTTTATTGCACCCGCCCTACACGATCAGTGGCAGCGGTGGTTGCAGGTATACCCTTATCGGATTGACCAGATTTTCTGGATTGTGGATGCAACCGTTAACCAACTGCACTCAAAAATCCTGGAGTATTACCAGGAGAACACGGAAAAGACTGAACTGGTAGTCTTATTCCCGGCGGGAGAACCGTACAAATCGCGACGTTTTCGGGACATTCTGGAAGATGTTTTACTAAATGCCAGAATCAATCGGCATTCGCTCATCATTATTGTCGGTGGTGGAACGCTGGGCGATCTTGCCGGTTTCGTAGCAGCGACCATTCATCGGGGTATTCGTTATGTGTTCTTCCCCACCACGCTACTGGCGCAGGTGGATAGCTGTCTGGGTGGGAAGGTAGCTATCAACCATCCACAGGGTAAAAATCTGCTCGGCACATTTCATTATCCCACCGCTGTTTTTATCCGCACCCGTTTCCTCCGAACGCTGCCGTGGGCTGAGTGGGTCAATGGTTTAGCCGAGGTGATTAAGTATGCCCTCCTGTTCGACGTCCAGTTGTTAACCGTTTTGAAGAAATATTACCGGGAAATTCGAGCACGAGACTCTGTCTGGGTCCAGCGTATTATCCGTCGATCTTTGCACTGGAAGAAATGGGTCGTTGAACACGATCCTGATGAACGCTGGTACCGCGCCTCGCTGAATTTTGGGCACACTGTTGGGCACGCTCTGGAACGGTACTTCAACTACACAATCTCCCACGGAGCGGCGATCCTGATTGGAATGGCAGTGGAATTACTGCTGTCGCAACGACTCTGCTCCTGTCCAGGATACCTCTTAAAAGAATTACAAACACTTCTGGAACGCTACCCAGAACCCAGTGTGCTCCAATTGCTGAATGCTGATCCAGACGAGCTGTGGCGATGGATGCAATATGACAAGAAATCAGATGACGAGGTGCGCTGTAGCCTCCTCCACACCATTGGCGATCCGTGTCTCTATGAGCCTGTTTCGCAATCACAGTTTCTCTATGCGTGGGAATCCCTTCAAAACCTGCCTCTCGTTCTGGATCAGTTCGATCCACAATCTGCCGACCTTAGCGGAGATTAGCCAGCCAGTAGATCTGGTGGAGCTCCGCGCAGATCGCTGGCGAACGCCCGACTGGCAGGCAGCCCGGCGGCAGATCCCTCAGCCAATCATTGCTACAATTCGACGCAGAGCAGAAGGTGGTGAATGGGAGGGATCAATGCACCAATGGGTGCAGCTCTATAAAGCAGCTATTGAAGCAGGCTGCCAGTGGATCGATGTGGACATTCAGGGCATTGCCGCCTTTGATCAGGATTTTCTCAACACGGTCTTCGCCCGCCGCGGCGTGCTTTCAGCCCATTTCACGGACGAACAGTCTGTCGATGCCACCGTACGTGCAATGGCAGCAATTCCGGCTGCGGTGTACAAATGCGTTCTCCCGGAAGAATTCGCCCGCTGTATGCGTACGGTCACTGCCCTCATTGATTTCTGGAAATCGCTGAACAAAAAATTTATCGTTCACTGCTCCGGCGAAAATGCGACCAGCACCCGCCTCTGGGCTGCGATCCTCGGAAATGCGTGGACATACATCGCTGCTGGAACTGAACGAACGGCAGCCGGGCAACCAACTATGGAGGAACTCCGATGGTATCGGCTGGATCAAAAAACGCCAGAGACCCGGCTGCTGGGACTTTTCGGCTATCCCCTGCACCAAAGCCGGGGATGGCAACTCCATAACGCCCTGCTGGCACTTTTCGGCTATGCAGATCGCTGGCTCTATCTCAATTTCCCCGATCCTGACTTTTCTGCTGCATTCGCTGCCTGGCAGCCGTGGCTGGATGGTGCCAGCATCACGATTCCGCACAAACAAACAGCGGTGGCACTGTGCGAAGAACGGTCACCAGAAGTCCAGATAACAGGGGTTTGCAATACCATTCTTCGACGGGAAGACCACTGGGCAGCCTTCAATACCGATTTTCTGGCACTGCGCGAGCTGCTGCTCCCCTTCCAATCACAACTCCGCCGGGCACTGGTCGTTGGCACGGGCGCTACTGCCCGAACTGCCATCGGCGTACTCCAGCAAATGGGCGTTTCTCAGATCTGGGTGATGGGACGATCGGCGGCAAAGCGCAAGGCGCTGGCAACGCACTTCCACTGCTCCTCCCTTCCGCTGGGTGCGCCACTCCCAGCACCGGTTGACATCCTCATTCACGCCACTCCTGTTGGGATGGTTCCCTATACGGAGCAGATGCTGCCATTGACCCCCTACCTTCATCCTCAAATGGTGCTGGTGGAAGTGGTGCACAACCCCGCTGAAACACTGCTGGTCCAGACTGCACGACAGCAGGGCGTTGCTGCGATTATCACCGGGATCGAGCTCTTTCTGCATCAGGCGCGCTATCAATTTCAGCTCTTCACAAACGTTTGCCCCTCTATCCAGCAAATGTGGCAGGTATGGAAACAGCTCCAATGATCAAACGGGGTACTATGTTCACCCAGACTGACCAGTTGACTCCCGGCTGGATAATCTCCAACCAAAAGCCTCAGCGCCAGATCACAGTGCAGGGAAGCAACACAAAGGAAAAACAAACGAAGGAAAAAGCACGCTGATGACCACCCCAATCCGCATTCTGGTTCCTCCTTCCAAAAGCTTCACCCACCGGGCAATGGTCACTGGCGCATTAGCTGCTCCGGGAACGGTCATTCAATCACCGCTCTGGGCAGAAGATACCCAATTGACAGCGAAAGGATTGGAAGCGCTGGGGGTACAATGGGCATACGAATCAACCGGATTGCGGGTTCAGAACGTCATTCCCCCATCCCGGCCGATCCGCCTGTTTGCTGGAAACTCCGGGACAACTGTCCGGTTTCTCACTGCCCTTGCCGCCCTCCTGAGTGCACACGAAGTCCAGCTCGACGGAACGCCACGGATGCGGCAGCGTCCGCTGCAACCGCTGCTCAGTGCGCTGGAACAAATGGGAGCACAAATCCGATCAACCAATGGGTTTCTGCCAATCTCTATCGTTGGTGGATCGCTTCGTCCCGGACGGGTCGTAATGCCGGGACATATTTCTTCGCAATTCCTCTCTGCTCTGCTGTTCGTCGCAGCCAGACTGTCCGGCACCACCCTCATCGAGCTGAGCACTCCGCTGGTATCCGCAGGATACCTCCGGATGACCCAGTGGTTCTTAGAACAATCCGGCGTCGAAGTCTCGTGGCAATCCGAACACGAGGTGATGATCACGAGTGATGGGGCACCACTCCCTGCGCAAACGTGGACGGTTGAACGCGACTGGTCTGCGGCTGCATTCTGGATTGTCGGCGCACTGATCGCTGAACGCCCCGTCATCCTGCCGCAGCTCCAGTACAACAGCTTACAGAGTGATTCCACCATCGTGGAGCTCCTGCAAAACGCTGGCGCTTCACTCCAGTGGAACGGAAACGAGCTTCTGATCGATGGTTCCTGTCAACAAGGAATCGACGTCTCACTCCGCAATATTCCTGATCTGTTCCCTGCATTGGCAGTCTACGCTGCCTGCGCCCATACGCCCTCCCGCTTTCGGGATTTCCAGCACCTCCGGTGGAAGGAATCGGACCGCATCAAGGCAGTCGTGGAAAATTTACAACGCATCGGCGCTCAGGTAGTATCCCGGCAAAACGAAATCATCATCACGCCAGCAAATACCATCCATCCTGCCACCATTCGAACCTACAATGACCACCGCATTGCAATGGCATTTGGATTGCTGAAACTCCGCAATCCGCATATCCAACTGGACGATCCTGCGTGTGTGCGCAAATCATATCCGGAATTCTGGAAACACCGGGAATTGCTTACATCCTCAGCGAACGTCTCAGAAACATCAAGCTGATCCGCACAAATTGCGTATTTTTGAGTGAAGGGAAACTGGCGAGATCTCTGAACAACTGGATGAAGTTACAACGTTCCATCCTGCTCATTGGCTTCCGCTCCGTTGGCAAAACGACCGTTGCACCGCTACTCGCCCGACGCTGCGGAACGCCGTGGTCATCGCTGGATACCATCGTTGAACGGATGACCCGGCTATCGATACCAGAGATGGTAACTCTGTACGGCTGGGAATACTTCCGGGAGTGGGAGGGACAGATGTTGCGGATGCTCTTAGCGCAACCACCGCACATTATTGACACCGGTGCCGGTATTGTAGAGCACCCAGATTTGTTCCGATTGATTGAACATTGCACCTGGCGCGTCTGGCTGGACCTTCCGTGGGACCAGCTTCTGGAACGCTATGATCCACAGAACCGCCCCCCCTTGACATCGCTGCCACCGCAGGAAGAACTGCGGTTGCTCTGGGATCGTCGCCGTCCGCTGTATCAACAATGGGCAAATGTTCGGATTGAGATAGCGGGCAAATCGCCGCAACAGATAGCCGACATGATCGCAGCCGCAGCAAAACAGGAAGGCATTCTCCGCGACACAGAGCAGTAATGCATCGCCGGCACAAGCTCCTTCTCGGATATGACAATTTCCCAAAACAGTGAGAGTCCAAACGACCAATAGGCAATCAGACAATCCCTTAGCTACTTCCCAAAGCCAGCCAGCAATCACGGTGCACTAAACATAGCAAGCATCTTGAAATGGAGTAGACCGGCATCCCGCAGCCGCACTGACAGCCATCAGGTTGCGCCCAGCAGCAACGCGAAGCTCTCTACTTCAAAGAGAAAATGAGCGGCGATCTTCCCCGAAAACGGATTATCAAATGCCATTCGCTCCGGATGCCACTGAACACCCAGCAGGAAGCTACTGCCATAAAGCGATTCCCATTCCACCGCCTCTGCAACATTGTCCGGACTATATGCTGTGACGGTCAAGCCACGGCCCGGCTGATGAATTGCCTGATGGTGAGCACTGTTTACAATCCCCTCCACTTCCCCGGTTATTTTGAACAGCAACGACCCACCAACAACAGCGATAGGATGCTCCGAATCCCGCTGATTCTGCTTCCGGTGTTCGATGGACGTTCGCAGATCCGTGGGAATATCCACATACAGTGAACCACCCAGGGCAACGTTGATCAACTGGCAACCTCGGCAGATGCCCAGAATCGGCTTTTTCGCCCTTTGCGCAGCATCAAACACAGCAAACTCCAGCGCATCACGCTGCGGCTCCAGCCGGCACTCCGCTGCCCGATGTTCAAGCCCATACCGCTGCGGATGAATGTCTTTGCCGCCGGTCAGCAGCAGTCCGGAACAGCGATCCATCTGTTCCACTGCTTCCGAAACAGACATCGCCGGAGTCAGCACCACCAGTTCCAGTGAAGCAACCGAAGCAACCGAAGCTGCTCGGTGTAACCACTGCTGGTAGGGCAGCGCCTTTTCTTCCGACGCAGCCGCAACGGCTATGCGAATCGGTTGGGTATGGGTCGGCTCAGACATTGTTCCAGAAGATTTTTCAACTGCTCTGCTGCTGGATCACTCAGTTCCACCCACATCGGAAGCACGTACACCGTAATGCCAGATTGTTCAATCTGCTGTCGGTACGGCAGAAGACGAACCGCATCCTTTTCCGTCGTGACCAGTGCGGCTGCTTTTTGCTGACGCAGAAGGCGCTGCAACGTCCGAAGATCTTCCAGCGTATACCAGTGATGATCCGGAAAAGTCAGTGTTTGCACAACTGGAACGCCATCACGAAGCAGTTGTTGAAAGAATTGCTGAGGATTGGCAATGCCAGCAAAAGCAACGAAATGTTCTGGTGGTAATCCATTGCCCAGAAACAGTTGCAATTCGCCAAACGCCACGGTAAAGGGAAGGCACGGGCGCTCTGGCACTACCGAACGCAGCACATCACACGACAGCGGTGCACGTGCCAGCAACAGATCTGCACGATGCAAAGCGTCGAGGGGCTCGCGCAATTTCCCTGCTGGCAGCAAAGAATGCTCCTCCAGCGTTTCCGAGGTTACAATCACCAGATCACAGTGGCGGTGACACTGCCAGTGCTGGAAAGCGTCATCGAAAATCAAAGTATCAACCGCAAAGGAGCGGGCAACATACGCAGCGGCTCGAGACCGATTGCTATCGACCACAACCGGTACCGAGGGAAGTTTCCACGCATACCAGTAGGGTTCATCGCCGGCTGCCGTCACCGAAGCCGTTATTTGCTGCCCATCCGAAACAACGAGAAGTCCCGAAGACCGGCGTCGGTAGCCACGGGAAAGAATCGCTGGTCTTCTGCCCTGCTGGAGCAAGTAACGAGCAAGCCAGTGTACAAAAGGCGTTTTGCCGGTACCGCCAACCAGCAGATTACCAACGCTGATTGTGGGCAGCGGTGGATAAACGGGTTTTCGAAGTCCTGTGCGATAGAGCCATTGCCGGCAGCGAAGGACCCCTCCATAGAGCCAGCTTCCAGCTTTCAAGAAGTGGCGCATTCGGGCAAACGTTCTGGTGGAAGATTCAACCACTGTTCGCACTGCTGGATCCATTGATCAATTTCATCTGGCGATGCGTCCTGCGGAACACGAATCGGCGGTGAAAAGAAAAGCTCGATGTGGGCAAAGGGATAGGGGAGCAGGAAACGATCCCAACTGCGGGAGAATCGAATCCCCCGAGCTCGAATTCTGCATAACAACAGCGGTCGCTGGGTACGATGCGCCAGCACGACAGCTCCGGGTTTAAACCGATGGCGCGGTCCCCTTGATCCATCAGGTGTTATCAACACCGTGTACTGCCGGGCTAAAGCAGCCAACTGGTGAAGTGCTTCTTTCCCTCCTCGATGACGCGATCCCCGAACAACGGTATACTGCCAGCGCTGCAGCAGTCGCGCCAGCCATTCCCCATCCCGACTGTAGCTAATCAACGCTGCAGCAGTGACGGAGGCAAAAAACCGCCATACCGGCAACATCTCATCGTGCCACATCGCCACAACGGCAGGGTGAGGAAGAGAACCGGAAACATAGGAGCGAAGACGCCACGATCGGCACCACCAATCCAGTACGGACAATGCAAGATTCATTGTGCAAGCCGCCCGAGAATCACATCCGCAACTGTTTCCGTTGCTCCAGAGCCACCCAGCGTCGCACGGAGCTGCTGGAATTGGGATAGGAATAACGAACGGTATTCTGAATTCGTGAGAATGGACAGCACGGATTCTGCAATTGCCTTCGGCTGTGCTTCATCCTGGATGAACTCTGGGACAACCGCCTGTTGTAACAAAATGTTGACCAGCGTAATATGCGGGACGTTGACCAGCCATTTGCCAATTCGGTAGGAGAGTGCAGAGGTTTTGTACACCGTAACAAAAGGAGTGAGAAGCACAGCCGCTTCCAGGGTTGAAGTGCCAGCTTTGATAATTGCCGCTTTCGCCCATTGCAATGCCTGCGATGCCGTAGAAGCAAACTCCAGTTCCAGATGCTCGTAAGATCGGAAATAGGGTATGTAACTTTCCAAAGGAAGCGTTTCAGGTTTGACGATCGTGAAACTTAACTCCGGCAAATAGGATGCCAGAATCGTTGCCGTCTGAAGCATCAGGGGTAAATGATGCGCAAGCTCCTGAGGTCGACTACCGGGCATCAAGACAATCGTATCATCCCGATACTCAAATCGGCGTGGCAGCGCTGCAAACTGTGGATCATCCAGCAAAGGATGTCCGACATACAGGGCTGGGACACCCAGTTGCGTAAAAAAAGCTTCTTCGAATGGAAAAACCACCAGGAGCAAATCAACACTGTTTGCCAGCGTCTGCGCCCGCTGCTTACCCCACGCCCACAATTGCGGAGCGATATAGTAAATCGTCGGAATCCGAAGTTTTCTGGCAAACGTGGCAAGGCGCAGGTTGAAACCAGGAAAATCAATGGGAAGGAACAGATCCGGCCGCTGCTCCTGAAGCACTTTTTTACAACGCCGCAATACGCTCCGGAAAAACGCGTATTTTTTCACAACCTCCCAGAATCCCACGACACTGAGGGATTCAAAGGGAACGAGCGACTGCAATCCCTGCGCCTGCATCGCCGGTCCGCCCAGCCCGATGAACTCAAGATCCGGACGCCGCGCTTTGAGCACTCGCATTAAACGGGCGGCGTGGGCATCTGCTGAAGGATCACCGACAGAAATGAAAATTTTTGCCATATTGTTCCATTGACCGCTATTGCTCTTTGTTGCTGCTGTGGTGACGCACCATCACCCTTAGTGTTTTGGCAGGAAACTGCCCATAGCAAGCTATGCTGCGAGAACATCAGTCTTATGCTATTTTCTGGATGCCGAACAATCAGCTTGCTGTCGGAAACAGCGACGCCGGTATGCACACGGAAGTGGGTACTTCCAGCCGTAGAAAGACAGCATTACCACGCTCACTCTCACCGGAGCGCAAACGCCCGCTTCTACCATCAAAACCAACCTTTCCCCAATGCCCATTCCCGCCCTTGCCTGTGTCCGGAATTTTTTGTATATTTGCTCCATCCTTGAATAGTGAGTTTCACAATTTCAGGATCTGGAAAATGATGAAACTGAAAACATTTTCTGCAAATCGTGTGTGTGTGTCTACACACTCCTGTTTGCGATGA